>CALWVA010000028.1 GCA_944384875.1 uncultured Clostridia bacterium
AACCCCTCGTGGTTTTTTTGCTATATCTTATAGTAGATCAAGTGGTAGACTGTAATCGTGTTTTTCAGCTTCAGCCGCAGATATTAAAAGGCCCCACTTGGTAAAAAATGCCGCCGCCGACAGCTTTTTAGCCGAAGGTTGGTTTTCAGTGGGCTGCATGCTGTCCTTTCACTGCCGGAAAACATCTTTCTGTTTGCCCGGGATCTGTCAATCCGGCGGTTTGGATGATCTGCGGGAAACACAGATATATACTTCGCCGTCTATTCGACAAACAGCGGCGTAAATGCAAAGGTGGTGCAGTCTACCAGTCCGCGATTGGTCAGTCGCAGCTCCGGCAGACAGGCCAGTGGAATCAGCGCCATCGTCATAAACGGCGACGCGATGGAACAGCCGATGGCTTTCCAGCTTTCGGCCAGCGCGGCCACCCGGGCGCTCATTTCTTCAGCCGACAGTTCCTGCATCAGTCCCGCGATCGGGAGCTCTACAAGCCCCAGCACCTGCCCGCCGCGCACTGTACACATCCCGCCGCCGCACTGGATCAGCGTATTGGCGGCCAGCGCCATATCTGCGTCGTTGGTGCCGATCACCAGCAGGTTATGGGCATCATGCGCCACCGTTGAAGCCATCGCGCCCTCGCGAATTCCAAAACCTTTGACAAAACCGAATCCCGCTTTGCCGGTGGCTTTATGCCGCTCGAACACCGCTGCCTTTAAAAGATCCTGCTGCACGTCAGCCAGCGCCAGCCCATCTTTGACCGGAACCGGCGCGACAATTTTGCGGGTTGATACTCGCTCGGGGATGATCTCGATTGCCTGCACATGCGCCGTTTGCTGCACGTCCGGCGCCGCAATCGCAAAAGATTCCGGTGTGATCGTACCGCCTACGTGCATCGAATGCAGTGCCTGTTCAGGATAACGATAGGGTGGCAGCTTGGGCAGATAACGGCCGTTTTCCGCAATGACACGTCCGTTGATCCAGACCGAAGACACCGTGATATTTTGCAGATCCTCCAGCAATACCAGATCCGCGCATTTCCCCGGCGTCACCGATCCGAGCTCCTGATCCATCTGAAAACACTGGGCAGTATTGATCGTCACCATCTGGATTGCAGTGATCGGGTCTAACCCTTCCGCTACCGCCCGCCGGGCAATATGGTCGAGATGGCCGTTTTCCACCAGCGTATGCGGATGGGCGTCGTCGGATACCAGACAGGCGAACCGGCTGTCTACCTGATGTGCGGTGACCGCGGGCAACACGGCGTGCAGATCATGCCAGGCCGAACCCTCCCGGATCTGGGCATACATGCCGCGACGCATCTTTTCCAGCGCGTCGGCCGCAGTGGTAGATTCGTGACAACAGCGTATTCCCGCAGCAATATAGCCGTCAAGGTCGCCGCCGGCGTTAGATACCGGGAAATGACCGGTGACGATGCCGCCGGCCTGCAGCGTTGCCGCAATCTCGGCGTGGACGGCACCTGCGCCGTTTAATACGCCGGGATAATTCATCATCTCGCCCAGACCGATTACCGACGGCCAGTCCATCGAGTTGGCGATATCCTGCGGCGTGATACGCCCGCCGGTATCTTCAAACCCCGGCACCGCCGGCACGCACGACGGCGTGGTTACCATCACCTTCAGCGGCGTTCGCGCCGCGTCCTCCAGCATCCAGCGCACGCCGTCCAGCCCTAAAACATTGCAGATTTCATGTGGGTCAATATATACGCCGGTGGTTCCGTGCGGCACCACCGCCCGGGCGTATTCTCCCACACTGAGCATCGAAGATTCAATGTGAATGTGTCCGTCCAGAAAACCGGGAGCGATATATCGTCCGGCTGCGTCAACCACCCGGGTTTTTTCGCCGATACAGTGGGAAGCGTCGCCTACTAGCGCGATCCGGCCGGCGCTGATCGCCACATCGCCGGGAAGGATCTCAGCGGTGCAGACATTGATAATCTGCCCGCCGCGGATCACAGTATCCGCCGGAATCCGTCCGGTCGCCACCGCCGTCAGTTGCTGCGTGACCCGGTATAGCGGAATAGAGCCGAAGGATTTTTGCATCATCAAACCTCCTTATTTTTAACGGTTGTGTGTTGCCTGCCACCGGAGACGTTACGCACGTCCCCAATTAAGCA
Organism: uncultured Clostridia bacterium; assembly: GCA_944384875.1. GTDB lineage: Bacteria > Bacillota > Clostridia > Oscillospirales > Acutalibacteraceae > RUG14109. The sequence goes on from CALWVA010000028.1 coordinate 2,132, forward strand.
CATCTGCCGCGCCGTAACCAAAAGTAAAAATCGACATATAAAATAAAAAGCGCCCTGTTTGGCGCTTTTTATCTGGGTGATCCAACCCCTTGCATAAAAATGATATGCGCATCGGGCCGGCGGAAAGCGGCAGTCCCCCCCCGAACAACGCCGATTCTTCCGCCGGTAACCCGGCAAACGCCAGATATGTTCTATGCCTCTTGCTGCTCTTTCATTTTCGCAAAGCATTCGCTGCAATAAACCGGCCTGTCGTCTCGCGGCTCAAACGGAACCTTCGCTTCTTTGCCGCAGGCGGCGCAGACGGTAGTATGCATCTCACGGTTGGCTCTGGACTGCGCCTTGCGGGCGTCCCGGCAGGGTTTGCAACGTTGCGGCTCGTTTTCAAAACCTTTGGCCTGATAGAATTCCTGCTCACCGGCGGTAAACACAAATTCATTTCCGCAGTCTTTGCATGTTAATGTTTTGTCCTCAAACATAGTGGTACCTCGCTTGAAAATATGATTTTTGCCCGCGCCGGAATCCAACCGGCACCTTTGGAACGCCAACGCTCTCCCATTAAGCTACCGGGCCATTTTTCAGTTTGCGGCGGACGCGCGCCATCGCATTATCCACCGATTTTACCGGACATCCCAGCTGCCCGGCAATTTGCTTATAAGAGCTTCCCCGCAGATAAAGCTGTAATACCTGCCGTTCGGTGCGGGTCAGTCTGGCAGTCAGTTTATGTTCCAGCGCCTGCAGATTTTCCCGGTCGATCAGCAGCTGTTCCGGATCCGGCTCCAGTCGTTCCGGGATCGCGCCGGATTCCATCGAAATCAGGGCGGTTTGGGGAATCTGTTTTTTGCGCAGCGCCCGGCGCACCGCCGATAAAATGCTGCGGTCGATACACAGATAGGCAAACGTGGAAAACCGCACCCCCATAGCGGGATTAAACATTCTCACCGCGTTGAGGATGCCGATGGTGCCCTCCTGCACCAGATCTTCAAACTCGATGCCACCGGCGTAATCTGCCGCCCGCGCCCGCACATGAAAAATATATCTGCCTGCCAGCGTCGCAAACGCATCTTCGCTGCCGGCTTTCGCCGCCGCGCAGAGTTGTTCGTCTCCGGCGGGTTGGTTTGCTTTCGCCATAGAACTCCCGTTACCCATTAAAAAAGATTTGTAGATATTGTAGCATTTTTTATCTGCGCCGTCAACAGGATTTAAACTATTTACATAAAATTCGTATAATTTGTAAAAAAACCTTTAACAAATTGTATAAATTGCACTGTTATTTTATACCATCTCACGGCTTTGTATATACAGGTCGGTTGTTTAACCGACTTTTTACATCGTCGGATGGATTCGGGTGTTGCGCTGCTGGACAAATTGGGGTATAATAATCACATGTGTGATTATTATATCCCTTTGCGCCGGCATTTCGGCGCATTTGCGTCTGCCTGATGCCGTCTGGTTTTCAATCAGATGGGCTGTTCAGTGACAGCGCGGGTTACAATAGCATAACTTCAAACAATTTGAAAAACAGGTGCTGTTATGAAACTGTTGGCCATCGACGGAAACTCTATCATTAACCGGGCGTTTTACGCCATCCGGCCGCTGTCTACCAAAGACGGCCTGTTCACCAACGGCATTTTCGGCTTTATGAACATTTTGCTCAAGCTGCAACACGATGTGCAGCCCGACGGGATCGCAGTAGCCTTCGATCTGAAAGCGCCTACCTTCCGGCATCAGATCTACAGCCAGTATAAGGCCGGGCGAAAGCCGATGCCAGACGAGCTGGCACAGCAGCTGCCGTTGCTCAAAGAGCTGCTGCGCGATTACGGCTGCCATGTGCTGGAGCAGCCCGGTTATGAGGCCGACGACCTGCTGGGCACATTGTCGGAAATCTGCAAAAAGGACTGTGTGATTTCCACCGGCGACCGCGACGCGCTGCAGCTGGTCACCGATCAGGTGCGGGTGCTGCTTGCCGCCACCAAAGCGGGGCAACCGGTGATCACTTCCTTTGATCCGGCCGCGGTGCGGGAAAAATACGGCGTGTCGCCCGCCGAGCTGATTGAGGTCAAGGCGCTGCAGGGCGACAGCTCTGACAATATTCCGGGGGTGCCGGGCATCGGCGAAAAAACCGCCTGTGCGCTGATCGGGGCCTATCACTCTATTGATTATATCTACAGCCATCTGGACGAGCTGGACATTACCAAATCGGTGCGCGCAAAGCTGGAGGCGGGAAAAGACAGCGCTTATTTAAGCCGGACACTGGGCACCATCTGTAAGACCGCGCCCATTGATCCGGATCCGGCGGTATATGCTGCCGCCCCGATGGACCGGGCCGCGCTGGTCCGGCTGCTGACCCGGCTGGAGATGTTCAAGCTGATTGACCGGCTGGGCCTGCAGGACGCAGCCGTCGGCGCGCAGACAGACAGCGAAACACCATCGCAGCCGGAACAGCCGGCGCAGCTGCAGGTTATACAAGATGAAAACGCCGATATCAGCGGCTGCGCCATTTTATATGCCGATGAAACGCTGGCGGCAAAGCAGCCCGACGGGCCGGTGACGCTGCTGCGTCAAAACGCCGCGGCGGCGCTGCAAAAGGGCCGGGCGCTGTGCACCCACGACTGCAAGGCGCTGTACCACAGCCTGCAGCCGGATACTGCGCCTGATATGGCGTTTGACACCATGCTGGCGGGCTATCTGCTTTCGCCCGACCAGAGCGATTATTCCATCAGGCGGCTTTGCGCCCAATACGGCGTTTGTCCGCCAGCGCAGGAAGACGCCGCCGGCGCGGTATGCAGCATCGAGGCGCTGCACCGCCAGATGGCGCAGCAGCTTGCCGACAACGGACAGCTGCAGTTGCTGACAGAGATTGAACTGCCGCTGGCCTATACGCTGTATACGATGGAGCGGGAAGGGTTCGCCGCCGATGCAGACGGGATCGCCGCCTTTGGCGACGAGCTGGCCGGACGAATCGAACAGTTACAAACCCAGATCTATGAGATTATCGGATACAGTTTTAATTTAAACTCACCCAAACAGCTGGGGCAGGCGCTGTTTGAAAAGCTGGGGCTGCCCCATGGAAAAAAGACCAAAACCGGCTATTCTACCAGCGCCGAGGTGTTGGAAAACCTGCGTTATGAATCTGATGCAGTAGCACTGCTGCTGGAATACCGGTCGTTATCCAAACTGAAATCCACCTATTGCGACGGGCTGCTCAAACAGATCGGCCCAGACGGGCGGATCCATTCCACCTTTAAACAGACCGAGACCCGCACCGGGCGGATCAGCTCTACCGAGCCGAACCTTCAGAATATCCCGGTGCGCACGCCGCTGGGCCGGCAGATGCGCCGGTTTTTCACCGCCCGGGAGGACTGGCTGTTAATTGACGCCGACTATTCCCAGATTGAGCTGCGGGTATTGGCGCATATTGCGGGCGACGAAAATATGAAAGCGGCGTTTTTGTCCGGTGCAGATATTCATACCGCCACGGCGGCGCAGGTGTTCGGCCTGCCCAAGGAGATGGTCACCCCCGAGCTGCGCAGCCGTGCCAAAGCGGTCAATTTCGGCATTGTTTATGGTATTGGCGCGTTCTCGCTGTCGAAGGATATCGGGGTGACGGTGGCGCAGGCCAAACGGTATATCGAAGATTACCTGACCGTTTATTCCGGTGTGCGCGATTATATGGACCGGGTGGTGCAGCAGGCTAAGGCCGACGGCTATGTGACCACCGCCTTCGGCCGGCGGCGGTATCTGCCCGAGCTTTCGTCGTCGAATTTTAATACCCGCTCTTTTGGCGAGCGGGTGGCGCGGAACATGCCGATTCAGGGCACCGCGGCGGATATTATCAAACTGGCAATGATCCGGGTGCAGCAGCGGCTGGAGCGTGAGGGGCTGAAAGCCCGGCTGATTTTACAGGTGCACGATGAACTGATCTGCGAGGCGCCGCCCCAGGAATGCCAGCAGGTGGCGGCGCTGCTGAAACAGGAGATGGAGGGCGCCGTGCAGTTTGATGTGCCGCTGACGGTGGACGTCCACTGGGGCCGCACCTGGTATGATGCAAAATAATTTCCGGCAGATGCGGCGCGGCGCCATGCCGGCAATGGGTCTGGATTGTCTAAAAGAACAGAACTGTAAACAGGGAGTTTTTAAAATGAACATTGTATTTGTTTGCACCGGAAACACCTGCCGCAGCCCGATGGCGCAGGCATTGGCGATACAGCAGGCGCAAAAGCAGGGGCTGGACTGTAATATTATCAGCGCTGGCCTGGCGGCCTATCGTGACGCTGGCGCCAGCGAAAACGCGATCGAAGCGATGCGGGAGATTGGCGTAGATATCAGCGGCCACCGGTCGCAGCCGCTGACGCCGTCGATTATCCGTCAGGCGGATATTATCGTGCCGATGACCGATCAACACCGGCAGCTGTTGACGGCCATGGGGGTGCCTGCTGAAAAGCTGCGCTCCATCGGCGAGATCCCCGACCCTTACGGCGGTGATCTGGATGTTTACCGCCAGTGCCGGGACACGTTGCAGCAGGCTGTGACGGCGTTGCTGTCGCAGCTATGACTGATGTGATCCGCCTGGGGGAGGATCGGCTGCCCGAACTGCTGCAGATTGAGCGGGCGTGCTTTTCCAATCCCTGGAGCGCGCAGAGCCTTTCAGCTGCGCTGCGCGATCCCGATACCGTTGTGGTCGGCACCACAGACAGCGCCGGGCGGCTGACTGGTTACGGCGCGCTGAAACGGGTGTTGGATGATGGCTATATTCTCAATGTCGGCGTGCTGCCGGCATACCGGCGGCAGGGTGCCGGCGCGGCGCTGGTGAGCGCGCTGCTGGCCTTTGCAAAAACGCAGCGGCTGGCCTTTGTCACGCTGGAGGTTCGTCGGTCAAATGCGGCGGCCATTGCATTATATCAGAAATTTGGCTTTGCCGCGCAGGGGATCCGTAAAAACTATTACAGCCGTCCGGTGGAAGACGCGCTGTTGATGACCTGCCGCGCGCCGTTTTCCGCCGACGATGCGACAGACGATTTACAGATAAAGGAGAATGCAGATGCTTAAAGTAGACCATATCGCGGTAATGAACCTTGAAAACGCGATGCGCGGCGCGCGCAACCCGTTGAACAGCTGGAACCGGATAGACAGCTATTATGACGAAAACGGACAGTACATATTGGGCGAAAATGATCTGTCGCTGGCGACCCGGCTGTGTAAAGCGGGCAGCGACCACCGCAAATTTATTAGGCAGATCTTTGTGTCGGTAGATATTACCGCGCCGTTATACTGGTGGAAGGAATATGATACTTATAAGGTGGCGACGGTGGCCAACTCCACCTCCACCATGCATAAAATCCACGCCAAGCCCTTTGAACTGGCAGATTTCAGCTGTGATCAGATGTCAGAGCAGACGCTGCAGGCGATGCAGCAGGTCATCGGCTGGCTGGAGGCGCTGCGGCTGCGCTATGTCCAGACCAAGGACAAGCAGGACTGGCTGGATATCATTCAACTTTTGCCTTCCAGCTACAACCAGATGCGCACCTGTTCGCTGAACTATGAGACGCTGCGCAATATCTATCACGCCCGCAAAAACCACAAGCTGCCGGAATGGCATGTGTTCTGCGACTGGATCGAAACGCTGCCGTACGCCGCGCAGATGCTCACAGACGCTGCGGCGCAGTAAAGCTGCGGCGATTTGCAGCGCTGACGGGTTATACAACAACCGCGCAGTGATCGGGAAACATCAAAAAAGAGGCCTGTTATGTATATTTTAGCGATTGAATCTTCCTGCGACGATACCGCCGCCGCCGTCACCGACGGGCGCACAGTGGTGGCGGCGCTGACCGCATCACAGGTAGAGGAACATGTTTTATATGGCGGGGTAGTGCCGGAAATTGCCTCTCGCCGGCATATTGAGGCGATTTCGGGTCTGACAGATGCAGTGTTGCAGCAGGCGGGTCTGCAGCCGGCGCAATTGGACGCGGTGGCGGTGACCTATGCGCCGGGGCTGATCGGCTCGCTGCTGGTGGGCGTAGGCTTTGCCAAGGGGCTGGCGTTTGCGTTGCAAAAGCCGTTGGTGCCGGTGCATCATCTGCGCGGGCATATCGCCGCCAACTATATTCAAACCCATTTAAAACCGCCGTTTTTGGCGTTGGTGGTCTCAGGCGGACACAGCCATCTGGTGCTGGTCAACGGCTATACCGACTATCAGGTGATTGGCCGTACCCGGGACGATGCCGCCGGTGAATGCTTTGATAAAACCGCCCGGGCAATGGGATTGCCTTATCCAGGCGGCGTGCATCTCGATCAGATCGCCATGCCGGGCGGCGATTATACACTGCCCCATCCCCGTGTCGACGGCAACCCGCTGGATTTCAGCTTTTCGGGGCTGAAAACTGCGGTGTTAAACCTGTTGCACAACGCTGCGCAAAGGGGTGAGCAGGTGAATGTGCCGCAGCTGTGCGGATGTATCCGCAAAACGGTATGCGATATTCTGATCCAACGCACCCAGCTTGCACTGGAGCGCACCGGCTGTACCACGCTGGCGCTGGCGGGCGGGGTGTCCGCCAACAGTGAGCTGCGGGCGCGGATGCGGCAGCTGTGCGAACAGCGGGGCGTCGCGTTTTATTGCCCGCCGCTGCCGCTGTGTGGGGATAACGCCGCAATGATCGGCGTGCAGGCCGGGTATGAGCTGGCCGCCGGGCATACCGCCGGGCTGGATCTCAACGCCCGGGCGACGATGGATATCTGCGAAAATCCGTTTTAACAGGGCGGCTGGCCGCTGCCGGCGCCGGCGTTTTGGCTTTTGCCGGTTTTAGCCGGGAGACACAGCAGCCTTCTATCGGTAATCCAAAGCGATCCGTCTGTTCTCCGTTTCCCGAACCATTTTCCCCATGGTTCCCCGGAACCAGCTCCACCCCTGTAATATCTATAATCATGCATCATGTATTAGTCTATATGTAAAGTCAAAAATGAAGCTATGGTCTCATTAAAATATATAGAATGGAGAAATATCTGATCATTCAATGAAATGTTTTGCATTTATTGAAAAAAGGGAAAACGAAATATTGGCTATATAAACAACGGGGCATGAGCTCCCAAAATTTCAGCAGGATGATCCATAACCAAACCAGGTCTATCCGCTATGATAATATAGAAGCTATATGCTTACTGCTCGACTGCACACCAAACGATCTTTTTCTGCTTAAAACAGGGGCGCCATCCATTATGGATGGCGCCCCAAAACATATACTTTTGAAGTTACATACGGCTGCGGCATACCCGGTCCGGGCTGTCGTATTTTTTAATAATTTCTGGCTTTGAGCTCGAAATACGCCTTGGGATGGGCGCAGACCGGGCAAACTTCCGGCGCAGATTTGCCCACATGAATATGCCCGCAGTTGCGGCAGACCCAGATCATATCGCCGTCTTTGGAGAATACCAGCCCTTCCTGTACATTTTTCAGCAGGGCGCGATACCGCTCTTCGTGCTCTTTTTCGATTTTGGCTACGCCTTCAAACAGATTGGCGATGTGATCAAAACCTTCCTCGCGAGCGGTTTTGGCAAAACCAGCGTACATATCGGTCCATTCATAGTTTTCACCGGCAGCAGCGTCCTCCAGATTGGTCGCGGTGTCCGGAATACCGCCATGCAGCAGCTTAAACCACATTTTTGCGTGTTCCTTCTCATTGTTGGCTGTTTCTTCAAACAGTGCGGCGATCTGCTCATAACCGTCCTTACGCGCTTTGGAGGCGTAATAGGTATACTTGTTTCTCGCCTGGGATTCCCCCGCAAACGCTGTTAACAGATTTGCCTCGGTTTTGCTGCCCTTTAAATCACTCATGTTCATTCGCTCCTTTTTATTTGATTCTATAATAGATCATGCGGGTCTAATGATCCGCCCAAAGCCCGTGCAGATTGCAGTAGGCATATACGGTGTAATCCTGACCCGCGCCGGCAAACGTCGCTGTCGGCGGCTGGCCCGGCTGCAGATATTGGATCATGCACCTGTCTTCGCTGACCAGCGCGATCCATTCAATAGAATGCTCTTCAGTCATCGGATGCGCGGTTGACCCGACGTCTACCGAAACTTCGCCGCCTTTTTTGGTCACCACCGGCACATGCTTCTCTACGGCTGCGTCCGTGGTGTTGGCAACCAGCTCCTGCATCTTTTCGCCGCAGCAGACCACCGGAACGCCTTTGTCTGTCACTTTGACTACTACATTGCCACAATGCATACACTTATAGAACTTAACCATTTTAATCACATCCTTTCATATTGGGTTTTACAGATGGAAAATATTTTGAACATTATTAGTAATGATTACTATTATTATAATATAAGTATTGGAAAAGTCAAGCGTTTTTTATTTTAAAAATTTTATTGATGGATGATTATGATTCGGAGACGGGATTCGCACCATAATCTGTTTATAGTATACACCAAAAATATGAAAAAACATAGATAATTTTGAGTTTTTATCAACAAATATATAAAAGGCTGGGTGGGGAACATACATCTATATTAAAAATAGTTCAGTTATACGCCATTTTGCGTACGTTGCTTCTTCTTGTTGTGCCTTTACCGGTTCGCCATCCACAGAACAAAAAGAACCGGCGCTGGATTTTATTCAGAAATTTTCGGGTGTATTCAATTTCAGTCCTGTTTATTGGACAATGCATCATTTATAATAAACACAAGAAATCAGGGCAGCGCCCACAAAAATGGGGCGCTGGAAAGGGCAGGGATATTTGATGAAAAAAACTGCGATGTATAAAATAAGAAAACGACTTCAGGTTATCCGCCGGCTGCAATGGGTTCTGACCGCCGTTTGCGGCGGGTGTGCGGCGGCGCTGTTTGTATTGGCGGGATTATCCGATACAGAAAGCCTGTCGCTGCTGCATACGACGGGTGCGGTGCTGGGGTGCACCTGTGCCGCCAGCATGTGTATGTTGGGTGTACGGCTCTGCGTACAGGCCCGCCGGGTGTTGGCCACCCGGCTGCGTTACCGGCAGGTGCGCCGCGGGCAGGTGGCGCCGGATCGCGTCCAGACAGGGGCGTAAAGCTGTTTTATACAGTCGCGCCGGACCATCGCTTTTCAGGCTGCGGCCCGGCTGCGGCCTGAACCGGCGCAGATGCGTGAAAACCTGTTTTGATCAGAGACCGACAGGGGGGTTATATTACAGAGCCTGCCCTGCGTTTTCCGAATGGGGCAGCCTTATACCGGCCGCATTGTGTATGTCGGTGGTCAATCGGCCAGCGCGCACGGTTCCCATTAAAAACAGCGCCGATCTGCTCTTGACAAATATGCGGGGTGCGGTTATAATAAACAACACGGTTTTATGCGGATTTAGCTCATCTGGTAGAGCGCCACCTTGCCAAGGTGGAGGTAGCGAGTTCGAGTCTCGTAATCCGCTCCACGTCGGAGCAAAGTCCGCTTTGTTCCGACTTTTTTTCGTTTGTATAAACAGCGTCATCCGTTGGCGCTGCTGCGCTTCCTTTTTTAAAAGTTACGCCTGTTTTCCCTGTAAACGCGGCAGCAACGTGAAAGCGGCACCCGCCTTTCTCGGGTTTGCGGTCTGCTCAAATTTTGCTGTTTGCTTCTTTTTCGTCAGTTTGTTACAGCTTGTCGCGGCGATTTGATTACCCTTAAATTTTTATGCATGCAGTTGTCCAATGCCTGCGCCGGGGTGTTTGGTTAAAAAAGTACAGAGCCAGCAAAAAAAGGACTTGACAATTCCGCGCTGGGGGATATAATAAAGAATAGCTGAAAAGCTTTTTTTCGCCACGATGTTTTGGTTGCCGCATAAGCGGCGAGAAACACGGGGGTAAAAATCTTTGATTTTTCACTGCGGTACATATAACATTTGATTGGATTTTTTATATCTATCATCACCGCGATCAAACAACCATACATGCAATGAGAGGGACGCAAATCGACTCCCGGTTTTCTCAGAGAACTGCCGGCCGGTGCAAGGCAGCGAAAGCCCGTCGTTTTGGATCACCCTTGAGTAGATTTGCCAAACGCGGGGTTACCCGCCAGTAAGCTGATCCGGGCCGCCGCCCGTTACAGCGGCAGCGCAGCATCGTCTGTGCGACAGAGTGGCTGATTTTACAGCAACAAGAGTGGTACCACGGAGCGTTTCGCTTCGCCTCTGCGTCAGGGGCGAAGCGTTTTTTTATTTAACGCTGCTGCAAAGCGGATATCCAAAGCCGGTTTCTTTTGCAGCGATTTATCAAGCAGAGAGGATTTTGAATTCATGCTGACACTGGATAAAATTTATCATGCGTCTTATGTCTTAAAAAATGTGATCCGGCCGACGGCACTGATTGCCGCGCCGCACGTCAACCCCAATTACCAGGTATATCTCAAGCCGGAAAGTTTGCAGATTACCGGGTCGTTCAAGGTTCGGGGCGCAGGCTATAAGATCGCCTGTTTGTCCGATGAAGAAAAGGCGCGGGGCGTGATCGCCTGCTCGGCGGGCAATCATGCGCAGGGTGTGGCGCTGGCCGCCACCAAAAACGGGATCCAGTCATTGATTTGCCTGCCCGACGGCGCGCCGATCTCCAAGGTGGAGGCGACCAAGCGTTACGGCGCCCAGGTCTGCATGGTGCCGGGGGTATATGACGACGCCTATGCCAAAGCGCTGGAGCTGCAAAAGGAACACAACTATACCTTTATCCATCCCTTTGACGATGAAAACGTGATTGCCGGGCAGGGCACCATCGGTCTGGAGATTTTAGACGAGCTGCCCGATGTAGAAGCCGTGATTGTGCCGGTAGGCGGCGGCGGCCTGATTTCCGGCGTGGCGTTTGCCATAAAATCACTGCGTCCCGAGATCAAGGTTTACGGCGTGCAGGCGGCCGGCGCACCCAGCATGGTTCAGTCTGTGCGGCATCATCGGATCGAACAGCTTGCGCAGGTTTCTACCATTGCCGACGGCATCGCCGTGAAAGAGCCCGGCGAGCACACCTTTGCGCTGTGCAACGAATATGTAGACGACATCGTCACCGTCACCGACGATGAGATTTCGTCGGCAATTCTGCACATGATCGAGCGCAATAAGATGATCGCCGAGGGCGCCGGCGCAGTATCGGTAGCGGCGGCAATGTTCGATAAGCTGCCGATTCAGGGCAAAAAGGTGGTTTGTCTGGTGTCCGGCGGCAATATCGACGTGACGATTTTGTCCCGGGTGATCAAGCGCGGCCTGTTGAAATCCGGCCGTTCCTATGCGTTATGCATCGAGCTGCTGGATAAGCCCGGTCAGCTGAAAGGCGTGTCGCAGATCATTGCCGACTGCGGCGGCAACGTCATTTCCATCCATCACGAGCGGGCGGCCGAAGGCTCGGATATCAACGGGTGCTTTTTGCGCATTGTGCTGGAGACCCGCAACTTTGAACACATTGAAGAGATCCGCAACGCGCTGACTACAGCGGGCTTTAAAATTGTTTGACAGATCCGTCTTATTGGACGATCATTTATTTACAGGAGGTTGTTATGATGAGAGAAGCAATTTATACTGAAAATGCGCCGGAAGCTTTGGGACCTTATTCCCAGGCATATAAAATCGGGTCGATGGTATTCACCTCTGGCCAGATTGCCATCAATCCCGCTACCGGCGAGGTGGAATCGCAGACCATCGAGGAACAGACCCGGCAGGTCTGTGAAAACCTGAGCGCAGTGCTGGAAGCTGCCGGCAGCTCGCTGGAAAAAGCGGTGAAAACCACCTGCTTTTTAAAGGACATGGGTGATTTCGCGGCCTTTAACAGCATTTACGCCGAATATTTTACCGGCCGTCCCGCCCGGTCCTGCGTGGCGGTAAAAACGCTGCCGAAAGATGTTCTGGTAGAAGTCGAGGTTATCGCCGAGGCTTAAACTGCCGTTATCCGCAAGCTGCAACCGTGCTGTAGAAGACAGGAGATTGCATGCGGGATTGCCGAAAAACAGGGCGAAAAAATCAAGAAAACTCTTGACAAAGGAAATGCAATGTGGTATTTTAAATTTGTATAGATAAAATCGCATTGATGGGAAAAGTAGCGACTGCAAAGCAGTTTCAGAGAGCCGTCGGCGGGTGCGAGACGGTACGCGGCAGGGGCGAAAGTCCTCCCGGAGCGATCGGTTCTGAAGATCTTGATTGTGTAGGAACCGGCGGCAGCCCCCGATATCGGGCAGGCGTTTAAATGAACGCCGTTTGAGCGGTCGGTTTTCCGGCAATTAGAGTGGTACCGCAGAGGTTATTTGCCTTTGTCTCTTAAAGTTTAAGGGACAAAGGCTTTTCTGTTTCTATCGGGCGGTCAGAAGCGATACGGCCGCAATTTCTACAGAGGATGGAGTTGTATTATGCAGTTAAACGGATCACAGATTTTGGTCAATGTGCTGCTGGAGCAGGGCGTGGATACGATTTTCGGGTATCCCGGCGGCTCGGTGCTGAATATTTATGACGCGCTGTATGCATATAAAGACAAAATCAGACATATTACCACCGCCCACGAGCAGGGGGCGGCCCACGCGGCGGACGGTTACGCCCGGATCACCGGGAAAACCGGGGTGGTTCTCGCCACCAGCGGCCCCGGCGCCACCAATCTGGTTACCGGCATCGCCACCGCTTATATGGACAGTGTGCCGATGGTTGCCATCACCGGCAATGTGGGCACCTCGCTGATCGGGCGCGACAGCTTTCAGGAGGTTTATATCGCCGGCATCACCATGCCGATTACCAAACATAATTTTGTTGTGCGGGATGTGCGGCAGCTGGCGGATACCCTGCGCAAAGCCTTTGAGATCGCGGGCAGCGGCCGCAAAGGGCCGGTTTTGGTGGATATTCCGAAAGATATCACCGCGGCCAAATGTGAATATACGCCCAAACCGCCGGTAGAGCAGCATAAATCGGCTGACGTTTCCGGCGCGGCGGAAATTGCTGAGATTTTGAACAACGCCGAGCGGCCGGTTATTTATTTCGGCGGCGGCGTTCCGGCGGCGGGCGCAGGCGCGTTGCTGCGGGAGCTGGCAGAGCGGGCGCAGATCCCGGCGACCCATACGCTGATGGGCGCGGGCGTGTTGGGCTACGATCACCCGCTGAATCTGGGCCTGATCGGGATGCATGGTAACCGCACCGCCAATCTGGCGGTACATAACGCCGACGTGATTCTGGCGGCCGGCACCCGGTTTTCCGACCGGGTGGCGCTCAACCCCAACAAATTCGGCGGCGGCGCGGT
>CALWVA010000029.1 GCA_944384875.1 uncultured Clostridia bacterium
TTGAACATCCGCATTTTTGCGTCTGCAACATCAGATGGGCAGATCAGCACCACGCCGTCGCCGCCGATGCCGTAATGCCGGTCGGACAGCCGGACAGACAGCCCCTCGGGATTGTCAATCTTCTGCTGCTGCAGGCAGTCGAAATAAATATAGTCGTTGCCGCAGCCCTGCATTTTGCAAAAATGCAGTTTTTGTTTTTCGGTGCGCAGATGATTGATATCGACCAGTTCGATGCTTCCCTGTGAATAGCGGCTTTTGATGCTGTCGGCAATAGCGTTGGCAGTATCTAATGAAGTCAGGCAGGGAATGCTCAGTTCTACCGCCTTGCGGCGAATGATTACGCTGTCACGGGTGGGAATACGTCCTTTGGATGAAGTGGAGATGACATAATTGATTTTCCCGCTTTCCAGCAGGGTCAGGGTGTTGTCGTCGCTCTCGTGGATTTTATTAACCATTTTGGCGGGAACACCGCTTTTGTTCAACAAGTCCGCTGTTCCGCGGGTTGCATAAAGCTCGAAGCCCAGATCATAAAACCGCTTGGCGGTGTCTGCAATTTCAGATTTATCGCTGTTTCGAACGGTAATCAAAACGCCGCCATGCTTTTTCAGTTTATAACCGGCTGCGGTCAAGCCTTTATACAGCGCCTCTTCATGTGTGCTGGCGATGCCCAATACTTCGCCGGTAGATTTCATTTCAGGCCCCAGATGATTGTCGACGTCGATCAGTTTTTCAAAAGAAAATACCGGAACCTTGACCGCCACATAGGGCGAGGTTTTATAAAGCCCGGTGCCATAGCCCAGGTCTTTGAGCTTTTGCCCCATCATGCAGCGGGTTGCAAGCTCCACCATCGGTACGCCGGTGACCTTGGAAATATACGGAATCGTCCGAGAGGAACGGGGATTCACTTCAATCACATATAAATCGTCTTTATAGATAATATATTGAATATTGATCAGCCCGAAGGTATGCAGCGATACGGCCAGCTTGCGGGTACAATCGATGATTTTTTCGGTAATGATTTCGCTGACATTCCAGGCGGGGTAGACGGCAATCGAGTCGCCGGAATGGATACCGGCACGCTCGACATGTTCCATCACGCCGGGGATCAGGATCTCTTCTCCGTCGCAGATGGCGTCTACTTCGATTTCGGTGCCCTTTAAGTATTTATCAATTAAAATGGGATTTTCAATGTTTTGCGCCAAAATGATACGCATATATTCTTTGACGTCATCGTCATTGAACGCAATAATCATATTCTGGCCGCCCAGTACGTAAGACGGGCGCAGCAAAACCGGATATTCAATTCGGTTGGCAACATCTAAAGCTTCTTCAGTCGTCATGACCGTAAAGCCCTGGGGACGTTTGATGTGCAGCTTTTCCAACAGTTCGTCAAACCGCTCGCGATCTTCTGCGGCGTCGATGCTGTCGGCGGAGGTTCCTAAAATCCGGACATTGTTTTTTACCAGCGTTTTGGTCAATTTGATTGCCGTCTGACCGCCGAACGCCACAACCACGCCGTAGGGCTGTTCGGTATGGATGATGTTCATGACGTCCTCGCCGGTTAATGGTTCGAAATACAGCCGGTCTGCAGTGTCAAAGTCAGTAGAAACCGTTTCGGGGTTGTTATTGACAATCACCACTTCGTAACCCAGTTTTTTCAGGGACCAAACGCATTGTACCGACGCGTAGTCAAATTCGATGCCCTGGCCAATGCGGATCGGGCCGGAGCCAAATACAATGATTTTCTTTTTATCACTGGCAGCGTTTTGAATATGTTCCAGCGCTTCATTTTCCTGATCGTATACCGAATAAAAATAAGGCGTTTCAGCTGAAAATTCTGCGGCGCAGGTATCGACCATTTTATAGGAAGCATATAGCGGGTTTTTGATAGACTGACCGGAGAGCTTTTCAATGACCGCATCGGTATAGCCGTACATCTTCGCCTTTTTATATAATTCGTCGGTGAGGGGCTGATCGGCCAGCTGCTTTTCAAGCTTTGTCAGGTGCAGCAGCTTGTTTAAAAACCATTTATCGATTTTGGTAATCGCATGGATCTCATCAACGGTCGCAACTCCTCGCTTGAGCGCTTCAAAAATGACAAACAGACGTTCGTCGTCACAGACGTCAATGCGTTTGGTGAGTTCTTCATCGCTGTAAGCGTGAATCTTTTTGCTATTTAAAGAATCCAGCGAAATTTCCGCGCCCCGGACAGCTTTCATGATCGCCTGTTCAAACGAGGTGCCGATGGCCATGACTTCGCCGGTGGCTTTCATCTGCGTGCCAAGCAGCCGTTTGGCATAAACAAATTTGTCAAAAGGCCATTTTGGCAATTTCACGACAACATAATCCAGCGCGGGTTCAAAACAGGCGCAGGTTTTGCCGGTAACGGCGTTTTTAATCTCGTCCAGCGTGTAGCCGACGGCGATTTTGGCGGCAACCTTGGCGATGGGGTAGCCGGTTGCTTTAGACGCCAGCGCAGAAGAGCGCGAAACACGGGGATTCACTTCGATGACGGCGTATTCAAAGGAATCCGGATTCAGCGCGAACTGGCAGTTGCAGCCGCCCTCGACCTTCAGCTCTGAAATAATATGTAGCGCCGCCGACCGCAGCATCTGATATTCTTTATCAGATAACGTGACAGCGGGAGCAATGACGATGCTGTCGCCGGTATGTACGCCCACCGGGTCAAAGTTTTCCATCGAGCAGACGGTGATCACATTGCCGGCGCTGTCACGCATCACCTCAAATTCGATCTCTTTCCAGCCGGAGATGCATTTTTCAACCAATACCTGATGGATGGGAGACAACCGCAAGCCGTTGGAGGTGATTTCCTGCATTTCTTCATCGTTATGTACAATGCCGCCGCCGGT
Organism: uncultured Clostridia bacterium; assembly: GCA_944384875.1. Classification (GTDB taxonomy): domain Bacteria; phylum Bacillota; class Clostridia; order Oscillospirales; family Acutalibacteraceae; genus RUG14109. The sequence goes on from CALWVA010000029.1 coordinate 2,871, forward strand.
ACCACCCAGTGTAAAGGCCGGGCGGATAATCAGCGGATACCCCATTTCCTTTGCAAAATCCATTGCACTGTCAAGATCTTCTACAACCTTAGAGGGAATACAGGGTTGGCCGATCGACTGCATGGTGTCTTTGAATTGTTGCCGGTCTTCGGCTTTATCAATGGTTTCTGGATTGGCGCCTAATAACTTGACGCCGTGGGCTTGCAGAAAACCGTCTTTAGCCAGCTGCATCGACAATGTCAGGCCGGTTTGCCCGCCCAGGGTGGAAAGCAGACTGTCGGGCTGTTCTTTGATAATAATTCGTTTGACGACATCCAGCGTTAAGGGCTCGATGTAGATCTTATCGGCCATTGAATGATCGGTCATGATCGTAGCAGGGTTGGAGTTGACCAATACAACCTCCAGCCCTTCTTCTTTTAAGGCGCGGCAGGCCTGGGTGCCGGCATAATCAAATTCAGCGGCCTGGCCAATGACAATGGGACCGGAGCCGATGACCATAACTTTTTTAATGTCTTTATTTAACGGCATTGTTTTTTGCCTCCTTGATCATTGCGATAAATCTGTCAAACAGAAAACTGGTATCCAGCGGCCCTGCCGAAGCTTCGGGATGAAACTGTACCGAAAAGGCTGGCATTTTGGTATAAGTCACACCTTCGCAGGTATCGTCGTTGGCGTTGATAAAGCTTGCTTTGGCATCCATCGGCAGGGTGGAAGAAAGCACGGCATAACCGTGGTTTTGGCTGGTAATATAGACCCGATTAGTCTGGGTATCGACTGCGGGCTGATTGGCACCGCGATGGCCATATTTCAGCTTGATGGTTTTGGCGCCCTGAGACAGCGCCATCAACTGATGTCCAAGACAGATGCCAAAGGTGGGAATGCACAACTGCAGCAGCTTTCTAAGTTCTGCGATCACGCCGGTGTTTTCGGAAGGATCGCCTGGCCCGTTGGATAGCATGACCCCATCGGGGTGCATAGCAGCGATTTGCTCTGCCGTTGTGTTATAGGGTACGACCGTGACATTGCATCCCCGTTTGTTCAACTCTCTGCGAATATTTTCTTTTGCGCCAAAATCCATTAAAACAACGTTATATTGTGGATGTTCGGCGGGAAATTGCAGTGTCTGTGTTGTGCTAACGCTTTTTACTGCGTCTTTAATACGATATTCATGAATGCCATCCAGCGGATTTTCGGGCAGTGTTCCAACAATGATTCGGCCGTTCATTACGCCGGATTCCCGGACCATTTTTGTCAGGCGCCGGGTATCAATACCCTGCATCGCCACAATACCCTGATCTTTTAAAAAGGTGTCAAGTCTGCCCTCACAACGAAAATTGGAAGGCTCCTGACACCACTCGCGAACAATATATGCTTTTACATAAGACTGTTTACTTTCAAAATCGGCGGGAATGACGCCATAGTTCCCAATCAATGGAAAGGTTTGTACAACAATCTGCCCATAATAGCTGGGATCGGTCAGCGTTTCCAAATAACCGGTCATTGCGGTGGTAAAGACAACTTCACCTGTTACGTCTCCATCGGCGCCAAAACTTTCACCTTCAAAGACCGTTCCGTTTTCCAGTATCAGATAAGCCTTTTTATTCATTTACAGGGTCCTCCATATTAATATTCATAAGTTTTTAAGATGTTTTGCGCAACTTCCGCCTTGGTCATGCGCATATCCATCGCGTGTTTTAAAATGTATTTATGCGCCTGTTCTTCATTCATATTCAGGCATTTAATCAGCGCGCCTTTGGCTCGATCGACCAAACGCATTTCAGCGATCTGATTTTCTAATTTGACCGTTTCTTTTTTATAACCCAGCAACCGGTTGCGTGCAACATTCAGCAACCGAATCGCCTGAAACAGTGTCGCACGGTTGATTGGCTTTTCTACAACCATAACGCCGTAATTTTCCACTTTTGCACAAACATTCGGAGAAAGTTCCGGTTTGATCAGCAAAATAACGCCGGTTGTGGTTTTGGTGGTAACTGTCAAAGCCAGATCCATTCCGACTTCATCGGAAAGGGGCGTATTGATGATCATTAAATCAAAATCTTTCTGTGCGATCTGGCGCCGGGCATTACCGCCATTGGCAGCATGGATGATGCTGCATGGATAAACAGTATGTATCAAGTCGCCGAGGCTTTTTGCGCTTTTTTCCGAAGAAGAAACAATCAACAGATTTTCCACCAAGTCACCGCCGTTCTATAAAATACTGTTGCAGCGCAAATCAGATGCGAAGAAATTGCTGGTTAAAAAGCAGATCCCGATTTTCTTGGTGGTTACTGTATGTATTCCATTCTTCAGTTTTGCTTTTGAAGTAAGCGTCGATGACCGCCTGCGGCAGCACCGTTTTGATAAATGTGCTGTCTGCAGCTATTTCGGCAGCACGTGCCAGCGTATCAGGGAGTTCTGGCTGGCGTTGCAGCGGCCGGGCTGCCGTGGAGATACCGTCGATGCCGGCGAACAGAATCAGGGCAAAAGCTAAATAATGGTTGCAGGCTGGATCTGGAGATTTGATCTCCAGTTTCAAATCTCCCTGCACATCATATGGAATCTGCACATTCTGACTATATGGCGCGCGGTCATGCAGACGTTCATAGGAATTGGCCAGTGGATTTAAAAATAAAGTCATTTCAGGTAGATGCCGTTGTACGCCGGCCATGAATTGATCGCATATTTTTGAGGGCTTCAGATTGTTGTTGAAAGCGTTGATGCCGTTTTCATACAGCGAAACGGTAACATGTAAACCGCTGCCGCATCGATCTGCCAGTGGCTTTGGCATAAAGGACGCATACACACCGTTGCGTGCGGAAATCGCTTTCACTACCGATTTGAAGGTTGTAAAATGATCAGCGGCATAGATCGCTTCAGACCGTTTAAAATCAATCTCGTTTTGGCCAGGGCCGGCTTCATGGTGAGAGCTTTCCGGCGTGATGCCCATTTGCTCCAGGGTCAGACAAATATCCCGACGGACATTTTCTCCTTTGTCCAGCGGCGCAACGTCCAGGTACCCTGCCAAGTCCTGTGAAGAGAGCGTGGGATCACCAAATTCGTCAGTTTTAAAAAGATAAAATTCACAGTTGGAGCCGATCCGACACCGATATCCCAATTGGGCGGTTTTTGTCACAGCCATTTTAAATAAGTGGCGGGTGTCACAGACGAATGGTATACCATCCAACTGCCGGACATCACAAAACAGCCGCGCAACGCAGCCTTCATGAGGGCGCCATGGCAGCAGTGTTAAGGTAGCCGGATCTGGAATCAATAATAATTCAGAATGATTCTGATCAGAAAAGCCATCGATGCCATAGGGGTTGAAAACGATGCCATACTTAAAAGCCACTTCCAGCTCGCTGGAAAGGATCGAAAAATTTTTTAATACGCCGAAAATATCACAAAAGGCAAGACGGACAAATTTCACGTCATTTTCACGTACAAATTGCAAAACTTCCTTTTGGGTATAGTCCATGCTGTTCAGCCTTTCTGATAAAATTACTTTTATAGTTTATTATACATTTTATTGGAACTGAATTCAACAGGAAATTTATATTTTCGGCGTATTATATAGGAATTTTTAGCGATAGATTATTTCATCACCACGTAATCTTCACGTTCTGCGCCGACAGAGACATATTTGATCGGACAACCGACCTGCTGTTCGATATATCGAATATAGTCGACTGCGGCTTGTGGCAGATCTTCGGGCTTTCTGCATTTTGTAATGTCGCACTTCCAACCATCAAGATAAGTGATAACGGGTTTGGCGTTGTTCAGATCATCTCCATACGGAAAATCGTGTACGATAGTGCCGTTAACATCATAGGCGGTGCAGACAGGGATACGGTCCAGATAAGACAGAATATCCATTTTAGTCAACGCCAGGCAATCGGCACCCTGCACTTGCACACCATATCTGGAGGCTACTACATCAAATGGGCCAACCCGTCGCGGCCGTCCAGTAGCGGCGCCGTATTCTCCGCCGGCAGCACGCAGTGCCTCTGCTTCTTCACCAAACATTTCTACGGTAAACGGGCCTTCTCCGACACAGGTGGAGTAAGCTTTCATGATACCAATTGTATGATCCAGCTTGCGGCCGGGAATACCGGCTCCAATAGGCGCATAAGCGGCAATTGTAGAAGAGGAAGAAGTATAAGGGTAAATACCGAAATCAATGTCTCGCAGGGCGCCCAACTGCGCTTCAAACATCATTTTTTTACCCTGGCGCAGCGCGTCGTTCAGATATACGCCCACATCGGTGATATACGGCAGTATCGGCTCGCCGAATTTCATCAGCCAGTCGTAAATAGCATCTACAGTTACCGGTTCGGCATTATAAACCTGTTGCAACGTAAGGTTTTTCCATTCCACAATCCCGGTCAGTCTTTGACGCAAGGCCTGCGGATTAAATAAATCGCCCATGCGAATTGCTTTTTTCAGATATTTATCACCGTAGACAGGTGCGATGCCCCGGCGAGTAGAGCCGTATTTAGCGTCTTTCAGCCGCTCTTCTTCCAGGCAGTCCTGCATGACGTGATAAGGTAAACAGATGACTGCGCGGTTACTGATTTTCAGGTTTTCAGGCGAAATCTGTACGCCGGCCTGACGCAGTCGGTCCATTTCACCAGACAGATGCTCCAGATCGATCACCATGCCGTTGCCCATAATATTGACAACTTCCGGGCGAAGAATACCCGAAGGCAGCAGGTTTAAGATGAATTTTCCCAGATGATTGATGACCGTATGGCCAGCATTGTTGCCGCCTTGATAACGGGCGACAATATCATATTCCTTAGAGAGCAAATCAACCATCCGGCCTTTGCCCTCGTCACCCCAGTTGATTCCTACAATTGCAGTCAGCATAATCGATGTACATCCTTTCAAACAAGATCCTTGTCTATTGTAAGGGATGCTTTATAGGAAATCAAGTATTTGAATAATTAATGTTTTTAACTATATCCATAAGATCAGCTTATTGATAAAAGGATAGATACATACCTGTTAAAAGTGAGGTTATGCTATAGACAGGTGATTGGATGATAAAGGTGCTTGTATATGGGGATGATTCTGATTCTACCGGGCTGCAGTTGTATGAAGCGCTGTCTGCCGTTTTTCGCATAGCTTATATAAGCGGCACGCGATTTTATGATTGCGGGGAAACACCTGAGTTGCTGTTGGTGGAGACCGACAGAAAGCTGCAATGTAATTTTCAGGATGGGATTATCCTGTTTAAACGCATGTCTGTGCCGGTGGAAGTGGATCGCTGTTTTTGTGCGATTGCGGCATCTGACAATATCCAAGCGTTGCAGTCGTTGAAAAATGCGAATTGCCGGGTGATCACCTGTGGAATGTCGATTCGGGATACGCTGACATTATCCTCTGCCGGCGAACGATCGGCGGCGGTTAGTTTACAGCGTGGGGTTCACACTTTATCCGGTGTGGTAGAAGAAAGCCGGGAACTTTTGCTGCGCTTGCGTCGGGCCAGGCCGCCTTACACAGTGTTGGCGGCTGCAGCGCTTTTATTGTTATGCGGTCGGGCAGAAGAGGAAACTGCATTGTAAAGTACTATCATGTATTGAAACAATATGTTTTTAAACGCTCGTTTTTAAAACAGCTTGTACTGTTTCTGTGCGAAGTCCATACATTTTATAATCTTAAAAATCAAGCATGGTTGATTTTTTTATTTGGTTGCCATATAATAAAATACAAAATAAAAATGCGTTTTAAACATCGAAAAAAATTTTATGGCAATACCGTTTGAAACGGTGGAAAGAGGTTTTTATTATGGGATTTAAACAGATTTCGGCGAAGGAATTTAAGGAGCGTCCATTTTCTTTGATTGCGGATGAATGGATGTTGGTTACTGCCGGAAATGAACAAAAATACAATATGATGACTGCCAGTTGGGGCGGTCTGGGTGAAATGTGGGGGAAACCGGTGGCGGTAACAGTAATCCGTCCGCAACGGTATACAAAAGAGTTTATAGATCAAAACGACTGGTTTACACTTTCTTTTTATGGAGACGATAAAAGCATGCATAAAGTCTGCGGCAGTGTGTCTGGCAGGGATGTAGACAAAACCAAAAAAACCGGGCTGACACCGGTGTTTGCAGATCAGACGGTCTATTTTGAGCAGGCCCGCCTGGTGCTGATCTGTAAGAAGCTATACGTTCAGAAAATGGATCCTGCGGGTATTGTGGATCCGTCGATTGAAAAGTGGTATCCAGATCAGGATTATCATTACATGTATGTAGGAGAAGTGCAACGTATTTTGGAAAAAGAATAACAGCAGAGATATGCAAAATGAAGAGTGATTATAGAAAGGTTTATTGCTTGCGCTAGAATTTTATTTTGATCAGTGCGGCGGACTGTTATGGTGTGGTGATTGGCGCTTTTATAATGTGCTTTTGAAATACTCTTGATAAAAATATAAAAAATGCGGAGCCCACAGGCTCCGCATTTTAGTTCATAAAAACACCAGAACAAGTAACCTTGTTCTGGTGTGGTGAGCTATCGGGGATTCGAACCCCGGACACCCTGATTAAAAGTCAGGTGCTCTGCCAACTGAGCTAATAGCTCATAAGCGACATTTGCTATTATAGCAATCTGTAGAGAGATTGTCAAGAGAAAAGTTTGAAAAATTGGATTTTTGACGTTGAAATCGGGTTATGAAGAACATCCGCCGCAGGGTTTGTCGAAAAATGCAGGAATATGAATAGAAAGTGTGTCACTGTTTTCTATAAACCTTAGCAACAGCAATATTGGTTGCAGTGTATTTTCCCAATATGCGTAAAGACAGAAATGCTCCATAGCATAAGAAAACACCTGCCGTAGCAATCCATCCGCTAATGAGAGATCGTTATAGTGCAGATGGGTTATATACACGCGGGGACTGTCCAGTGTGAAAGTGCAAAATCCGATGATATCTGCACCTTGACGCGCAACATAAGCGGGGCGTTTAATATTTAGTAGTGTTGCCGTTGTTGCATCGGCCAACTCCAGTTTGAGCATGAACAGTGACTCCTTTTTATTGTGATCGATTGTGTTTTATTCCCAGAAAGGGTCAACTGTTCTGCTGCGTTCGTTTGGCGGCAGAATAAAGATCTCGCACTTCCTGTTCGCTGAGATCCCGCCATTTTCCCTGTGGGAGCATACCCAGCCGCAGATTGCCGATGGCAATGCGTTTGAGTCGGATCAGATCCAGGCCCAACGCCGCACACATGCGCCGGATTTGCCGGTTTTTACCTTCGTAGATGGTCATTAATAAAACGACGCGGGTGTCTTCAGCAACAGCGACACTGACGTCAGCGGGCTGTGTGACATAGCCGTCGTCCAGCCGGACGCCACTGATCAGCGCATGGAGTTGCGCGTCGCCAAACGGCGGGCGAATCGTGACGCGATAGGTTTTTGAAACGTGGCAGCGCGGATGGCTCAGCATATTGGCAAAGGTGCCGTCATTGGTAAGCAGCAGCAAACCTTCGGAGTTTCTGTCCAGCCGGCCGATGGGAAACACTCGTTCACCCACATTGGCAACAAGCATGTCCACACTTTTTCTGCCGAGTTCGTCATGCATTGTGGTAACAAAGCCCCGGGGCTTATACAACATAATATAACGCCGGGTTTTATCTGCCACTACCCGTTGGCCGTTCACCAGGATAATATCTTTTTTAGGATTGATTTTGCAGCCCAACTGCGCCGGCCGTCCATTTACCAAAACCTTGCCCTGCTGGATCAGCTGTTCTGCAGCACGACGGGAACTGACGCCGCATTGGGAAAGAAATTTTTGCAATCGAATACTGTTGTTATCAGGCATAGTATGCTCCGTTTCACTGTCAGAAATGCAACAGCTGGCAGACAGATTGCCAGAAACGATCTGACCAGCTTTGTCTAATGATCATTATAGCAGATTCCTCTGCGGTTGTAAACGGCACACTGGCGATTATTTTTTGATTATAGAAATAGTCAATGCTGCCAACCTGTTCTCCTGTTTTGACCGGCGCATAAATAAAACGTGGCAGACGGATCTGATAGGTTACATCGCTGGCGTCACCGTTTTGCAGCCAGACCTGCACAGGTTCATAGAAAATTTTCACCCGGTTACGGGTTCCGCCGGCAACAGGCAGAGCAGAAACCGAGATTTTACAGTCCAGCGTGACCGATTGATAGCGTTGGAATCCGTCGTTATATAATTGTTTGTGATCAGACCAATCATTTGGCGCATTAAGCGTTACTGCGATCAGCTGCAGCCCGTTTCGGGTGCAGGAAGATACCAGACATCTGCCGGATTTTTTAGTAAAGCCGGTTTTGACGCCGTCGGCGCCATCCAGCGTATGCAGCAAACGGTTATGGTTGGAATAGGTACGCCGGGTGTTTCCGTCGTTATAAACCGAAGAATAGGTTTTTGTGCCGACGATTTTACGAAAAGTAGGGTTTTGCATAGCTGCAGCGGTGAGTATTGCCATATCATAGGCGGTGGTATAGTGCGCGTCGGCGTCCAGGCCGCTGGGCGTGACGAAATGGGTGCCGTCCAGACCCAGCTGTTGCGCCCTGCTGTTCATTTGTTCCGCAAAGGCTTCGATAGAGCCTGCCAGATGGATGGCGATGGCATTGGCTGCGTCGTTTCCGGATTCCAGCAGCAGGCCATAGGCCAAATTGATCCGGGAAATACGGTCGCCCTTTTGCAAACCAATAGAAGTGCCTTCAACTTTCAGCATGGAACTGGTGATTGATACGATGGTTTCAGGCGCGCCGGCTTCGCAGAGCAGCAGACCGGTCATGATTTTGGTGGTGCTTGCCATGGTCATGCGCCGGTTCATATTGCGTTGGGAAACGACTTCGCCTGTAGACGGGCAATATAAAATATACGCTTGTGCCGATACATCGGCATAAACGGGATAACAGCATAATACTATGATGAAAGCCAGGGTAAAACACATTTTTTTAAACAAAAAGATCACCTGCCGGTTATAAATATATGCGGCAGGTGATCGGGTTTTGCATTAGAATTTATGGTTGCTGTTGTGTCGGGGAATCAGCTTGGTCAGGAGCGGGTTGCTCTTTTTGAAACAGGGACTTGATTCGATCGAAAAAGTCAGGCAGCAAACTGACCAGTTTGTCGGCGGAAGAAGCATTGCAGTTTACGGGCAGGATTTTGACATTGTCATCTTGTAAGATCAAAAAGGCGATGGGTGTAACGGTCATGCCGGCGCCGCCGCCGCCGCCGAATAATTCTTTCTGCGTTTTTGCCGACGGAAAATCTGATCCGCCGGAGGCAAAAGCATATGAAATTTTAGAGACCGGGATTGCGGTAATACGATCGGTCAATTTCACCGGATCGCCGATCATCGTATCAGCAGTTGCCATGGCTTTGATTTTTTCCATGGTGACCCCCATCAGGTTTTGAATATTCTGGCTCATAGGCTCACGTTCCTTTCTTTTGCGGTGGTTTTTATCTGTATAGTTTGAATAACTAGCTTGCAGACCGCGCGCAGGGCTGCGGTCAGAACAAATAATGGACGGATGCGGACTTTGACATAAAAATACAGTTCCGGCTCTTTTTTCAGGTAATCGACCCGGATGTCTGTTTTATGATCCTCAAAACGCAGGCGGCTTTGCAAAAAAGATAAAAACGGATATAGTGCGGCGCAAAGCTGCCCATATTGAATGGCAAGATCAGCAGCGTCTGGTCCGGTCATTACCAGACGCAGCCGAAACGGAGAAACCAACAGGTGTTTGGCTATGGATTGAACTGCCTCCAGCGCAATCAGCGCATATTGCTTCAATGTTTGAAAAGCACCGATATACCCCTGTTGGTCAATCAATTGTTTGATAAAGTTGGGCCGCGGCGTTTTTTCTGTGTGTTTTTTTTCGGCTTTCGTTTGTTTCACCCGCTTATTTTTGGGCTTGTCCGCCCGCGGAAACAGTTTGAAGCGCAGCCAGCCATATTCCAACCGAAGCCGGATGTCGCTGTTATAGATCAGTTCCAGCCGCAGCGGAATCAGCAACAGCAACAGCAGCAGACCCAGAACGCTGCCGATGATGATCAAAGCGAGCATAGGCGATCATGCCTCCAGTGTGGTTTGAAGGTTTTGTGTTTCGGGATGCTCCGGTTCTTCCTGACGGGGGAGCGGCGGCAGATCCTCTAATGTATGCAACCCAAAACAACGTAGAAAGTTGTCTGTAGTGCCGTAAATCAAAGGTTTTCCTGGAAGATCCAATCGGCCTTGTTCCGCAATCAGACCTTTTTCGCATAGACTGGAGATCACACCCGAGCAGTCCACACCCCGAACCTGTTCCACAAAGCTTTTGGTGACGGGCTGGTTATAGGCGACAACAGCCAATACTTCAAAAGCTGCCTGGGATAACGGTGCGTTGCGTTTGATTTCCAGCAAAACGCGAACATAGTCGAAATATTCCGGTCGGGTGCAAAGTTGCAGCTTATCTTCGAGACAGATCAGCTTAAAACCACGATGCTGCTCGTCATATTCGCTGGAAAGCTCGGCGCTTAAAGCCAATACCTGATCGGTGGAGATCTGCATGATCTCGGCGATTTTTCCAACTTTTACCGGGTCGCCGCTGGCGAACAGCAGCGCCTCCAGAATGGATTTGTTATGATTTTGCATGATGAGCCCCAGCCTTGTCAATTTTGATCAGAATGTCGTTTTGTTTCTGTTCGGCGGTGATTCGCCGATTTTTCAGAAGCTCCAATACCGCCAGAAAGGTGGCGACGATATCAGACCTTGACCGGCCGCTTTGAAACAATGAACGAAACGATACCGACGTTTTGGTTTTAAAACGGCGCATAACCTGAATAATTTTTGAGGAAACCGGCACAATCTTTTTGGACACGATTCCGGAAAAAGCGGCGGCAGGCGGCGGCAGACGGCGCAAACCGCGCCCGGCGGCATCGCTGTAATACTGTGGTAAAAGCGCGGCATCATGCCGGCGTTTATAAGCCTTATCAATATCGATCGTCACCGGCTGGCGTACGATGCAGCCAAAGCCTTCGGTCATATTGGTAAGCGTTTGCGCAATCTGCCGGCAAATTTGATATTCGATCAGTTCGCCTTGCAATTGTTGTTTTAACTCTTCAGCTTCCTTCTGCTTTGGCAGTAGAGAAACGGTTTTCAGATATATCAACCGGGCAGCCATTTCCAGAAAAGCGCTGTCAATATCCATATTTTGCTCTTTTGAAGCCTGAATATGCGCCAGATATTGGTCGACCAGCTCGCTGACAGAAATATCATAGATATTCAGCTTGTTTTTGGCGATCAGATGCAGCAATAGATCTAACGGACCTTCAAAATCTGTCAGTTTAAATGAAAGAGCTTCCGTGGTTGTCATGATAAAAACCCCCGGAACGGAAGTGAAAACAGTGCATATAACCCATTGGAGACGGCGTTTGTCGCATTAGCCAGCGGGCCGCTCAGAAAACCGGTAGCCAGCAGCAACAGCACAACCAGAAAAATCTGCCGTTCATAGCGCATAATCGTGTAATAGACCCGGTCGCTGACAAAGTAACCGAGGATTCTTGAGCCGTCAAAAGGCGGGACGGGAATCAGATTAAAGATTGCCAGCGATACGTTAATATACGCTGCATAATTCAGAAACAATATGATCAACAGGCGGATATGTCCCTGAATAGGAATCAGATAGACAAACAATACCTCTAAAAATGTGAAAATCACGGCCATTAAGAAGTTAGACATTGGCCCCGCCAGAGCGGTTAACGCCATATCCCGCTTGCGGTGTCTGAAATTCAGCATGTTCACCGGAACCGGTCGGGCATATCCAAAGCCACAAAGCAAGATCAGCAAAGAGCCGATGGGATCCAGATGTTTAAACGGGTTCAATGTCAGCCGCCCCTGCAGTTTTGCGGTCGGGTCGCCCAGCTTATATGCGGCGAAGGCGTGTGCAGATTCGTGCACCGGCAGGCAGATCAGCAAAATCACGACGACCGACCCCAGGGCAGAAGCCAGCGCCCAGATGTTTGCCTGTTGTATGGCGTCTATGATATTCCAAAGCATGGCATCAACTCCTATATGCTATACCATTCATTATATCGATTATCGGC
>CALWVA010000030.1 GCA_944384875.1 uncultured Clostridia bacterium
ACCTGTATGGCTTACGATATCAACGCGGCCTGCTCGGCCTTTATCTTTCTGCTGGAAACAGCGGCGGGCTATTTTGCCCGGGGCAAGGCGAAAAAGGTCCTGATCGTGGGCGCCGAGCGGATGAGCCGGATCGTCGACTGGGAAGATCGGAGCACCTGTGTGATTTTCGGCGACGGCGCAGGCGCGGCGGTTTTGGGCGAGGGCGACGGATATCTGGATTCTGCGTTTTGCGTCAAAGGCGGTGACGATGTGATCAAGATTCCCCAGTTTATCGGGAAATCGCCGTTTTTTGAAAAAGAGCAGGAGTCGCCTTATATCCATATGAACGGGCAGGAGACCTTTAAGTTTGCGGTCAGTTCGATCTGCGACGATATCCGCGCGCTGCTGCAGCGGCAAAACCTGACGGCAGACGATATCGCCTATATTGTCCCCCATCAGGCCAATAAGCGGATTATTGCCAGCGCGGCCAACCGGCTGCACCTGCCCATCGAAAAGTTTTATATCGATATCGAGCGTTACGGCAATACCTCCAGCGCCAGCATCCCGATCGCGCTGGATGAAATGAACCGGGCCGGGCTGTTGCGGCGCGGCGATCTGTTGCTGCTGACTGCCTTCGGCGGCGGGCTGGCCAGCGCCACCTGTCTGTTGCGGTGGTAGCAGCCCGACAAACCGACAGATTCCGGCAAAATTGCCGGCTTGACTGAAAGGATGTTTTTTATGATTGAATCTCCGATTTGCAGCCTGTGCAATATTCAATATCCCATTTTCCAGGGCGGCATGGCCTGGATCGCCGACGGCGAGCTGGCGGCCGCTGTATCCAACGGCGGCGGGCTGGGCATTATCTCGGCGATGAACGCCGGCGCTGATTATCTGAAACAACAGATTCAAATTGCCAAAAACCTGACCGATAAGCCCTTTGGCGTCAATGTGATGCTGATGAGTCCACATGCCGCCGAGGTCGCGGAGATTATCGCGCAGGAGCGGGTCGCGGTGGTCACCACCGGCGCGGGCAATCCGTCGAAATATATGCCGGCCTGGAAAGAGGCGGGCATCGTGGTGATCCCGGTCATCGCGTCGGTCGCGATGGCTAAAAAGGTTCAGAAAGCCGGCGCAGACGCGGTGATTGCCGAAGGGCAGGAATCCGGCGGGCATATCGGCGAGCTGACCACAATGGCGCTGGTGCCCCAGATCTGCGACGCGGTGGATATCCCGGTGATTGCGGCGGGCGGTATCGGCGACGGCAGAGGCATGGCCGCGGCGTTTATGCTGGGCGCCTGCGGTGTGCAGCTGGGCACCCGGTTTCTGGTTGCAAAGGAATGCAACGTCCATCAGAATTATAAAAACATGGTGCTGGATGCAAAAGATATTTCCACTGTTACCACCGGCCGGCGGTTTGGCGGCAATACCTGCCGCTGCATCAAAAACAGTTTTTCACGCAACTTTTTAAGTCTGGAATATGCGCCGGAAGCAACCGCTGCATCTATTGCCGAGCTGGGTGTGGGCGCGCTGCGCAAGGCGGCGGTAGAAGGAGATACCAAACAGGGTTGTTTTCTGGCAGGGCAGATTTCCGGCATGATTCATAAAGAACAGCCCGCTGCTGAGATCATTCAGGAGCTGGTCACACAGGCCGAGGCGTTGCTGAAGGGAGCAGACAAATGGGTAAAATAGCCTTTGTGTTCTCCGGCCAGGGGGCGCAGCATCCCGGCATGGGCCGGGCGCTGTATGAACAGAATGCGCGGGTGCGCGCGCTGTTTGATGCAGCCGAGCAATATCGCCCCGGCACACTGGCCCAGTGTTTCGACGGCGATGAACAGACCCTCAGACAGACCGAAAACACCCAGCCCTGCCTGTATCTGGCAGATCTGGCGGCGGCCATCGCCCTGCAGGATTGCGGCGTGACCCCTGACGCGGTTGCCGGTTTTTCGCTGGGCGAGATCCCGGCGCTGGCTTTTGCGGGCGCATTCAGTTATGAAGAGGGTTTTGCTATCGCGTGCAAACGGGGCCGGCTGATGGATGCGGCCGCCAAAGTCCGTCCCGCCGGAATGCTGGCGGTATTGCGGCTGGATAACAGCGCGGTGGAGCAGCTTTGCCAATCGTATGCAGATGTATATCCGGTCAATTATAACTGTAAAGGCCAGCTGGTGGTGGCGGGTGCCGCCGAACAGCTCGAGTCGTTTACACAGGCGGTGAAAACCGCCGGGGGCCGGGCGGTCCCGCTGGCGGTGGGCGGCGGCTTTCATTCGCCGTTTATGGCACAGGCTGCGGAGCAGTTCGGCGATTATCTGCGGGAACGCGCCATCGGGCAGCCGAATATTCCCGTTTATTCCAATTATACCGCCGCGCCCTACGATGCGGATGTCTGCGGGCTGCTGCAAAAGCAGATGTGCAACCCGGTACGCTGGGAGCAGACGATCTGCAATTTGGCAGCCGCGGGCTTTGACCGGTTTGTGGAAACCGGCGTGGGCAATGTGCTGCAAAAGCTGATTGCAAGAATTTGCCCGGAGGCTGTCAGCCTGCGGGCCGAAACACCCCAGGAAATTGAACAGGCGGCGCAGCAGCTGCAACAGGAAAAGGAGTGTTTTTCATGCTGAAAGGACAAACTGCCATCGTCACCGGCGGTTCCAGAGGGATCGGCGCCGCGGTCTGCGAGGCGCTGGCGCAAAACGGCGCGGATGTCGCGCTGCTGTATGCGGGCAATAAAGAACGTGCGCAGCAAACGGTAGAAAAGCTGTTGACATACGGCGTGCGGGCGCAGGCGTTTTGCTGTGATGTGGCAAATTATGAACAGACGGCGCAGACGGTGCAGCAGATCCGCGAGGCCTTCGGCCGGGTGGATATTTTAGTCAACAACGCCGGCATCACCAGAGACAAGCTGGTAATGGCCATGAAGCCGGCGGACTTTGACGCGGTGCTGCAGACCAATCTGACCGGTGCGTTTCATATGATCAAACAGGTTTATCCGATTTTTGCCCGCCAGAAAAGCGGCAAGATCGTCAATATCAGCTCGGTTTCCGGCCTGATGGGCAACGCCGGCCAGGCCAATTATGCCGCGTCCAAGGCGGGCCTGGTGGGGCTGACAAAATCGGTAGCCAAGGAGCTGGCCTCCCGGGGGATCTGCTGTAATGCGGTGGCGCCGGGCTTTATCCAGACCGATATGACTGAGAAATTTGTTGACAACGAAGCACTTTTACAGCAGATTCCGCAAAAGCGGATGGGCCGCCCGGAAGAAGTGGCGGCGCTGGTATTGTTTTTAGCATCGCCGCAGGCGGACTATATCACCGGCGAGGTGATCCGCATCGACGGCGGGCTGGCAATGTAAAGATCAAGCAGGAGGAAGGCTATGAAACGAGTTGTAGTAACCGGCATGGGCGCAATTACCCCGTTGGGCAACAGCGTCGAACAGTTTTGGGACGGGTTGACCCATGGTAAAAACGGCATCGGAACCATCACCTATTTTGACGTGGCCGGCCAGAAATATACGCTGGCGGCACAGGTGAAAGATTTCGACCCGCTGACCTGTATGGAGCGGCCGGCGGTGCGCAAGACTGATCTGTTTGTGCAGTATGCGTTATGCGCGGCGGCCCAGGCCATGGAACAAAGCGGACTAAACGGCCAGAATATCGCCAGCGAAGAGCTGGGCGTATGTTTTGGTTCCGGTATCGGCGGCTTCAATACATTTTGTGAGGAATATAAGCACCTGTTGGACGGCGGTCCCAGAAAGGTCAGCCCCCAGTTTGTGCCGAAAATGATTTATAATATTGCGGCGGGCAATATTGCGATTAAATATCAGGCCAAAGGAAGCTGTATAGCGGTCTCTACCGCCTGCGCCACTTCTACCACGGCCATCGGCGAGGCTTATCGGGCGATTAAGCACGGTTATCAGACGGCCATGATCTGCGGCGGTTCCGAGGCGGCGATCACGCCGTTGTCGCTGGCAGGCTTCGGCAACTGCATGTCGCTGAGCTCGTCGCAGGATCCAAACGCCGCTTCGCTGCCCTTTGACCAGCGGCGGCACGGTTTTGTGATGGGCGAGGGCGCTGCTGTCCTGGTGTTGGAGGAATATGAACATGCCGCCGCCCGGGGCGCGGAAATTTTAGCCGAGGTGGTAGGCTATGGCTCCACCTGCGACGCCTATCATGTCACCGCGCCGGATCCGGAGGCCGGCAGCACCGCCCGGGCGATTTCCCAAGCGTTGCAGGATGTTGAAATTGCCGATTATACCCGGTTGTATATCAACGCCCACGGCACCGGCACCAAGCTCAACGACAAAACCGAGACAGCGGCTTTTAAAAAGGCGTTGGGCGATCATGCTTATGAAGCGCATATCAGCTCAACCAAATCCATGACCGGCCATATGCTGGGCGCGGCGGGCGCCGCCGAAGCCATCGCCTGTGTGCAGGCGCTGCGCAGCGATATTGTGCCGCCCACCATCAACCTGCTTCAGCCCGACCCGGAATGCGATCTCAACTATACGCCGAACAACGCGGTTAAAACCCCGCTTGCTTATGCAATTTCCACGTCTTTGGGCTTCGGCGGGCACAATGCCTGCGTCGCTTTCAAAGCAGTATAGGAGGGCTTGTAAATGGATATCAAACAGGTAGAGAAGCTTGCAAAAATATTGGCTGAAAACGGTCTGACCCGGTTGGAGATTTCCCAGGAACAGACCCATATTCTGCTTGAAAAACAGCCGGCGCCGGCCGCGCCCGCCGCTGTGACGGCGGTAATGCCCGCGCCTGTGGCGTCGGGCCAGGCTGCTGCGGCGCCTGCTGCCGACACGACTGCACCGGCTGCTGCGCCGGTGGACGGATTTATACAGAAATCACCGTTGGTGGGCACAGTTTACCTTGCGCCCGAAGTCGGTGCAGACCCGTTTGTAAAGGTGGGCGACACTGTGCATAAGGGCGATGTGCTGTGTATTGTGGAATCTATGAAAATCCTCAATGAGATCGCCGCCGAGCAGGAAGGCGTCATCGCAGAGATTCTGGTGGAGAACCAGCAGATGGTGGAATACGGCCAACCGCTGTTTATTATCCGGTAAGACCGGCGGCATACAGGAAGGAGCATTGCAATGGATCAACAACAGATTATGCAGATTCTGCCCCATCGGGACAATATGCTGCTGATCGACGAAGCGTCGGTAGAAGACGGCGTCGCCCACGGCAAAAAAACAATTACCGGCGACGAGTGGTTTTTAAAGGGGCATTTCCCCGGCAAACCGGTGGTGCCGGGGGTCATCTTATGTGAGATTTTGGCCCAGTCGGCCTGTGTGCTGCTGGCGGAACAGGCCGGCGGCAAACAAGTGACCCCGTTTTTTACCGGGCTGGATAAGGTCCGATTTAAACATCCGGTAGTCCCCGGCGACACGCTGCAGACGGTCTGCTCGATCGTCAAATCTAAGGGTGCGTTTTACTGGGCTACCGGCAAAGGCTATGTAAACGATCAATTATGTGTCAGCGCCGATTTTTCATTTGCGCTGATGAAGGAGTAACAGCTGTGTTTTCAAAAATCCTGATTGCAAACCGGGGCGAGGTGGCGGTTCGGATTATCCGGGCCTGCAAGGAAATGGGCATCCAGACGGTGGCGGTCTATTCCGAGCCGGACGCCAACACTCTGCATGTCGCACTGGCGGATGAACGGGTCTGTATCGGCCCGGCTGCGGCGACCGAAAGCTATTTAAACCAGCAGAATATTATCAGCGCCGCGCTGGCCACCGGCGCGCAGGCGATTCATCCCGGCTACGGCTTTCTGTCGGAAAACGCGGGTTTTGCCGCCCGTTGCCAACGCCACGGTATCGTGTTTATCGGGCCGGACAGCGCTGTCATGGACAAAATGGGCGATAAAAACAACGCCCGGCTGCTGATGAAACAGATCGGCGTGCCCACCGTGCCCGGCAGCGAGGTGCTGCAGCCCGGGCAGGACGTCGCGGCGCTGGCTGCCGAGATCGGCTATCCGCTGCTGGTCAAAGCCAGCGCGGGCGGCGGTGGCAAAGGCATCCGGCTGGTGGAAACGCCGGATCAGCTGGAAAAAAGCATTCGCGCCGCCTCGGAGGAAGCGAAAAAAGCATTTGACAACGGCGATGTGTTTTTGGAAAAATACCTGACCGGCGTGCGGCATGTGGAAATGCAGGTGCTGGCAGACAACAGCGGGCGGATTTTGTGTCTGGGCGAGCGGGATTGTTCATTGCAGTTGAATAAACAGAAAGCAATTGAGGAAACCCCCTGCCCGGTGATTACCGATACGCTGCGCCGGCAAATGGAACAGGCTGCGGTTAAAGTGGCGCAGGCCGCGGGCTATACCAGCGCCGGCACTGTGGAATTTCTGCTGGATCGTGACGGCCACTTCTATTTTATCGAGATGAACACCCGGCTGCAGGTTGAGCATCCCATCACCGAGGAAATCAGCGGGGTGGATATCGTCAAATGGCAGATCCGCATTGCTTGCGGGGTTCCGCTGCCCTTTGACCAGCAGGATATACACCTGACCGGGCATTCGATCGAATGCCGGATCTGTGCCAAATCCAGGGGCACGGTAGACTTTTTACATGTGCCGGGCGGCTCACGGGTGCATTTTGATACAGCGCTGGTACAGGACAGCGAGATTTTGCCCTATTATGACGCGATGATCGGAAAGCTGATCGTATACGCGCCTACCCGGGAGGATGCGATCCGCAAGATGGAGGCTGCGCTGTGTGAGCTGGTGATTCACGGGGTGCAGACCAACATTGAAGAGCAGATTGCAGTTATGCGGGATCGCCGGTTCCAGCAGGGAGATTATGATACCTGTTTTTTGCAGACTTTAAACAGATGAGGGGCTTGGTCAGATGAATAATATTTTGGGGTTGTTCCGCAAATCGGGCAACCAGTTGGAAACCGGCGGCAGCGCCGGTTTGCAGCCGGCGGACACCCGGCAGTGTCCGTCCTGCAAATGTTATGAAACAAAGGCTGCGATTCGCAAAAACAAATCGGTCTGCCCGCATTGCGGCTATCATTACCGGATCGGCGCCCGGCACCGGATCCGGATGATCACCGATCCCAACAGCTTTTGCGAGCTGTTTGACAGTGTGCGCCCGCAGGACAGCCTGCGGTTTCCAAACTATGCGCAGAAGCTGCAGGATGCTGCTAAAGCCACCGGTGAAACCGAGGCGGTGGTCTGCGGGACCGCGTCGATTGACGGGCGGCCCTGCGCGCTGTTTGTGATGGATGCGCGGTTTATCATGGGCAGCATGGGCTCGGCGGTGGGCGAGCGAATCGCCAGATTATTTGAATATGCCGCGGCGCATCAACTGCCGGTGATCGGGTTTACCGCTTCCGGCGGCGCCCGGATGCAGGAAGGAATTCTGTCGTTGATGCAGATGGCTAAGGTCAGCGGCGCCGTCGGACGGCACAGTGAGGCCGGCGGGCTGTATATCACCGTTTTAACCGATCCTACCACCGGCGGCGTAACCGCCAGCTTTGCAATGCAGGGTGATATCATCCTCGCAGAGCCCAAGGCACTGGTGGGCTTTGCCGGCAAGCGCGTCATCGAGCAGACCACCAAGCGCCGGCTTCCGGCAGATTTCCAGAGCGCTGAATTTATGCTGCATCACGGATTTGTTGACGCGATCGTGCCACGGGCACGGCTGCGGGAAACGCTGGCCGGGTTGCTCCGGCTGCACGCGGGAAAGGAGGCGCGCTGATGGCGGCTTATCAGAAACTGAAGGCGGCGCGCGCCAACGGCCGGCCAACGGCCAGTGCATATATCCGCCAGATGTTTGAAAATACACTGGAGCTGCACGGTGACCGGAAATTCGGTGATGATCCGGCAATGCTGGGCGGCGTGGGCTGGCTGGGCGATTTACCGGTCACCTATATCGCGATTGAAAAAGGCGACAGCACCCAGGAGCGCATCCGGCGCAATTTTGGCTGTCCCAAGCCCGAGGGCTACCGCAAAGCGCTGCGGCTGATGCAGCAGGCGGAAAAATTCCATCGTCCGGTGGTTTGTCTGGTCGATACCTCCGGCGCATACTGCGGCGAAGACGCGGAACAGCGCGGCCAGGGCCAGGCCATTGCCGATAATCTGCTGCATATGATGCAGCTGCAAACGCCGGTGATCTCAGTGGTGATCGGTGAAGGCGGCAGCGGCGGCGCGTTGGGCATCGCGGTGGCCGACCGGGTCTATATGCTGGAAAATGCGGTTTATTCGGTGATCTCGCCGGAGGGATGCGCCAGCATCATATGGAAAGATGCGGGTATGGTGGCGCAAGCCGCCGAACATCTGCGGATCACCGCCACAGACATGGTAGAGCTGGGCGTCGCCGAACGGGTGATTCCAGAGAATTTCGAACAGTTCGATCAGATGTGCGAACAGTTAAAAACCCAACTGCTGTCAGATTTTGCAGCGCTGTCTGCGCTGCCGGCAGAGCAGATGCTGCAACAGCGCTATGCACGTTTTCGCAGCATCGGGCAGTATCAGGAAACGGAGAATGCATGATATGGAACCTTTATATAAAACCTTCAGCCGGTCTACACTGGGTCAAAACGGATACCTGACCGATTTTGAAATTCTGTGTCCGGACAATTTCAACTTTGCTTATGACGTGGTAGACGAGATCGCCCGGCAGGAGCCAGACAAAACGGCGCTGGTATGGTGTGATGTGCAGGGCAATGAAAAAATCCTGACCTTTGGCGAGATGTCGGCGCTGTCTTCAAAGGCGGCGGCGGCGCTGCAACATGCCGGTATTCAGAGGGGCGACCGCGTCATGGTGATTTTAAAGCGGCATTACGAATATTGGTATACCATTCTGGCGCTGCATAAATTGGGCGCGGTGGCAATTCCGGCGACATACATGCTCAGCGCCAAGGATATTGTCTACCGGGTGCAAAACGCAGGCGTTTGTGCGGTGATTGCTGCCGAGGATGAGCAGATCTGCACGCATATTCTTGCGGCGCAGGCCGAGTGCCCGACACTGCGGCTGCTGTTCAACGTGCGGCAGGACCGGGCGGGCTTTATACGGCTGGACACGGCGCTCCAGCAGGAATCCGATGATTTTGACCGGGTTGAAACGGCGTCTACAGACCCGTTTATCTTATATTTCACCTCCGGCACCACCGGTTATCCCAAAGCGGTCGTACACGATTATTCCTATCCGCTGGCCCATATCATTACCGCAAAATACTGGCAGAACGTGCAGGACGGCGGGCTGCATCTGACTGTGGCGGATACCGGCTGGGGCAAGGCTTCCTGGGGAAAAATCTACGGCCAGTGGCTGGCAGGCTGTGCGGTGATGGTTTATGACTTTGAGCGGTTTGTCGCCGCCGATTTGATGGCGGTGGTCAAGAAATATCATGTGACGTCGTTCTGCGCGCCGCCCACGATTTATCGCTTTCTGGTCAAGAGCGGATTGGACAATTATGATTTCTCGTCTATTCAATATGCTACGACTGCGGGCGAGGCGCTCAACCCCGATATTATTGCGCAGTTTTACGAGCATACCGGGCTGGAGATCAAAGAGGGCTATGGTCAGACCGAGACTACGCTGTTGGTGGGCACGCTCTATGGGATGCCGTCCCGCCGTGGCGCGATGGGAAAACCATCTCCGCTGTATCGTTTGAAAATTGTAGACAGCGACAATAACGAGTGCCCGGCGGGGGAACAGGGTGAAATTGTGGTGGTTCCCACCGACCGGCGCAAATTTGGGTTGTGTATCAGCTATGATAACGACGAAGCGGCAGATCTGCGCGCCTGGAAAAACGGCGTTTATCATACCGGCGATATTGCTTATGCCGATGCAGACGGCTATTATTGGTATGTAGGCCGTGCCGACGATATTATCAAGTCCAGCGGTTACCGGATCGGGCCGTTTGAAATTGAGAGCGTTTTGATCCAGCATCCGGCGGTGCTGGAATGCGCGATTACCGGTGTGCCGGATCCGGAGCGGGGTTATATCGTCAAGGCTACCATTGTATTGCAGCCGGGATATACCGGTTCACCGGAACTGACCAAAGAGTTGCAAAACTTTGTCAAACAGGCAACTGCCCCCTATAAATATCCCCGCGCGGTAGAATATGTGAAAGAGCTGCCGAAAACCATCAGCGGTAAAATCAAACACTATACCATCCGCCAACAGGACCAACGGTAATCAATGCAGATGGTAATATGCGGCCAGCTGCTCCGAATCCGGGGCGGCTGGCTTTTTTATATTAAAACCTGTGGATCTGCCGGCAGATGCAGATGTCTCGGGCGTCCCGGTCATAAATACGCCGGTTTGACACAAGCTATAGCGAACGCGTCCGCCGGGTCGAAGATTGACTTTATCGCCAGATTGCTGTATAATCTGAGAAAACAGCCGCGATAGGCAGCGGCGGTATGTTGTATTTTTCTACAGGGAGAGAATACTGTGACGAACAATCTGATTTCGATTATCACGCCGACTTATAACTGCGGCGCATATATCGGAGAAACCATTGAATCGGTACAGCAGCAGACAGTGCACAATTGGGAAATGATTATTGTAGACGATTGTTCTACCGATGATACGCAGCAGATCGTGGCGGCGTATGCCGAAAAGGACGATCGGATCAAATATCATAAGCTGGAGCAGAATTCCGGCGCGGCAGTGGCGCGAACAGTAGCAATGGAACTGGCGCAGGGCGAATATATGGCCTTTTTAGACAGCGACGATCTCTGGATGCCCGAAAAACTGGCCCGGCAGCTTCAGTTTATGCAGGAAAACAAATATCATTTCACCTGCACAGCCTACGAACAGATGGATCAACAGGGGCATTCTACCGGAAAGGTCATCCATACCAAACCCAAAACCGATTACAACGGGGTGTTGCTGACCTGCCCGGTGGGCAACTCCACCGTGATGTACAATGTGGGCGCCATGGGTAAATTTAAGGTGCCGAACATCCGCAAACGAAACGACGACGCGCTGTGGCTGCAAATGTTGAAAAAAGAGCGGTATATATATGGTATGCCGGATGTGTTGATGCGCTACCGCATCCGGGAGGGTTCCATCTCGGTGAAAAAAACCGCGCTGATTAAATACCACTGGAAGCTGTATCGGGAGATTGAACATCTGTCAGTGTTCCGCTCGGTGTTTCATATCGGGTGTTGGGTATTTATCAAGGTGTTTCATATTAAATAAAAAACCATGTTTGAACACAGCAAACATGGCGGCAAATTTGTTTATAAACAGGCGCCCGGTCTAAATAAACCGGGCGCCTGCTGGTTGTTTTTAATATAAACCCGCCTGTGTCAAACGGTTATAAATCTGCTCAGCGGCATGTTGATGATCCGCCACGTTGGGGTGCCAGTCTCCGCCGGATTGGGTCGTGTGGATATCGCCCCAAAACCAGATATCAGAATACGCCTTTACAATTTCGTTATACACCGCGTTGAGGTTCATATATTCGTTTTGCAGCGAGCCGTTGAAGCCGGTGACAATGAAAATCCGGCAATCGGGATTATTCGCGCGGATACCGCCAATCAGTTTGTCTGCTGCGGCGTACAACATCTCAAAGCTGATAGGATGCCGGTTGTTTTGCGCAAAATTCATATCATTTGTGCCAAGGTTGATAAACACATCCTGCGCGATAAATTTTGAAAAATCCCAAAGCTTTTTTTCACTGGGCAACGCCAAATTCCAAAAGCTGTCCGCGATATCTGTGGTATTGCCGCCGAAAGAATAACATAATCCAAACCCGGAGGCCGCCGCCACTGAAAATTCGGCATTCAACCGTTGGGCTAAAAAAGCGGCATAGGTGCGGTAACCGTGCTCCTGCAGACAGAACGGATCCGGGCAATTGCGGTTGATGCTTAAATTGCCGTAACCACAGGTCAGGGAATCTCCGAAAAAGTCCAGCCGACGTTCTTTGGGAGCCGGCGGCTGCAGCGCCTGACCGTCGATGGTCAGGCCGTAAAACCACAGCCGGTTGCGCACATATTCGTTCAGCTTGACGACCCGGATCGTATGTACGCCCTTTAGATGGGCGATGGGCAGCGTTTGCCGGCCTGCCGGCACCTGCAGCGCCGCCATGCCGTCAAAATTGCCGTCGATCTCTACGCCCAGCAGCCCGGATTCTTCCCCAAACAGCTCCAGATCTAACAGCACTTTGCCGTTCAGATCTGCGGTAAAAATAAAACCGCTTGCAGTCATCTCGGCTTTTAAAATTCCATTTTCGCACACCGCCCGGCCCAACAGCCGCGCCGGCAGCGTTTCAAAATGATAGTTTTTCATAAAGACCCCCCGCCGGCCAACGCCGGTTGGTATAAAAACACCGCCGCGCGGCATTGCACGCTGTATCCGGCGGCTTTACAGATTATCGCCTATTATAAATGATTTACCCGCCGATTGCAACCTGAAATCCAATATTTTTATAACAAATTGTTCAGTTTGTCGTTCGGGGAAAAGCTGGCCGGGAACCTGCTGTTTGATCAGACACGGAAAAACGCCGGTCAAATGTTGCGACAGCCTGCGGGGGAGAGCGGATGTCAACACCGGCGCAGGCCCTTTACGCCGGTTATTGCTGACACAGCGTGACGGTCAGCGTTTCGCGCCTGTTGCGGCGTGAAAGCAAACTGAATAAATTGCTGGTCTTTGGCAGCACAATCAGCCGCTCAAACACACCCTGGTCGTTGATGCGCCAGATGGCCTGCTTGACACAGCGTTTGCTGCGGGTATAGGTGCATTCCAGCCGCACCGTATGATTCATCAGATCCAGAACAAACGCGGCGACGCTGTTGATCCATTCAGTGGCCGAGTCAAAGTCAAACGCCCATAAATTGCGGCGCACCGGGCCGCAGCTGACGCGTGCCACGCCCCGGTCATATATGACGACATAGAGCTTGTTGACCGAGTCGAATACCACCCGCACATCATCTTTACCGGGATGGATAACGATCAGCCGCGGATCCAGTTCGGATTCTACCGCGCTGATCAGCCGGCTGGCCAGCGCCGGTGCGGCGGCCATATCTTCCGGCAGCTTGATCTTCATACCAATGGCCCCTTTCTGTGAAAATCAGGATCGCCTCCGCCCGCAGCATATAGGGCTTCAGCGGTGTTTTGCCGTTTGTTCTACCGCCAGTTTGTCGCACCGCTCGTTTTCCGGATGCCCGGCGTGCCCTTTGACCCAGACAAACCGAACGGTATGGATCTCACACAGCTTTAAAAGCCGTTCAAACAGATCGGCGTTAAGCGCCGGTTTTTTGTCGGCCTTGACCCAGCCCCTGGCCCGCCAGCTTCTGGCCCAGCCGTTGTTAATGGCGTCACAGACATAGCGGCTGTCGGTGGTCAGCGTCACATCACAGGGTTCTTTCAATGCAGACAGCGCTTCAATCACAGCGGTCAGTTCCATCCGGTTGTTGGTGGTCTGCGCCTGTCCGCCGGACAGTTCCTTGCTGGCGCCGTTATACCGGAGCACCGCGCCCCAGCCCCCCGGCCCGGGGTTTCCCGAGCAGGCGCCGTCTGTAAAAATATCTACATGTTTCATTTGGTTTTTTGATTCCTTTCGCCGGCTATACTGTTCCGATCCGCCCGTTTAAAAACCCGCCTGCACGCTCGATGGCGTCTTTCACGGCCTGAAACTCCGGCGCGTCTTTATCCGCCCGGTAATCAAACATCTGTGTAAATTTCTCCATATCGGCACACAGCGGATCCAACACTTTTAAAACCAGGGCGCGGCAGTCTTTTAAAAATTCCGCCTGCCGCTTCTTGGCAGTTGCTGCGCCGCCTGCTCCAGCAGCAGCCGGTAATCCGGCAGACACAGCGCCTGCTGCGCTTTGAACATTTGCCGGAAATCCGGCTCGGTATCATAGCTTTTGAGCATCGCCGAAAGCAGCTGCCGCATTCCCTGTTCCACCCGGTCGCAGACAAAGCAGCTTTGTTCGGCGCGGGCAGCTTTGTAAGCAGCTTTTTTTGGCGAGTCCATCAGGCCGCCGGACGCCAGATTTTTTCGCAGCTCTTTTAAATGGGTGTCCAACAGCAGCCCCAGCCCCAGCCGGTTTTTGCCCTGCCGCAGCTGTTCGAGATGCACGGCGCAAAAGCCCATTCGGTTGGTGTTCTGACGCACATCCGGCTCCATCATGGCGGGGCCCAGCGTATAATCGCAGACCCGTTTCTCCAGCGTATCGCGCAGCCGGCAGATCGGACAGCCGCCGGTTTGTTCGAAAATCTCAGTGACCGGGATGGTATATAAATGATCCTGCACGGGTTTCAGACTCCTTTGACACCGAAAAACTGGCGTATTTTTCTATAGATATTGTATCACAGATTTGTTATAATGACAACAATAAAACACAGGAGGTTTCCGATGAACGACTATACCGGTTTCCAGCCTGCCTATACCGTTTCAGGCACAGATCTGGTCCTGCGGCGGCCGCCCTGCTTTGATCTTGCCGCCACGTTAGACTGTGGGCAGGCGTTTCGCTTTCATCCTTTGCCGGACGGCAGCTGGCAGGGCGTGGTGTTCGGCAGGGTGCTGCGGCTGTCCGCGCAAAAAAACGGCGATATTGTGCTGCATCAGGTGGATGAGCGGGAATTTCACTGGCGCTTGAAACGCTATTTTACGCTGGATCTGGATTATCCCCGCCTGCTGCGGCGGCTGGAGGCTGATCCGGTGCTGCGCCGGGCGGTGAAAGCTGTGCCGGGGCTGCGGCTGCTGCGGCAGGAGCTGTGGGGAACGGTCTGTTCGTTTATTATTTCCCAGAACAACAATATCCCGCGGATCAAGGGGATCATCCGGCGGCTGTGCGAGGCTTTTGGCGATCCGTTGGAGGCGGGGGAATATGCCTTTCCGCCGCCGGCGCGCATTGCGGCGCTGGAGGAGCAGCAGCTTTCATGTATCCGGGCGGGCTTTCGCGCAAAATATATTCTGGATGCGGCGCGTAAGCTGGCTGCCGGGCAG
>CALWVA010000031.1 GCA_944384875.1 uncultured Clostridia bacterium
TGTCCCGACCGCCGGGTGATTCATATCACCGGCGACGGCTCGTTTCATATGAATATGAACGAGGTTTGCACGGCGGTTTCCTATCAATTGCCGATCATTACCGTGCTGCTGAACAATCAGGTGTTGGGCATGGTGCGGCAGTGGCAGACCGCCTTTTATGGCAGACGCTATTCCTGCAGCGAGCTGGATCGTAAAACCGATTACGTCAAGGTGGCCGAAGGGTTTGGCGCGAAGGGCTATCATTGCGAAACCCCGGCGCAGTTTGAAGCTGCGCTCAAAGAGGCGATGACGCAGGACGGCCCGGTGTGGATCGAATGCGTTATCGACCGGGAGGAACGGGTATTGCCAATGATCCCGGCCGGCGGCACCGTGCAGGATACTATCATTGACTAACCGCGCTGCGGGAAAGGAATAAAGGCTATGGAGCAAAACAAACGGATTTTGAGCGTGCTGGTGAAAAACCATGCCGGTGTGCTGGCGCGGGTGGCGCTGCTGTTCTGTCAGCGGGGCTTCAATATCGACAGCCTGACTGTTTCAGAGACCGACGATCCCGGCATTTCCCGGATCACCGTAACCACCACCGGCAGCGAGACGCTGATCCAGCAGGTGATCAGCCAGACCGAGAAACTGACCGAAACGGTTCGGGTGTTTGAGCTGAAGCCTTCGACCAGCGTCATGCGGGAGCTGCTGCTGGTCAAGGTCGCCGCCAATGAGGGCGAACGGGGCGCGGTCAAGGAGATCGCCGAGATCTACAAGGCAAAGATTGTTGATCTGTCCCCCGACAGCATGATTCTCGAACTGACCGGCAAGCCGGATAAAATCGACGGCATGATCGACATGCTGGGCAGCTATCGGATTATTGAAATGTGCCGCACCGGCGTGACCGCGCTGGGCCGTGGCATCGCAGAAGAACAGACCTTTTAATCTGTCAGACACGACAGATACCGCGGGCGTCATACCGCCTGCCTGGGCGCGAATGCGCCGATATCAACAGGTTCTCTCGACTGCACAGCGTTTGGCTGTTTCTAACAGCTGTGCAATCCTGAAATAAAAAATCTTTATTAAAAAGGAGTTTTTAATCATGATTCAGAAGTATTACGACGCCGACTGTAATTTGGGGCTGCTTGACAATAAGACCATTGCCGTTATCGGCTATGGCTCTCAGGGTCATGCCCACGCGCAGAACCTGAAAGAAAGCGGCTGCGACGTGGTTGTCGGTCTGCGCAAGACCAGTGCGAGCTGGGCCAAGGCAGAGGCCGCCGGCCTAAAGGTGATGGAGGTGCCGGAGGCTGCAAAGGCAGCCGACGTGGTGATGATGCTGGTGCCCGATGAGATCGCCGCCGATTTGTATAACACCCAGGTTGCGCCTTATATGAAAGAGGGCGACATCCTGATGTTTGCCCACGGGTTTAACATCCACTTCAATTTCATTACCCCTGCCAAGGATCTGGACGTAATCATGGTCGCGCCGAAAGGGCCGGGCCACACGGTGCGCAGCCAGTATCTCGAAGGCAAAGGCGTTCCGTCGCTGATCGCTGTTTATCAGGATTATTCCGGCAGAGCTAAAGACTATGCGCTGGCATATGCCTGCGGCATTGGCGCCGGCCGTGCCGGTATTCTGGAAACCACCTTCCGCGAAGAGACCGAGACCGATCTGTTCGGCGAGCAGGCGGTGCTGTGCGGCGGCGTGACCGAACTGATGAAGGCCGGTTTCGATACGCTGGTCGAAGCGGGCTATGCGCCGGAAATGGCTTATTTTGAGTGTATCCATGAGATGAAGCTGATTGTTGACCTGATCAATTCCGGCGGCTTTGCAATGATGCGCTATTCCATCTCCAATACGGCGGAATACGGCGACTACCGCACCGGCAAACGGCTGATCACCGAAGAGACCCGCAAAGAGATGAAGAAGGTGTTGTCTGAAATTCAGGACGGTACTTTTGCCAGCGAGTTTATGCAGGAATTTTCCGCGGGCAGAAAGGCCAAATTCCTGGCGACCCGCCGCACCGAGAGCGAGCATCAGCTTGAGAAGGTCGGCGCTGATCTGCGCAATATGATGAGCTGGCTGAAAAAATAATCGGCTGGCGGACAATATCTGTTTTTATCAGCCGCCCTGCCGGTGTCCGGCGGGGCGGCAGTCTACACAAAAAAGGAGCGTCGTTATGCAATTACGCAGCGCAAACGTTACCCAGGGCCCAGAGCGCGCACCCAACCGGGCGCTGTTTTACGCGATGGGCTATACCAAAGAAGAGCTGGACCGTCCGCTGATCGGTGTGGTCAGCGCGCACAGCGAGATCGTGCCCGGCCATATTCATCTCGATAAGATCGCCGAAGCCGTTAAAGCGGGGGTTCGCATGGCGGGCGGCACCCCGATTCTGATCCCGTCTATCGGCGTGTGCGATGGCATCGCCATGGGGCATATCGGTATGAAATATTCACTGGCCTCCCGGGAGCTGATCGCCGACAGCGTCGAGACCATGACCATGGCACACCAGCTCGACGGGCTGGTGCTGGTTCCCAACTGTGATAAAATCGTACCCGGCATGGTGATGGCCGCGGTGCGTCTGAATATTCCCGCCGTGGTTTGCAGCGGCGGTCCGATGCTGGCAGGCCGGTATGACGGGCAGGAAGTCAGCCTTTCCAAGATGTTTGAGGCGGTGGGCGCCTATAAAGCCCACCTGATCGACGAAGAAAAGCTGACCGAGTGTGAAACCGGTTCATGTCCCGGTTGCGGCAGCTGCGCGGGCATGTATACCGCCAACAGCATGAACTGCCTGTGTGAGGCGATCGGTATTGCATTGCCCGGCAACGGCACCATTCCCGCGGTAGAAAATAAGCGCATTTTACTGGCCAAGCATGCGGGTATGGCGATTATGCACCTGGTGGAAAATAATATCACCGCGCGGGATATTATCAATGAAAAATCCATCCGCAATGCACTGGCCTGTGATATGGCGCTGGGCTGCAGCTCCAACAGTGTGCTGCATCTGCTGGCGATTGCCAACGAGGCGGGAGCGCCGATGGATCTGAAAACCTTCAACGAGATGAGCGAGAAGGTTCCCAATCTGTGCCATCTGGCGCCGGCAGGCCCGACCCATATACAGGATCTGAATCTGGCCGGCGGCGTACCTGCGGTACAGGCTGAGCTTGCCAAAGGCGGATTGATTGATACATCGTTGTTGACCGTTACCGGCAAAACGGTGGGAGAAAACATTAAAAATGCAAAAATTCTAGATCAAAACGCTATTCGTCCGTTGGACAATCCCTACAGCAAAACCGGCGGCATCCAGATTTTGTGGGGCAATCTGGCTCCCGACGGCTGTGTTGTCAAGCGCAGCGCGGTCGCGCCTGAAATGCTGTGTCACAGCGGCCCGGCGCGGGTGTTCGACAGTGAAGAAACTGCTATTGACGCCATTTATAACGGCCGGATCAAAGACGGCGACGTGGTGGTGATCCGCTATGAAGGGCCGAAGGGCGGCCCCGGTATGCGTGAGATGCTGAATCCCACCAGCGCGCTGGCGGGCATGGGGCTGGATAAAACCGTAGCGCTGATCACCGACGGTCGGTTTTCCGGCGCATCCAGAGGCGCGTCCATCGGGCATGTTTGCCCCGAGGCGGCTTCTGGCGGCAATATCGGGCTGGTAGAAGAAGGGGATATTATTGCGATCGATATTCCCAACGCTTCTATCCATCTGCAGGTATCCGACGAAGAACTGGCGCGCCGGCGGGCGGCTTATGTTGCGCCGGAGCCCAATATCAAAACCGGCTGGCTGGCGCGGTATGCCCGCAATGTCAGCGGTGCTGATCATGGTGCGGTGATGCAGTAAACCACCGGGCCAAAATTATAAAAATATCCCCCAGGGCGGCGATAACGCAGCCCCGGGGGATTTTGCTGTCAATCTGCTTTTTGTGTATGCCGTTTTTGTTATACCGGTATTTTTGCGGTTGCTGGCCGACGGCAATCAACGGTAACGTTGATGCTGCATCAATTGCAAAAAGCAATACCTAACGATTTGGCCACCTGCACCAGCTGATGGTCGGCAGGCACCGGTTTTGCTTTTCCTGCGATATCCGACAGCTTGTTGTGTATAATCCGCCCGCCGGATTCGGCCACCGTCACGCCATAGATTCCGTCGGCGATACATTTGGCCGCATACACGCCAAACTGGGTGGCCAGAACCCGGTCGTAGGCTGACGGCGACCCGCCGCGCAGATAATGCCCCGGCGTCATGCTGCGGGTTTCGATGCCGGTCTGCTCGGTGATATACCGCACAACCTGCGGCGTTACTGTAGGGCACCCACGCGCCGCCAACCGTTCTTTGCGTTTCATCTTTTCTTCACTCTTTGAAAACGCGCCTTCGGCCACCACTACAATAGAAAACACATGGCCGTTTTCCACCCGTTTCATAACGGCCTGGGCTATTTTTTCATAAGAAAACGGCAGCTCCGGCAGCAAAATGATATCCGCGCCGCCCGCCACGCCGGTATACAGCGACAGCCAGCCGGCTTTGTTGCCCATGATTTCTACCACCATCACGCGGGAATGGGACGCGGCTGTGGTATGCAGCCGGTCGATAACCTCGGTGCCGATATCTACCGCAGTATGAAAACCGAAGGTTACATCGGTGCCATACAGGTCGTTGTCGATGGTTTTAGGCAGCCCAATCACATTCAGCCCGTTTTGACTAAGCAGGTTGGCGGTTTTATGCGTGCCGTTGCCGCCCAGCGTCAGCAGACAGTCGAGCTTCATTTTTTTATAGTTGTCGATCATGTTCGCGACCTTGTCCACATGATCTTCGCCAATGACCTGAATTTTTTTATAGGGCTGTCGCGAGGTGCCTAAAATCGTGCCGCCCCGGGTCAGAATCCCCGAAAAATCCAGCCGCTCCATCTTTTTATATTCGCCGTTGATCAGGCCGGTATAGCCGTCGGCGATCCCATAGATCTCCACCTGATCGCCCATGCGCTCATACAGGGCTTTGGCAACTCCCCGGATTGCCGCGTTCAGCCCGGGGCAGTCCCCGCCGCTGGTTAAAATTCCAACTCTCTTTTTCATTTGCGTTCGTTCCTTTCGCCTCATTGCTTCCGTTGTTTATGCGTCCTGGTCAAATAGCTCCATCTGCATATTGTGTTTTGTCGCCCGGGGCGACACATAGGGCCGTACATATTTCCCTGTCCGGCGTAAAACCCGGGCCTTTTGATTGTCTCGCAGCGCCAGCCGCATAATCTTGCCCAATTGCAGCCGCGCCCGGTAATCATATACCGGAACCGCCACCTCTACACGCTGGGTGGTGTTGCGGGTCATGAAATCTGCCGATGAAATATAGTATTTCCGGGCGCTGCCGGCGCCAAACACATAGATTCTCGAGTGTTCCAGAAACCGTCCGACAATGGAGCGCACCTCGATGTTTTCGGTCTCGCCGGGTACTCCGGGCACCAGACAACAGATGCCCCGGATCACCATCCGCACCCGAACGCCGGCCTTTGATGCTTCGATCAGCTTGGCGATCAGATCTTTGTCGGTCAGA
Source organism: uncultured Clostridia bacterium (assembly GCA_944384875.1). Classification (GTDB taxonomy): domain Bacteria; phylum Bacillota; class Clostridia; order Oscillospirales; family Acutalibacteraceae; genus RUG14109. Next base: position 5,529 of record CALWVA010000031.1, read on the forward strand.
GAATTCATTTTCAGCAGAATGCCCGCCGGCTTGCCCGCCTGTTTTTTGGCGATTTCCTCGTCGATCAGCTGGGTCAGACGCGTTTTCAGACACAGCGGCGCCACCAGCAGATGATCGCTGTGTTCCACAAATCGACCCGCTTCCAGGCATGCAAAAGTATCCTTTGCGTCTTTGACGATGCCGGGGTGCGCAGTAAACAGCGCAAGGTCGGTATATTGCCGGGCAGTCACTTCGTTGAAGTTGCCGGTGCCCACCTGCACAATATCTCCGCCGCCGTCGTTGGTGGCGATGATCAGCAGCTTGCAGTGCACCTTATAATTGGGCAGCCCGTAAAAGACCCGGCAGCCCGCATCCTGCAGCCGCTTGGACCAGTCAATGTTGTTTTCCTCGTCAAACCGGGCGCGCAGCTCTACCATACACGAAACCCGCTTGCCCCGGCGCGCTGCGTCGATCAGCCCTTCGACCAGCTTGGAATCGGATGCAACCCGATACAGGGTAATCATGATCTCGTCTACCCGCGGATCATGGGCGGCCTGATCGATCAGGTCGATCAATACCTGCACATCGTCAAAGGGATAGCACAGCAGTCGGTCGCGCTCGCGGATGCGCTGGATCAGATCGCTATTTTGCAGCGCGGCCGGATAGGTAGCGGTGACCGGCGCATAATACAGATCAGGCAGCCGGTCTTTCGGCAGCCGTTTTTCCATCAGTGATAAAAATTTCATATTCTGGGGCGTTGACTGGCAAAACAGCTGTTTGCGGCTTAAGTACAACACGTTCTTTAAATGGTTTAAGATCTTATCGCAGTTTTCACCGGTATATTTCAGCGCCACCGGCGCCAGCTTGCGCCGCAGCTCCACCAGCTTGGACATGGTCTCCCGAAAGTCCACGTCGTAGTCATACAGCCCTTCATTTTCGTCGATATCTGCATTGCGAATAATGGTAAACACAATCTTCTCGGTGATCTCAAACCGGTGAAAAATTTTATAGGCAAACAGGCTGATCACGTCTTCGATCAGCATAAACCGGCAGTCGCCACCGGGCAGAAACACGGCCCGCGGTAGTTGGGAGCGGATCGGCACCATGCCAAATTTTGAGCCGCCGTTTTTCTTTTTGATGGTCACGCCCATCACCCGCAGCCCATTGTCGATAAACGGGAACGGATGTTTTTTCTCCACAATAAACGGCGAGATCAACGGTGCGATCTCCCGCTCGAACAGCTGCTTTAAATAGGCCCGGTCGGGCTGTGTCATATTCTGTTCGGTGATCCGGGTGAAATACGGCGCGCCGTCGGCAATCGCCTGCTCAAACGCATGATCCAGCTCCGGCAGCAGCTTTTTGGTAGCCTTGAAAATCGCAGCGAGCTGTTCTTTGAGCTGTTGTTTTTTATCAGGATCCTCTTCTACCAGCATTTTGTCGGTGATTGATCCCACCCGCACCCGGTAAAATTCATCGAAATTGCTTTGAAAAATCGAAATAAACCGCAGCCGCTCAATCAGCGGATTGACGCCGCGTCCGGATTCCTCCAAAACCCGCTTGTTAAACTGGATCCAGCTAAGCTCCCGGTCGGTATACAGCGTCTGTGCCATACATGTGCTCATCCTTTCGTGCGGGGAATATCCGGCGTTTCCTCCCGGTCTTGCAATTCCCTGCGTTGTTTTTTTGCAATCTGTGAAAGCCGCGCCGCCGGCGCCGCTTTTAAAATGATGTTTTTGACCAGCTCGTCCAGCAGCCGTCCCTCGCGGTAATCGGCGGGGGCGATAAAATTGACCCTTCCGTCCTCCAACAGATGCTGCACCTGCGCCTTTTCCCGCAGCTTATACACCGCAATGGAATGGCCGCCATTGGTCTTGACCAGCTTCATACACGGCACGTCGGTCAGCCCGTCGCCGATATAAATCATGTTTTTAAACGAAATCTGGCGCTGGTCGTCGGCGATATAACGGTTGAGTGAATCGTCGTCAGAGATATCGAATACCCCTTTGTTGATCCGAAACAGAAACTGGGTTTTTGAGGTATAGTTGATGGCGATTTTCGGCCAGTCGGCCACGCCGTTTTCATCATAATGAAATTCACAGGCATAAATTTTATCAAATTCGCCAGCGATTTTACAGCCCTCAATAACCTCTTTCAACCCGGAGGAGATGATATAATGGCTGATTTCCACCCCGTTTTGCGCGCCGAAGGCATTGATGCGTCCAAACCAGTCTGTAACGCCTTCGTAAAACGCGACCTGCTCGCCCATTTTTACAAAGGTCTCCCGGTGAATATTTTTGTGCAGATCTTTGGATTTGCGCACCATTAGATACATAAACGCCAGAATCCGGTCCATCTTCTGCTCGTCAGAGAGCTGGTTGGCCAGTTCCCAAAATTGTTCCGGGCGCAGCCCCAGACTGGGAATAAAGCTGTATTCAGGCATATTCTTCGGGCAGAGTGTTTTGTCAAAATCATATAAAATCGCCACCGTCGGGTTTTTCGGCAACCGGAACACATCCTTTCAACAGCAAACGATAGCCGCGGCGCAGGCCGCCTCCCATCGCGAACATCTACAAAATAACATACAAAGATATTATAGCACGCGCAGCTGTAAAATTCAAAGATTTCCAAAACATTTAACAGAAATTTTTCATATGTCGCGCCCCGACGCCAACAGGGATCTGCGCGGGCGCGTTAAAAGCGTTTATACGCCGCCGGTTGTATCTACTGGCGCTGATTCGCCGTTTTGTTTAGAAACCTGCCCCGCTCAAAAATTTTCTTCTGCAAAAACCGGCGATTTTGGTTGCAGCTACTGTAAAAAGCGCAAAAATTCACGTTGCCTGGAAAAAAGGCCAAAAAACACCGCTTGCACTTTTCGTTGAAATTTAATATGATAATAAAAAAGGGCGATGCGCCTGAGGGAAGGATGGATGCGCCATGACCATTGAGCGGATACAGCCGAATAAAATCAGGGTTTTGCTGGACGGGCAGGAGCTGCAGACCTTTGCGCTCTCCTTTGAGAAGCTGTCTTATAAAGATCCGCGCTCCCGCCGGTTTTTACAACAGCTTTATTTTGCCTGTGCCAAGGCGTCCGGCTTGACCAGAACGCCCGGCAAGCTGATGATTGAGATTTATCCGTTTTTAAATCAGGGCTGTATGGTGCTGTTTACGGTGCCGTCCGGCGATGCGCCCAAAAAACTGCGGCTGAAAAAAGCCAGTACATATATCTTCCGCTTTGCAGACGGCGGCGATCTGTTAGGCTGCATGCGGCGGCTGCATCCCGCTGCCCGGGATATCACCGATTCGGCGCTGTATCGAATGCAGGGCGCGTATTATCTGCAACTGACGCTGCGGCCCGGCGCCGGCACACAGGCGCTGCTGTGTCTACAGGAATATGCCGCGCGTGTGCAGCCGCACTCGGGCATGCTCAGCGAGCGGGGCAGCCTGATTTGCACCGGGGCGGTGGAAAAGCTCTGCGCCGCCATGTTTAAATAGGCACGCCTGTGAACCATGCGGCAACAACCGGAAATTCTGTTTTTCAGCCAGACGCCAGCCAGTTCTGGCAGACGTTGGGAAACCCACCTGTTGAAATTCAAATCAGCCGTTATACAGCTGCTTTGCGTCTGCACAGCGGCTTTGTTGCAGACCGCAAAGATTTGACGCGCCGGCGGCAGCCCTCTTTTTCGTATGTGAAAAATACACAAAAAGGACTTTTTTCCGTTTTTTGTTTGTTCTTCACATCAGGTTCACATATAAGCGGTATACTATATAATAAAAATTTACCGGCTTGTGGCTTTATTTTGCCGGATATCATACGGAGAGGAAGGTGCCAATGCTGGGATATACGTTGCAGCGTATCCTGCGTATGGACTGGGGCGCGATGAAGCGCGTCGCGCAGCAGGAGGCGGAGAGCCGCCGGGTTTCCACAGGCCGGATTCTGGCGGATATGGCCTGGTGTGGGCTGCGGTATGGAGCGGGTTATCGAGACTACAGTCTGTTTGGCTTTTATGATTTGAATGGGTCGCAGCGTAAAACTTATATTACCAGAGGGGTGAACAACCGGCTGATCCGCCGGTTGAACAATCGGGAAGATTATCCGCTGTTAGCCGATAAACGCAGATTTAACCGTCTGTTTTCAGATTTGCTGGGGCGCGAATGGAATGATTTTTCAGCCGGGGCCCAGCGTTTTGCCGATTGGTGCGCAGGCCGCGCAAAGATTGTGTGCAAACCGGCCGATGGCGAGTGTGGACGCGGCGTGCAGGTGTTACAGTTGGCTGACTTTGATAGCCCGGAACAGCTTTTTGCCGCGGCGGTCAGCCAGGGGGCAGATCTGGCCGAAGCGTTTATTCAGCAGCATGCCGATCTGGCGGCGCTGTATCCCGGTTCGGTGAACACCTACCGGATCGTGACAGTGTTGCAGCATGGCCAGGCGCAGTTGTTTTATGGCGTTTTGCGAATTGGAAACGGCGGCGCAGTAGATAATTTAAACGCCGGGGGTATGGTTGCGCCGGTGGAGCTGCATACCGGACGGGTGCTGGCCGGCGGCTATGACAAACAACACCGGTTTTATGAACGGCATCCCATTACCGGTGCGCAGATTACCGGGGCAATACTGCCGTTTTGGGAGCAGGCCGAGCAGCTATGCTGCCAGGCGGCACAGCGGTTGCCCGGTTTACGCTATGTCGGTTGGGACGTTGCAGCCACGGCGTCGGGCCCGGTGTTGATCGAGGGAAATCACATGCCGGGATATGATGTGATCCAGCTTCCGCCCCATACGCCGGATAAAATCGGGATGCTGCCGCGGATACGCACGCTGCTGCAGGGGTGACCACCGGGCTCTTGGTTGCGGTCTTCGCTGGCGTGAAGAGCGCCGTTACAGGCCCCGGATCCATTTTTCAGACAGACTTTGTGGTTGTAAATTTTACCTGGGTGCATACAGAATATATATTCAACGAGATCAGGATGCTTTCAAATCAGGATCTCGAAAAAAGTCGGCCGTCATGATCTGAACCCGCATGGTTCGGATCATAACGGCTGATTTGTTTGTAGATGCGTTTTTGATATTGCTTTCATTCGAGCATACGCATTTTATGCTTTCAAAGCGCGATCCGAAAAATGTGATGTTACTTTATATCATGCGGCAATAATCAATCTTTTAATATTTTTTTTGTAGATCTTAAAAACATGAACGCGGCACAAATCATAGCATCTTAGCTGCACGATTGCCGCCTGTATCCCGCAGCGCCTCGATCTTTAAACATGTTACGCCGCCCGTGGGCGCCCCGACGCCTTGCAGAAAAGTTTCACAGCGGCAAGCCGGCTGCGGCGCTATTGAATTTTTGATTTTCCGATAAGAAATTTTCCAAATGTCGCGAAAATGTCCATAAGCCAGCCTGATCAAAAGAAAACACCTGATAAAGGCAAAAAATTTGTTTACTTTGTCTTAATAAAATGGTATAGTATCCTTGTAATATAGTCGGATTGCTGCGGTGTTATCCCAGCATCTTACATGGAAAGGAAAGATTCCCTTTATGGAGCGTTATTATCAACCTGAAATCGAATGTGCCAGCCGGGAACAGATCAGAGCCTGGCAGAACGAGCGCCTGGTCCCAACGGTCAAACGCGTTTATGAGAATGTTCCCTATTACCGCCATTTGATGGAGGAAAAGGGCGTCACGCCGGATGATATCCGTTCGATCGACGATCTGCACAAACTGCCCTTTTTAACCAAAGAGGATTTGCGCCAGGCTTATCCCTACGGCCTGTTGGCTGTCCCTCTGCGGGATTGTGTGCGCATCCAGTCTACCAGCGGCACTACCGGCCGCCGGGTGGTGGCTTTCTACACGCAGCACGATATCGACCTGTGGGATGAATGCTGCGCCCGTTCTATTGTGGCGGCCGGCGGCACCAACGAAGACGTGGTTCATGTCTGTTATGGCTACGGCCTGTTTACCGGTGGTCCGGGTCTGAACGGCGGCTCTCACAAGGTGGGGTCTCTGACGCTGCCGATGTCCTCCGGCAACACCGACCGGCAGATCCAGTTTATGTGCGACCTGGGGTCCACCATTCTCTGTTGCACGCCTTCCTACGCCGCCTATCTGGCGGAGAGCATTATCGAACGCGGCCTGCGGGATCAGATCAAACTGAAAGCCGGCATCTTCGGCGCGGAGGCCTGGAGCGAGGAGATGCGTCAGGATATACAAAACAAGCTGGGAATCAAGGCCTACGATATCTACGGGTTGACCGAGATCTCCGGCCCCGGCGTCTCTTTTGAGTGCAGCGACCAGCATGGTATGCATATCAACGAGGATCATTTTATCCCCGAGATTATCGACCCCAACACCGGCGAAGTGCTGCCAGAAGGCAGCGTCGGCGAGCTGGTCTTTACCTGTATTACCAAAGATGCTTTTCCCTTGCTGCGTTATCGAACCCGCGATATCTGTGTGCTTCATTATGCGCAATGCCCCTGTGGCCGTACCCATGTGCGGATGTCCAAGCCCATGGGCCGCAGTGACGATATGCTGATTGTCAAAGGCGTCAATGTCTTTCCTTCCCAGATTGAGACGGTGCTGCTTAATAAGGGCTACCCCGCCAATTATCAGATTGTCGTCAGCCGCGAGAACAACAGCGACAAGCTGGAGGTGCAGGTGGAGATGACCCCCGAGATGTTCTCAGACAACCTTGCTAAGGTGTCTGCCCGCGAGAAGGAGCTGGTGGACGCGCTGAAGGCGATGCTGGGTATCTATGCGATCGTCAAGCTGGTAGCGCCCAAGAGCATCAGCCGCAGCGAAGGCAAGGCGGTCCGCGTCATTGATAAACGTAACCTATACTGAGAAAGGGGTTTTGGCAATGACCATCAATCAGATCTCTGTATTTCTGGAAAACAAGCCCGGCCAATTAGCAGAATTTACCCGACTTTTAGAAAAAAACCAGATTGACATGCGTGCGCTTTCCATTGCCGAAACACAGGACTTCGGCATTCTGCGCCTGATCGTGGATGACCCTTATAAAACGGTCAACGTGGTCAAGGAAGCCGGTTTTATCTGCGCCATCACCCCGGTGCTGGCGGTAGAAATGTCCGATAAGCCGGGCAGCCTGGTGAAAATGCTCACCGCCCTTGGAGAAAGCGGCATCAACGTGGAATACACCTACGCCTTTATTACCCGCAAAAAGGATGTAGCCTACATGGCTTTTCGGGTCAACGATCCGGAAAAGGCGATCAAGGTGCTGATCCAAAATAAGGTGCGCCCTGTGGCACAAGACGATCTTTCCGCCCTGTTCGGCGATAAATAAGAGACAAAACAGGTTAAAAAATAGAATTCCAATAGCGGCTTGTACAAAACAGTCGAAAAAGCGACGAAAACGGCATCCAATGGAGGTTACACCCTCTGTCGGATGCCATTTTTTATGCAAGATGTTTTCAGACGGCTTTTATGAGCAATTGAAACCAGCATAAATTCAATCGCCGAATTGCGCCTTGTTTTTTTGTTTGACTTATCCCTAAATCAATCGGTGCAACCCATTGAACTCCTCGAAAGAAAGTATCCATTGTTAATTTCCTTTATAATGGTTTCAATAATCAAAAACGGTATGCATCTTTCTGTCAGGGATGGGAACGTTAGATGCCTGCTTATATTAGCACAATTTTTTATTTTTTATAGTTTCAATAATCCATTCTTGACTTTTAATGGTCCACGGTTCCTTGTTGCGATTCTGAAATTCACCGGTAATAACAAATCCCGCGTCTTTCAAGGCAGAACGGATTTCCTCCTGTTCATAATACTGCAGGACAACGGAATATGGAAAAGACGTAATTCCCTTTTCATCTTGTATGTATACAACTTGATTGATATAGTATCTTTTTGTAAACGCATCGTATCGGTTCTTACTCTCTTTCCATACTTTTTTATCTGTATAATTTGGTACTCGCGGATAAAAGGTTTGCTTTGGGAGCTCAAATGATTCAGAAGAAGGCAGGATTAATTCCAACGATAAACCACCACCCTCTCTCAGATGCAAAGAAAGGGACTGAAAAGCCTTTCTTACCATCTTGAGATCTGATAATAAGTGCAAATCTTGTGTTGCGATAAAACAAAAATCAAAATCCGATTCGCTAAGATGCAAATTGCAAATATCTGCAATTTTTAAAGAAAGATTTTCAACCGAACGAAACCGTTTTTTTCCTTCGTCAATCATTTCCTTTGTGATGTCAAAAGCTGTAACGGAAAATCCTTTCTGTGCCATATATGCTCCTACTTGACCCAACGCGCACATTGGTATCAATACTTTTTTTCCATAATGCTTTGCATATTCGCACCAATATTCATATTCTAATGAATTATCAAACCCATCCCAATCCCATACAACTGCATGTTTTCTGTAATCATCAATCACGTGATTTCACACTCCTAAGTAAATTGTCTGTTAGAAATCAAAATCTCGTATCGTATTGGCAGTGGCAGATATTTCAGATGTCAAAAACAATCAAGCCGATACTTCTTCCTTTTTTGAAACAAAAAAGCCCACAAAGCCGTATGAATACTGAAAAAATGGGCCGGTCATCTATTATGACCGGCCCAGATGGTGGGAGCGGGTGGATTCGAACCACCGAAGTCAGAGACAACAGATTTACAGTCTGCCCCCTTTGGCCACTCGGGAACACTCCCATATAAAATTGTTTCGGAGCCGCCAGCCCGCAAAGCTCCAATGGAGCTGGTGGACGGACTTGAACCCCCGACCTGCTGATTACAAATCAGCTGCTCTACCAACTGAGCTACACCAGCGAATGAAATCAAACAGGCGCAACGCGAAAAAAAATATACGCTGCCGGCCTGACTACCCGCAAAACATCGGACTTCTAGCCCTGCCTGCACCATACAGCAAGTCGCACCTGCTTTTTAAGTGCTTTAATACTATACCATAACAAAAAGGCAAAGTCAAGCATAAAGTTTATGGCTTTCAAACAGATGTTGTAGGTGTTACAATGATGTGTGACAAAAGATAAAAAAAGAGAAGCGAATAGGCGAGACCTGTGATAAGGTAAA
>CALWVA010000032.1 GCA_944384875.1 uncultured Clostridia bacterium
TGATGATTAATTAAAACCGGCTGCAGGCCGGTTTGTTTCTTGCAAAGCAATAATAATTATATTATAATAATTATATTATTCGCTTGAGGGGGAGAAGCCAATGCAATGCTCTGTGATCGGCTGTGGACGCTGGGGTTGCTTTATCGCCTGGTATCTACATCACATTGGTCATAGCGTTACCTTATATGGTCGGCCCGGCTCCTCGCGGCTGCAACAACTGATATCTCACCGCAACAACAATGTCATAACCCTGTCGTCAGACATTGTTTTAAGCAGCGATCTGCAACAGGCTGTCAACACACAACTCCTTGCAATTTCCATCAACGCGCAAGCGTTATCTGAGCTTGCATACCAGCTGGCCGCTTTCAATATACAGAACAAAACGATTCTGCTTTGCATGAAAGGCATTGAAATCGAAACCGGACGGCGTTTAACACAAATTATCGCCGATACGCTGCATTCGTCCAACACTCCAGCTGTATGGCTCGGCCCCGGCCATGTACAGGAATTAACCCGCGGCATTCCCAACTGTATGGTCATCGACTGTGAAAACACACTGTTGAAAACCGAGTTGGTACAAACGCTGTCAAGCCCGTTAATCCGATTTTATTACGGAACAGACCTGATCGGCAACGAAATCGGCGCCGCTGCCAAAAACGTGATCGGCGTTGCAGCAGGAATGCTGGACGGGCTGAACCAAAGTGCATTAAAGGGCGCACTGATTGCCAGAGGCCCGGTAGAAATTGCCCGGCTGATCAAAGCGCTGGGCGGAGATCCGCGATCCGCTTATGGTCTCTGTCATTTGGGAGATTATGCAGCTACTGTTTTTTCTCCGCTGAGCCACAACCGAACCTTCGGCGAACAATTTATATTGGGGCACTCGTTTGATCAACTGGCAGAAGGAATCTACACAGTTAAGGCACTTCATAACTTAGCGCAAAAGCATTCTGTATCTCTTCCCATCTGCAATGCTGTTTATCGAGTGCTATATGAACATGCCGATAGCAGACAATTATTGGATGAACTGTTTGCCCGTCCGCTCAAAGCAGAATTTCTAAATTGATCCTAAAAAATGAAAAAGTTCTTATCTGACTCTTTTTGAACTTTTCAACTCCACGCAAATAATCTATTGGCTTTATAACAAAAGCGTGAGAACTGATGTTCTCACGCTTTTGTTATTTCAATGTTATCTTTATAATCCTGATTTTCCCGATCGGTTTTCATCCGACCATGCGGAACCGGCCGCGCTAAAATATGCCTACCGCCGAAAACCAACATCTGAAGCAGCGCCATAAAAGGAATAGCTGCCGTGATTTTCCCGGCTCTCGAACGGAATCTGTCGCCAGACAGTCTCCGCCTGCGCGCATTCCAGCAGCTTTTTTGTCAGATCCGGCACATCGTCACGCACCGCGGCCTCTTCTATATCCACCCAAACAGCCTCGCTGTTTTCCTGCCGGTCTGCGCGCGGCTTACCACCGATATATTCCGCCAAAAATGCTGCATACCAGTCTTTCAGATTAAATCGAATCCCGATCAGTACACCTGCGCGCACCCGCACGCCGGTTTCCTCCAACACCTCGCGGGCTACCGCCTGCTGCGGCGTTTCACCAAAGCGCACATATCCGCCCGGCACGATCAGCCGCCCCTTGCCCGCACCGTATGTATGCCGCACCAACAGCACCCGCCGCCTGTGTATCACAACGCCCGCCACTGACTGGCACCAGTTGTTTTGCTGCTCTGTCTGCACGCCGCTCATCCTTTGTGTTGTCCGCCATATGTTTTCGGCGCAAAATTTACCTGATCAAACCGATCGGCCAGTTCCTGCGCGACCTCGTTGAACAGCTGATGAAAATAGCAGGCGCAGTCTTCCGGATGGTCGCAGACATAATCGCTCTGCTGACAGCGGCTGAGCACAATCGGCCCCTCTACTACTTCGATCACCTGGCGCAAGGTGATCTGTTCGGGTGCGTGATTTAATTCATAACCGCCGCCTACCCCTTTATAAGATTTCACCAATTCCGCACCTGCTAGCTTGCGAAGGATTTTCAGCGCAAATCGCTGCGTTACGCCGGTTTTGGCAGAAATCGCGCCGGCGTCTAACCGGGTTCCGGCATTCGCCAGACACTGCACAATCCGCACCGCATAATCAGTCTCTAAATTGATTCGCATTGCAGCACCGCACCTTATTTATCCTTAAATTTGTTGGATCGAACCGGATGCCGCAGCTTGCGCAACGCTTTAGCTTCGATCTGCCGAATCCGCTCCCGGGTCACGTTAAATTCCGAGCCAACTTCTTCCAGGGTATGGCAACGTCCGTCTTTCAGACCAAACCGAAGACGGATCACATCCTCTTCCCGAGAAGTCAGCGTTTTCAATACCGCGTCGATATCCTCATTGGTAATAGTTTTTAGCGCGGCGTCATCCGGCGCCAACGCCTCTTCGTCCCGGATGAAATCCATCAGGCGGCTGTCTTCCTCCGGACCGATGGGCGTTTCCATCGACACCGGTTCCTGCGCCACCCGGATGATCTCTCTGACCCGGGCCACAGACAATCCCATTGCCTGGGCGATCTGCTCTTCGGTGGATTCCCGCCCGTTTTCATGCAGCAACTGACTCTGCACCTTTTTCAGTTTATTAATTGTCTCAACCATATGCACCGGAATCCGAATCGTCCGCGCCTGGTCTGCAATCGCGCGGGTAATCGCCTGCCGGATCCACCAGGTCGCATAAGTAGAAAATTTGAAGCCTTTCGTATGATCAAACTTCTCTACCGCCTTGATCAGGCCCACGTTACCCTCCTGAATCAGATCCAGAAAATGCATACCCCGACCCACATACCGTTTGGCAATACTCACCACCAGCCGCAGATTTGCCTCGGTCAAACGCTGCCGGGCTTTAACATCGCCCTTGGCAATCCGTTCAGCCAACTCCACTTCTTCATCAGAGGTCAACAACGGCACCCGGCCAATTTCTTTCAAATACATCTTCACCGGATCACTCAGCGTAATATTATCTACATTCAGTGCATTCTCCAGTTCTTCCGGGCTGATTTCCTCCAGCTCGTCCGCATCCGGCTCTTCAATATAATCCAGATCCAGCAACGGCGCTTCCTTCAGATCTTCATCCAGATCTTCCGGAATTTCTTCCACATGCTGTTCTTCGGTATCCGCTGCGTGATTTTCCTGATGATCGCTGTGGTTCTGCACCAGTTCATCCACCGCATTGTGTAAATTCTTCTCCATCATTTAGCCATCCTTTCAAACCGCACCGCGGTTCTTTTTTTGTTTTCCTATATCCTGCATCGCCGCCGCCCACTGCGCGTCGTCCATCTGTTCCGGCTGTATAAACGTCATTTTAGCTTTTTCGCTTTTTAACACATTTATACAATCCTGCAATTCCGCGGCAGCGTTCTGGTAAACCTGCGATTTATTTTGCAGCAGCACGATCCGGCCCATTTCCTCCGGTGCGAATTGGCCGGACAGCGCAGTCAAATCAAACGGCCGACCGGATTCCAACACCTGCACTACCGCATCGTATACCCGGCTGTAAAAAGGTGTGACAAAATCCTCCGGCGAAAGCTGTTGCTTTACCTGCTGCAACAGCTCGGCATTGCGCATCAACACGGCAATAATAGTCTGCTCTGCGGCTGCAGCGCGTTTAAACTTGCGTTCCTGTGGATTAACCTGATCGTTAAACTGCGGGCGGCTGACCGCCTCCCGCAGCTGCCGGCGCCGGGAAGCACCCTGGATTTTGCGTTTATGTTCCCGAATACGCAACAGCAACACCTGCTTGTCCACCCCGCATTCCTGCGCAATCCGGCCCGCATAAAGATTTACGGCGATTTCATCATCCACGCCGGCCAGCATTTTTACGCCCTCGTCCAAATACTGCAGTTTGCCGGCGTCAGTTGCCATATCGCAGCTGTTTTTAATTTTTAAAAGCCGAAATTCAATATCGTTTTTTGCGCCCTCCAGCAGCATTTTGAATTGCTCGGCGCCGTGGCTTTTGATAAATTCATCGGGATCTTTGCCATCCGGCACCTGTAACACCCGAATCTGCAACCCGGTTTTATTTAAGATCCCGATCGCCCGGGCGGTTGCGCGCTGACCGGCCTCGTCCGCATCCAGCGTCAGGATCAGCTCCTTCGCATAGCGGGAGATCAACATCGCCTGATCCTCGGTAAATGAGGTGCCCAGCGCCGCAATAGCATTCGTGAAACCCGCCTGATGTAGCGCGATCACATCCATATAGCCCTCGCATAGGATCAGCGCGTCACTTTTGGCGTTTTTCGCAAAGTTCAGCGCATACAGATTTTTGCTCTTTTTATACACCGGCGTATCGTTGGTATTGATATATTTTGCGCCGTCTTCTCCAGGCAGTTTGCGGCCGCCAAAAGCGATTACGTTCCCCCGCAGATCAATGATCGGGAACATGACCTTATTTCGAAACCGGTCATAAACACCGCCGTTCCGGCCTTTTCCCGCCACATTCGCCAAAACCATATCCGCTTCCCGAAACCCCTTGGTTTTCAGATAATCGCAAAGCCCTGTCCAGCTGTTCGGCGCAAAGCCCAGACCGAAATGTCGGATCGTCTGCATATGTAACTGCCGCTGTTTCAAATAAGCCAGTCCTGCCCGGCCGGCTTCAGACAGCAAACACTGATGAAAATAGCGGGCGGCCTCGCGGTTAATCTCATAAATCGTACGCCGCAGCCGCTCGGCAGAATCATCATAGCCCTCTTGCGGCATCTGCAGCCCGCTGCGATCAGCCAGCCATTTGACCGCTTCAATGTAATCCAGATTCTCGGCATTGCGGATAAAAGTGATCACATCGCCGCCATTTTGACAGCCGAAACAGTAATAAGAGCCATTTTCCGGATATACCGTAAACGACGGCGTTTTTTCATTATGAAATGGGCACAGCCCTTTCAGAGTGCTGCCTGACCGTTTCAAATTTACATAACCCGAAACCACCTCGTCAATCCGGTTGCGATAACGCAACTCTGCCAGAAATTCCGGACTGATCCGCACAGCACCCACCTCCTGCAATATAATGATATTCTATAAATCTTTCCGCAATCAAATTCCCCAGGATTTCGGAATAAACAGCTCCCGATACATATATACCGCATACCGGTCGGTCATGCCCGCTACATAGTCGGCGGCAGCCCGCCCGGCACCCTCCTGCTCTAGAATCGCCCGATATTCTTCGGGCAGCAAATCAGGATGTTTTTGAAAATAGTCGTACAACGTTTGAATCAAAGATTCTGCCTTGTGCTCTTCACCCTTGGCCACGGGATTTGTATATAAATGCCGGTTCATAAAACGGTGCATCTCATCAAACAGCATATCATATGGCGGATCAAGGCGGATATCTTCGCCGCTGGCGTCGATGAGCGCATGTACAAACCGGTTGATCCGCTGGCTTTTGGAATGGCCCAGCTGTTCCCGCAGTTCGACAGGCAGATCCTCTTCCGATAAAATGCCGGCCTTGATGGCATCGTCAAAATCATGATTCATATAAGCGATTTTATCTGCAAATTTAACAATTCGCCCTTCCAGCGTATCAGCCTGCCCGCCGGTATGACACAGAATGCCGTTTCGAACTTCATATGTAAGATTCAGGCCTTTACCGCCCTTTTCAATCCGTTCCACCACCCGCACGCTCTGTTCATAGTGGCGAAAGCCGCCGAGCACGCAGCTGTTCAACGCACGCTCACCGGCATGTCCAAACGGCGTATGGCCCAGATCATGCGCCAACGCAATCGCCTCAGTCAGATCTTCATTGAGCCGCAGCGCCCGCGCCACTGTTCGCGCAATCTGCGAAACCTCCAGCGTGTGGGTCAGCCGGGTTCGGTAGTGATCTCCCTCCGGCGCGATGAACACCTGGGTCTTATGCTTCAGCCGTCGAAACGACGCACAGTGAATGACCCGGTCCCGATCCCGCTGATACTCGGTGCGCAGTTCACAGGGCGGTTCATATACCACTCTTCCTCTGGTATTCTCAGAAAAAGCCGCTTTCTCGCAAAGAGTCAGGCGCTCGTTGTTTTGGGTGCGCTCGCGAACCGTCATAGGTGTTCCCTTCCTTCCGGCATATACGCTCTCAATATATTATTCGTCAAAAAACAGCTTATACCTCTTTTTCCAGTGGCACCGGCATACATTTTTGTCCGATTTTTTGCAACTGCACCTGACCGGCCGTCTGTTCATCCAACGACTTTTGCAGCATATCCGACCGATCGGATGGCAGGTATAATGACATCTCTACCAAATCTGTAAATTGCGTATCAGTTACAACCGCACCTGCCTGCCGCACCAGCCGCAGCACCCCATCATACAGCGGATATGTACAACGCGCCGTACACAGATCGCAGGGCTGCATATATACCCGCTCGCCTGCGTCCACCGCGATTTTGGCGGTATGGGTATATGCACGCACCAGACCCCCGCCGCCCAGCAGCACACCGCCAAAATATCTGGTTGCCACCACCGCTACATCGGTCAACTGTTCATTTTTCAATACCTGCAACACCGGCAGTCCGGCCGTACCCTGCGGTTCGCCATCATCCGAATAGCGCGTCTTATTCTGCTCCCGCAGGATATATGCATATACATTGTGGGTCGCATCGGGATGCTTTTTGCCAATACGCGCAATAAAATCCAGCGCCTGTTCCTCGGTCTGCACCGGGCAGATATACCCAATAAACCTGGAGCGACGCTCCACAAAAGCCGCTTCCGCGGCGTTTCGTACCGTTCGGTAACCGTCCATCCTTTTCCCTCCCGACCGGCTGTAACAAAAGCAAAAACCGCAACCGTTAAAAAGCGGATGCGGTCGTTGATATGCCGGATTTATTTGCTGCTCTGCTGAAACCGTCTGTTAAAGCGGTCAACACGTCCGCCGGTATCAACCAGCTTCTGCTTACCGGTAAAGAACGGATGACACTTCGAGCAGATATCTACGCGCAGTTCTTTTTTGGTAGATCTGGTTTCAAACTCGTTGCCGCAGGCGCATTTGACCGTCGCGGGGCCGTATTCCGGATGGATTCCCTGTTTCATATCCTACAGTCCTTTCTGAAAAAATACACGCAAAGGGCAACAACCACCCTTATAATCGCTTAGCTGAATAATCATAGCATAAAACCTTCAAAATTGCAAGTATTTTTTATCATAAAATTTTTCTGTTGTCATACCGCCGCCGATTTCCTCTTGCAAGCATCCCCGGAATATGTTAAAATATAAACAAATAGGGGTGTGAATGGTTTTTGGAATTTATTATTTTCGATCTGGAATGGAACAGCGTCAAAAAACCGGATGATGGAAAATTCATCAACGAAATTATCGAAATTGGCGCCGTCCTTCTCAATGAACAACTGCAGGAAACCGACAGTTTTTCCGCGCTGATTCGCCCATCCATTTCAGAGAAGCTGAACAGCTACGTAAAATCCCTGACCCATATCCAGGAAGAACAGTTAAAAAATCAGCCCGATTTTTTAACTGTCATTCAAACTTTTAAGCGCTGGGCAAACCGCAAAAACTGCGTATTTTTATCCTGGAGTAACACCGATCTGCATGTTCTGGCTGAAAATTACGACTGTTTTTTACACCAGCATAAAGTAGACTTTATCCGGCAATATGCCGATCTTCAAAAATATGTTTCGTTGTTTCTGAAAACCGAAAACAACAATCAGGTCGCCCTCGGTGCCGCCGCCGAACAGCTTGGGGTTGACACCCGGCAATTTGCGCTGCACCGGGCGCTGGACGACAGCCGTCTGTGCGCCGCACTGCTGCGCCAAACCTATCAGAAAAAACGATTTAAGCCCTATATCAGCAATGTGCTGGCCGGCACGTTTTATGAACGATTGCTGTTCAAACCTTATTATATTACCGACCCCGACAGCCCGCTGCTGGATAAAAAAATTTTCATGCCCCGTTGCCCGCAATGTGGCAAAAAGCTGCAAAGAACCGGAAAAATCCGTCAAAACAACGCGCTGCTACAGGCCAATTACCGGTGTGAAAAATGCGATGCCGCCTACCGGCTGCGCGTCAAATGTAAAAAGACCTACGATACCATCGATATTAAACGAAATCTGGCTCTGCGGCGCCCGAAAGCCGTCGTGTCCGAGCAACCGGGCGACGCAGTCGGCTCTTGAAGATCCGCTTTGAATCAATCATCCAACAGCCGGGCAGCCAGCACAATCTGCGTCTCGTCAAACACGGGCACACCGGCTTGCTGCAAATATTCCGCTGCCAGCCCCATACCGGAAATCTTTCTGCCGGTAAAGCTGCCGTCGTAAATCTCCGCACTGCCACAGGAAGGGCTTCCCTGTTTCAAAATCGCACATACGACCTGCCGTTCTTTTGCCAGACGCAGCGCCCACCGGGCGCCTTTTTCATATGCTTCGGTCACATCCGCCCCCGCTTGTGTGACAATCCTGTCACCTCGTCTTTGCGCAGGCGGCCGCGGCACCGACAGCCCGCCGTACACCTCCGGACAAACCGGAATCAGACGCCCCTGCGTTTTCCATTTTAAAAACAGCGGATGTAGACAAGGCCTGGGCTGCCCGTCATACCGCGCATTCCAGCCGTACAAACAGCCGGAAACCAGAATACTGCGCATGGATCCTCCCTCTTTTGATCTATATACAGCGCATACGGGCTCACCTGCCCGTAATTTTTGTTATTTATTATATATTTACGTTTTTATTCTGTCAAGGCGTTTATATAATCCGCAGAAATTCAAAAAATCATTGTTAAATAATTGACAGTGACCTGGTTTTGTGGGATAATTATATATTATTTATAAATGTGAATAAAAGGAGGCTACATTTCAGTGGGATTTACAATTGCTGAAAAAATTATCAGGGCTCATCTGGTAGAGGGCGAGGCCGTCAAAGGCAATGACATTGGTCTGAAAATCGACCAGACGCTGACGCAGGACGCTACCGGTACGATGGCGTATCTGGAATTTGAAGCGATGGGCGTGCCCCGCGTCAAAACCGAGCGCAGCGTTGCTTATATCGACCATAACACTTTGCAGACCGGGTTTGAAAACGCCGACGACCACCGGTTTATCGCTTCTGTTGCCAAAAAGCACGGCATCTATTTTTCCCGGCCCGGCAACGGCATCTGTCATCAGATCCATCTGGAGCGGTTCGGTATCCCCGGCAAAACGCTGATCGGCTCTGACAGCCATACGCCTACCTGTGGCGGCATCGGCATGCTGGCGTTCGGTGCCGGCGGTTTGGATGTGGCAGTGGCCATGGGCGGTGGCGCTTATCATATTACAATGCCGAAAATGGTACGCATCAACCTGACTGGTAAGCTGCGCCCGTATGTTTCGGCCAAAGATGTGATTTTAGAGGTTTTACGGATCATGTCGGTCAAGGGCGGCGTGGGCAAAATCATTGAATACGGCGGCGAGGGCGTTCAAACCTTAAGCGTGCCGGAACGCGCCACCATCACCAATATGGGGGCAGAACTGGGCGCTTCCACCTCTATATTCCCTGCGGATGAAATCACCCGCCAGTTTATGGAGGCGCAGGAGCGCGGCGACGATTTTGTTCCGGTTTACGCAGACGACGACGCGGTCTACGACGAGATCATCAATATTGATCTGTCGGCATTACGGCCGGCGGCCGCCATGCCCCACATGCCGGACAATGTCAAATCTGTCGCTGAGATCGGCCCAATTAAGATCGATCAGGTGCTGATCGGTTCCTGTACCAATTCTTCTCTGCGGGATATGCTGCGGGTCGCCGCCATTTTAAAAGGCAAAACGGTGCATCCTGACGTCAGTCTGGGCATTGCTCCCGGCTCCAAACAGGTGTTCAATATGCTGGCGCAATGCGGCGCTTTAAGCGACCTGATCGCTGCCGGCGCGCGGATTTTGGAATGTGCCTGCGGCCCCTGCATCGGCATGGGCCAGTCGCCCAACTCCGGTGGCATCTCTTTGCGGACCTTCAACCGCAATTTTGAGGGGCGCTCCGGCACCGCGGACGGTCAGATTTATCTGGTCAGCCCTGAAACAGCGGCCGCTTCCGCTATCACCGGCGTGCTGACTGATCCGACGACGCTGGGCGAATGCCCTGAAATCCAGATGCCCACGCACTTTTTGATTAACGATAATATGATTGTTCCACCGGCGCCGGAATCAGAGATGGACAGTGTAAAGATTCTGCGCGGCCCCAATATTAAGCCGTTCCCGGTGACCAAGCCGCTGGAAAAAAGCTTTGAATCGCCGGCGGTTCTGAAGGTCGGAGACAATATCACCACCGACCATATTATGCCTGCGGGCGCGAAGATTCTGCCGTTCCGCTCAAACATTCCTTACCTGTCACAGTTCTGTTTTAAACAGTGCGACGAGCATTTTGCTGAAAACTGCAAAAAGGCAGGCAGCGCAGTCATTATCGGCGGCGCAAACTATGGGCAGGGCTCCTCGCGGGAACACGCGGCGCTGGTTCCGCTGTATCTGGGTGTTAAAGCAGTCATGACAAAGTCCTTCGCTCGGATCCATGTGGCCAATCTGATCAATGCCGGGATCATCCCGCTCACCTTTGAAAATGAAGCGGATTATGACGCGATCTCCAAAGACGATCTGCTGGCTTTCGACGGCATTCGCGATGCGATTGCCTCCGGTGCACAGTCGTTTGCGGTTCAAAACAAAACCACCGGCAAATCCATCCCGGTCGCGCTGGACTTTTCCACACGGCAGCGGGAAATACTGCTGGCCGGCGGCCTGCTGAACTATACCAAACAGCAAAATGCTCTGTAAAGGCTTGCTAATGAAAGCATACACCTGATGCCGGAGAAACTGCGGCGTCGGCTCATTGAGAAAGGATGAAAACAGACATGCAGAATATCGATCACGCCTTAAAACAGTTTGAAAAGGTTATGCGCGCCCAGCTTGAACGGATAGAACGCATGAAGCAGAATAACCAGCCGATTGACTATCAAAAGCTGGACAAAATCATTGTCGGCGTCTGCGGCGGCGACGGCATCGGGCCGATTATCACCAAAGAATCTGCCAGAGTGCTGGAATTTTTATTAAAGGAACAAGTGCAGGCCGGCAAAATCGAGATCCGTTATATCGACGGGCTGACCATCGAGCGCCGGGTCGAATGCAACAAGGCGATTCCGGACGATGTATTGGCCGAGCTCAAACAATGCCACGTCATTTTAAAAGGGCCGACTACCACCCCGCGCAAGGGCGATCCGTGGCCGAATGTGGAAAGCGCCAACGTCGCCATGCGTAAGGAGCTGGATCTGTTCGCCAATGTCCGACCGGTCAAGGTGCCGGAACAGGGCATCGACTGGACCTTCTTCAGGGAGAATACCGAGGGCGCCTATACGCTGGGCTCCGATGGCTGCAACGTGACAGATGATCTTGCGGTGGATTTCACTGTCACCACCACCCAGGGCACCGAGCGGATCGCGCGCATGGCCTATGACTATGCCCGCGCGAATCATAAGGGCAAGGTTTCGATCATCACCAAAGCCAACGTTGTCAAAACTACCGACGGTAAATTTTTGGAGTTGTGTCAGAAGATCGGCAAAGAATATCCTGATATTGTTACCGACGACTGGTATATCGATATCACCACCGCCAAGCTGGTTGACGAAAAGCGGCGGCGCGACTTTAAAGTATTTGTGCTTCCCAATCTATACGGCGATATCATTACCGACGAAGCCGCAGAATTTCAGGGCGGCGTCGGCACAGCGGGCAGCGCCAACTTAGGCACCCGCTATGCAATGTTCGAGGCAATCCACGGTTCAGCGCCGCGGATGGTTACCGAAGGCCGAGAACAGTATGCAGATCCGTGCTCTATGCTGCGCGCTACAGTGATGTTGCTGTCGCATATCGGCTACCAGGCCCAGGCCGACCTGCTGGAGCGGGCGCTGGACATCTGCATGTATGAAGAAAAAAAGCTGTCGATCACCGGCCGGGATACCGGCTGCACCTGCAGCGCTTTCGGCGATTATGTGATGCAGACAGTGGAAAAACTGAGCAAATAAGTTCTGCAAGATTTGAAAGGAATGAAAGCATATGGCACGGCATGACGCATCCATGTCTGTTATCAAGCGACTGCCTCGCTATTACCGCTTTTTGAGCGATCTGAAGTCCAAAGGTGTTGTCCGGGTATCCTCCCGGGAGTTATCTGAAAAAATGGGGCTGACGGCCTCTCAGATCCGACAGGACTTTAACTGTTTCGGCGGATTCGGGCAGCAGGGCTATGGCTATAATGTGACACAGCTGCATGAAGAAATCGGCTCGATTTTAGGGTTGAACTTCCGATTTAAAGCCATTATCGTCGGTGCCGGAAATCTGGGCCGGGCAATCGCCACCCATATGTCATTTGAACACCGAGGCTTTAAACTGATCGGCATTTTTGACAACAAAGAGTCTGTCACCGGACAAATAATCAAAGGCATGCCTATCCGACACATCTCCGGTCTGGAGGACTTTTTCAACGAAAATAAACCGGATGTAGCGATTTTATGCATTCCCTACAACGCCGCGCCGGAGGTCGCCAAACAACTGGTTGATCTGGGGATCAAGGGTTTTTGGAATTTCAGTCATTATGATCTGGCCCTGCAAT
This sequence comes from uncultured Clostridia bacterium, assembly GCA_944384875.1. Classification (GTDB taxonomy): domain Bacteria; phylum Bacillota; class Clostridia; order Oscillospirales; family Acutalibacteraceae; genus RUG14109. The sequence continues at coordinate 12,596 of CALWVA010000032.1, forward strand.
ACCCGCAGATTCCGGTAGAAAATGTCCATCTTTCCGACAGCCTGATGACCTTCTGTTATAAAGTCAAACAGGCCACTGAAAATGAATAATGTATTCCCACGAAAAAAACGTGTCCACCATAATCTGGCGGACACGTTTTTTGATATTTTGAAATGGAGCTTTCTCTTTTTGTCCGTCCAAAAATACGGTTTTGATCTTAACAGAATATGTATATTCCCTGAAAAAAACGCCACAATAATCAAAAAGAGCATGGGAGGCACGCGATATGAACACAAAACCGGATCATAGCGGCATCATTGATTATAACGCCGCCATTAGTACCGATATTGATGAAAATTATCGACTGTTTTCCCGGATCTTTCAGAACGACGATACCGTGGTTTTAAGAATATTTGAAAACCGGCATGACCCGTCTATCCGCTTTCTTGGCATTTGTGTCAACGGCATGATCAAAACCAATTCCATCTACCAAAGCATCACCGCCCCGCTGATGCAGATGCAGTTTCATGAAAATACCGATCGAATGCAACAGGTACAAAAAGAAATCATCACCAGTCTGGACCTGAAAAGCCGGATCACCGTATCTGACGTTGTGCAGGACATTCTCTACGGTGATACCGCAATCTTTGTATCCGGTTCCGGCAGTGCGGTATCAGTCGAAACAAAGGGCTGGTCGTCCCGCTCCATTTCAGAGCCAGACAGCGAAAAAAGTCTGAAAGGCTCCAAAGAGGGCTTTACCGAGGCAATGATTGTCAACACCTCGTTGATTCGGCGACGGATTCTCACCAGCGATTTAAAGTTTCAATTTTTGCGCCTGGGCACCCGCACCAACACGCTGGTCTGTGTCGCCTATATGGAATCGCTGGTAGATAAAAAAGTATTAACCGATTTTCTTCGACGGCTCAAAACCGTAAAAAGCGACGGCGTATTAGACATCAATTACATCAATGAGCAGATTAAAGACCGGCGTTATTCACCGTTTAAAACCTCCGGCTCTACTGAAAAACCGGATGTCGCTGCAGCGCAGCTACTGGAAGGGCGCATTGCCCTGCTGGTAGACGGCAGCCCGATTGTAATGACTGTTCCCTATCTGTTTATCGAAAATTTTCAGTCGCCGGATGATTATTATCTCAACTTTTATTTTGCCTCTATCGGCCGGGTGCTGCGCATCATCGGTTTTCTGGTCACCATCAGCCTGCCATCAATTTATCTGGCGCTGATCACCTATCATCGCGAAATGCTGCCCGCCTCTTTTTCCACCGCGATTGCCGAAGCGGCCAAAGGCGTTCCGTTCCCAACGTTTGTCGAATGCATCCTGATGCTGTTTGTATTTGAGGTGCTCCGGGAAACCGGCATCCGGATGCCGGGTAAAATCGGCCAGGCATTAAGCATTGTCGGCGGCCTGGTGGTGGGGCAGGCCGCCGTAGAAGCCAAGATCGTCAGCGCGCCGATGGTCATTGTCATCGCCTTTACAGGCATCACCGGCCTGATCGTCCCCCGCCTGAACGGCGCTGCAATCCTGATCCGGCTGCTGGCGCTGCTGTGCACCGCTATTTTAGGCTTATACGGATTTGTTCTGTTTATGATTGTTGTATTGATCCACCTGCTGTCCATCCAATCCTATTCTTACCCGTATATCGCGCTGTCCACCCAGCCGCAGGCAGTTAAGGATATCTATATCCGGGCACCGCTGAATAAAATGAAAACCCGCCCGATGTTCGCGAAAGACAGGTATCGCCGATGACCAGAAAAATTTGCTGCATATTGCTTTGTATCCTG
>CALWVA010000033.1 GCA_944384875.1 uncultured Clostridia bacterium
GTTTTAACCGGAGACCCAGAGGAATTGTATCATCTGAACCGGTTTAACCGCGCACACAATATTACAGCCGAACAGATTTTCCGAGATATGAAAGAAGTCTGACAAATCCTATAATAGAATACCATTTTTTCGGCCCTATTGCAATCGTAAAATTTACAAATCTATTTACAAATCGAGCCGAAGCATATATAATATAAATAAATTTTAACAAAAGGTAGGTATGTAGTTTATGCTGCTGGTTATCGATATTGGCAACTCTAATATCACACTGGGTGTATACGATGCAGACCGGCTTTCAGTTGTCGCCCGTATAGCGACAGACACCCATAAAACCAAAGATCAGTATGCGGTAGAACTGCTGAATATTTTACGGCTGTATCATGTGTCGCCGGAAGATCTGGATGGTTGCGCCATCAGTTCGGTAGTTCCGGTTTTGGGCAACGCGCTGAAAAAGGCGATCTCGCATATTATCGGAAAACCGCCTTTGGTTGTGGGACCCGGCGTTAAAACCGGCCTGAATATTCAGATTGATAATCCGGCGCAGCTTGGCGCGGATCTTGTGGTTGGCGCCGTTGCTGCGATTGAGCAATATCCCCTGCCCTGTATCATATTCGATCTGGGAACAGCAACTACAATTGCCGTGATCGATCAAAACGGCAACTATCTGGGCGGCACGATTTCTGCCGGCGTCGGTATTTCACTGGAAGCGTTGACCTCGCGGACCTCTCAATTGCCGCAGATCAGCATCGAGGCGCCGAAGAATGTTATCGGTTCGAACACCATTGATGCAATGAAATCGGGACTGGTGTTAGGATGTGCCGCAATGCTGGACGGTCTGACCGCACGTATTGAAGCGCAGTTGGGCGCTACCGCTTCGCTGGTTGCAACCGGCGGCTTATGCCCGGAAGTGATTCGGCATTGTCAGCGGAAGATTATCTTTAACGATCATCTGCTGTTGCAGGGGCTGAAGATCGTCTATGAGAAAAATAACTGAATATTTTGAATATTTTCATATCTTGGTTTTATGCCGAAAAATCGGCTAAAATAAAATATATTGCGCTATATCCGTAAGGAACAGCAGCAGGAGGTAATCTACCATGAATGAAAAGAAAGTGTACAAAACGGTTTTGATTGCGATATTTGTTGCAATCGTATTTGTTGTTCAATTGATCGGAACGACCGTTCCGATCAGCCTATTTGGCGTTTCGCTCAGCTTTGTGCTGATTCCCATTGTGATTGGCGGGATCTTGACTGGCCCGACCGGCGGCGCCATATTGGGTTTTACGTTTGGGCTTGTTACTGTTATCGGGGGCGTTTCAGGGCTGGATCCTTTTACCGCCGCACTTTTGAGCCTGAATTCTGCCACTGCGATCTGGACGGTTTTACTGTGCATTGTGAAGGCGACGGTTGCGGGCTGGGGTTCGGCGTATATTTACCGTCTGATTGCGAAAAAAAGCCAAAATGCCGGCGTCATTATTGCCGCTGTTTCAGCGCCGGTTATCAACACCGGCATATTCGTATTGGGTGCATTAACTGTTTTAAGCGACGCAATCACCGCGTGCGGCTTTGTCGGCAGCGGACAGACGCTGATTTTTTTTGTATTATTTATATTGGCCGGGAAGAATTTTATCGCCGAATTGATTATCAACATTATCTTTTCGCCTGCAATTTTTCATGTTATCTCAAAGGTCAAGAAAGGAAAAGTCTGATTCAAGTGAAGAATATAGATTGTTTAACGGCGTGTTTACCCGATGGTGCGTTTGTAGTTCAAAATCCTCAAAATCTGCGGTATCTTACCGGTTCGGACATAGATACGGGTGTTTTGATTGTGTGTAAAAATACGGCCTGGTTTATAACGGATTTTCGATATATTGAAAAAGCGGAAATCGATCTGGCAGATACCGGGATCAATGTTGTTTTACAGAAAAAATTGTCTGAAGATATCGGAAATATTCTGCGCCAGAATGATATTCATCAGATTTATGTTGAAAACGATTATCAAACCATTTCGGCTTTGGCGTTTTTTGAAAAAATCTGTATGGTGCGGCCGGAAAATTTACTTTCTGAAACACTGTCTGCTCTTCGTATGATCAAGCAGCCAGAGGAACTTGAACGGATCCGGCAGGCGCAAAAGATTACCGACGATGCATTTACACATATTCTCGACTATATCCAGCCCGGAAAAACCGAAAAACAAATCGCGTTGGAAATCGAAATGTATATGCGGTCTCACGGCGCGCAGGACGTATCCTTCGATTTGATCGCCGTATCCGGCAAACATTCCGCACTGCCACATGGTGTGCCGACTGATAAACCGGTGCAGCCGGGCGAATTTCTGACACTGGATATCGGATGTAAGTATAATGGCTATTGCTCGGATATGACCCGCACTGTTGCCATCGGCTTTGCTGATGAAGCGATGCGGCGCGTATATGAAACGGTATTGCAGGCGCAGCACAAAGCGCTGGCTGTGATTCGTGCCGGTATATGCTGCAGCCAGGTGGACGCCGCTGCACGGGAAGTGATTGACGCCGCAGGTTATCAGGGTTGCTTTGGGCATGCTACTGGTCACGGTGTTGGGTTGTATATCCATGAAGAACCGCGGTTGGCTGCCGGATGCGAAACGATTTTGCAGCCGGGTATGGTGGTAACCGTGGAACCGGGCATTTATTTGAAAGGGCAGTTTGGCGTGCGAATTGAAGATTTTGTCGCGGTTACCACTGAAGGCTGCGAAAATCTGACGCATAGTCCGAAAGAACTTCTGATTTTATAACAGCATACTTAATATATCAACGCCTGGAAAGCAAGTAATTGCTTTCCAGGCGTTGATTCTATTACAGATCAGGTTTTACCATGAAACATGGTTCGGCATTTTGGACAGGTAATATTTAACCTGCCCTTCCCTTTTGGAACCCGCAATTTGGCTTTGCAGTTAGGGCATTTAAAATATTTAAAATATTTGCGATCCTGCACTTGTGTTTTTACCGCATAATATTCTGTTTTTGAACGATTAAAAAACTGCATAAAGCGTTGGTTTTCCCTGCGGCGTTTTTCAATATTGCGCGACAGAATTCTAAAAAAAGCCAGAATAATTAGAAGCGTAGGGATAAGCCGCACAATATAAGGCACCCGGAAAAACAGCAGGATAAACGAAACTGCCATCGAGAAAATTACAATCGCTATAGATAGCTGATCTACACCATACCGGCCGTACATCCATTGACGCAGCTTATAAAAAAAGGATTGCACCTTTGTCACCTCGCTAAGCTAAATTCTGCATACAGTATATCAAAAAGAGATGAATGGATTATAAACAAACAGTTAATTTAATTCTCGAATCATCGGAATATAATCACAAACTGAAAAACCTAGCCGTTCATACAACCGGCGCGCACTGGTGTTAGATGGCATAATCTCTAATCGAAAGCGGGCGGCAAGCCCTTTGTATTCCTGCTCTAAAAAAGAAAATAATTCGGTGCCCAGTCCTTTTCCGCGAAAGGCTTCGTCAATATAAATTTCCTCGATCCAGACAACCAGTCCCCCGGCTTCGGTAGAGTGGGTAAACGACAACTGACAATAGCCGGCCGGTTGGTCGTCGGACAGCAGCATCAGTCCCCGGACAATCGGGCTGCCGCGCATAATCATTTCAAATGTTTTTGTAAAATGCTCCGGCGGCACGGTGTGCGACGATGCATCGGAATGGTACATTTTATTCGATAGTTCCATAAATTTTTCATAATCAGTCATTATAAAATCTCGAATCATGCAACGGCCCCTCCCGGTTCTTTCTGAATTTGCGCAAATGAACATGTACTGCACCGATCATTTATGAATCGCTGCGGCGCAAAACAAGATGTTATTATGCTACCACATCGCATGTTTTTTAGCAAGACTGAATACTATATAACGGTGATCATTTTGAAAAAACATGTTTTCCTATTTAAACTAAACAAACGCAGAGTTGTAAGCGGTATGTTATCCTTGCTGTTGTTCGGCGGTATGATCACAGCTTTTGCCGTCACCGGCCAGGGACAGCCGGAAAATTTATATACCTCGGCTACGACTATTGATGGAAATCAAACAAAAAAATTTATAAAATGGGTAGATTTTGGAATTTCATATACAGCCATGAAACAGGCTTTGGAATATGATATTGAATCCTATGGACAACCGATCCATTACGACTGGATCGAGCTGTTAAGTATCGCCGCCTGCAAAAACGGTGGAAAGTTCAGCGAGAAGCGAAATTCGGTTATCGACCAGACTGTAAAGCGCATTCAGAACGGAGAATCTGTTCAAACCATCACCAAAGATATGGACTATTATGCCTATTATCACGAGGCTTACACTGCTGTTCTGGGGAACTTTGTCGGCAGCTATAAAATTGAAGTTTATGACGAAACGGCTGAAAATCAGAAAACGGTTGAAGAAAAGTATGGGTTAAAGGTATTTTCTCCGATCGCCAAGGGCTTCAGCTATTCTCACAGCGATGATTTTGGCAACGGACGAAGCTATGGCTTTACCCGCAAGCATATGGGCAACGATCTGATGGGCAGCGTCGGAACGCCGATTGTCGCGGTAGAAGACGGCATTGTGGAAACGATGGGCTGGAACCGGTATGGCGGTTGGCGAATTGGGATCCGCAGCTATGACACCAAACGCTATTATTATTACGCGCATTTGCGCAAAGGTCACCCGTATCGCCTGGATCTCAAAGAAGGAATGGAAGTGAAAGCCGGAGATGTGATTGGATATTTGGGAATGACGGGATATAGCGATACAGAGGATCACAACGGCATGCAGGTTCCGCATCTGCATTTTGGCATGCAATTGATTTTTGATGAAAGTCAGAAAGATACTGTCAGCGAAATCTGGATTGATGTGTATAATATCGTTCGTCTGCTGCAAAACAGCAGATCAAAAGTACAGAAAGATGAAACGACAACAGATTATAAACGTGTATATCAGATGTTTACATAAAAAAGTTTTGATTATTCAGTTCCTCGTCTTTTAAAAACACAGAAACCGTGTTGTCTGGGTTGCCGGTAGCCAGCAGCACTTCCCGTTCGCTTTGCACATTTTGCAGCTTTAACTGCCCTTTCAGCCACTGCAGATCCTTGCCGTAAGCACGAAGATTTTTTTCAAGTATGTTACCGTCTATGATCAAATTGTATTGCAGGCCGGCCGGCTGCGGAGCTAGATTCAGATCTGCAGGCGTCACAGGACGCTTTGTGGCTTTGGGCAAAATGCTGATTTCGCCATTGGTTTCCATAACTGCGCTCTGAATATCCGCAATATTGAAATAGCCCTGAATCCGGCATTCCAACAGCAGATCGTTGATATCATAATGGTGTTTACGCAGTGCGCTGGCAATGATTTTACCGTTGTGAATCATTACCGTAGGCTTTCCGGTCAGCAACCGGCGCAAGATGATGCTTTTGCTGGTCAGAAACGCAACCAACACCGTAAACAGGCCATACATCGCCATTGCAATAATCGGATAATAAAATGGTATGCTGTCGTCAATCGCCATTGTCGCTGCAATCGAACCAATAGTAATGCCAACGACATAATCATAAAAGGTCAGTTGCGCGATTTGTCGTGCGCCAACTAATCTGGAAATAATAAACAATGACAGAATGGATAAAAGTGTCCTTAATAAAAAGCTCCACATGCGCAATCCTCCAAAAAACATGATGTTATTAGTATTCAATGAATTTTTTATATTATCAAAGAATAAAATGAAACAGATCATTTTGGAGGTAGAATTTATATGGAATATTCTTCTGATTTTAAAAAAATGATTAACCAGTATAGCCGGGAGCTGTTGCAAATGCAAAAAAAAAGCAAGGCATGTCCGGATTCGGCTTTGCAGGATGAGCAGATGCCAATGTTTGATACAGAGATGATTCCGCCGCAGCAATCAGATCAGACAGAGTATACTGAAATAAACGAAAATAGGCAAACAAATCAAGCGCCAGTGGAAATGTCGGAATCAGAGAAATCTTCGATTGCACCCCCATTTGATTCGATGCAGGAAAATACCGGCGTGCCGCCTGCTGCCATCGGTGAATTCCCTGCTGCCGCCGGAGAACCGCCTGTCGTTGCGAACGAACCGCCGTCAATTGGCACAGAGACTGCAAATATCCCTACGCAAATACCGTTAGAAGATCTGCGGGCAACCGGCTATTTAAGAGCCGAGGTTTCGACCGGTCGCGGTGCGACTCCGATTGAGAACGCATATGTGTTTGTAACATATACTGACAATTCCGGAAAAGAGCGTTTGATGGCTTCGGTTATGACCAATATAGACGGAGAAACGCCGCTTTTAGAGTTGCCGGCTCTTTCGGCAGATCTGTCGTTGACCCCGGGGAACAGCCGCCCATATGTATATTACGCTATTCAGATCAACAAAGACGGCTATTATACGATTAAAAACAAATTTGTACCTGTTTTTGCCGGGCAAACTTCCATTCAACAGATTGAAATGTTGCCGCTGCCTGAAAATTTTCAGGGAAACAGCGTCATCGAAATGAATAACACCGCGCCTGAATCGACGCTGTAACCGGAGGTGTCTGTATGCCGACCGTACCATATATACCGGAATTTATCACTGTACATCTGGGCACACCGGCTTCCAGCGCGCAGAATGTGACGGTATCCTTTCCGGATTATATTAAAAATGTCGCTTCCAGTGAAGTGTACCCGACCTGGCCTGAAAATGCAATTCGCGCGAATATCTACGCGCAGATTTCCTTTGCGCTCAACCGCTATCTCACTGAGTATTACCGCAGCCAGGGGTATGCCTTTGATATCACCAACTCCACACAATACGATCAGGCTTTTACCCCCGGACGGGACTATTTTCAGAATATCAGCAAAATTGTCGATGATATTTTCAACTCGTTCATTGTACGCCAGGGCGAGGTGTTGCCGCTGTTCGCACAATATTGCAACGGTACGACCGTTACCTGCGACGGGCTTTCACAGTGGGGAACCGTTCCACTGGCCAATCAGGGTATGCTCCCCTATCAGATTTTACAATATTATTATGGGGATGATATTAACATTGAAACCAGTGTCCCGGTGAGTCCGAATGTTCCTTCTTATCCGGGATATCCGTTATCAATCGGAGATACCGGCTCGGCAGTTCGCCGGATACAGGTGTGGCTTAACCGAATTTCTTCTAACTATCCCAGTATTCCGAAAATTTATCCGCCGGACGGTATTTTTGAACAATCAACCGAAAATGCTGTCAGGCAATTTCAACAGATATTCAATCTTACGCCGGATGGTATTGTCGGGAATGCGACATGGTATAAAATAATATTTATTTACAACGCGGTCAAACGGCTCTCAGAGCTGGATTCTGAAGGGATTAGCCAAGAAGAGTATCAAGATCAATTTCCCCGGCCGATGCGGCTGGGAGATACCGGCGCCGATGTTCGTGCTTTTCAGTTTTATCTGGCGGTGATCGGTCGGTTTTATAACAATGTCCCGGCTATTGTCGTCAACGGCGTGTTTGACGAAGCGACGCGAGACGCTGTCATTGCTTTTCAAAAATTATACGGCCTTACGCCGGACGGCATCGTTGGAGACAACACCTGGCAGGCGATGTTTAACGCTTACCGCGGAATCATCAGTTCACAGGACAATATCCGGGGCGGTGTGAAACTATATCCGGGTACGCCGTTGCGTCTGGGCAGCACCGGAGAGAACGTAGAAACGATTCAACAATATTTATCGACAATTGCTGAAAGCTTTCCTGAAATCAACAGTGTTCCGGTAACCGGAAATTTTGGCCCGCAGACACAAACAGCTGTACGACAATTTCAGGAGCTATACGGTATTAACCCCACTAGTGTGGTTGGCCCGCTGACCTGGTATGAAATCGCGACGCTATACAGCGATCTTACTGTAGGAAACGAGAAACAGCCCAATCAATTTCCGGGGTTTACAATTGCATGATCTAAGAGGTGATTATTTTGGCGTCAACCAGCCAGTATCCTACATACCGACAATCTGTTTTAGAGGCACAACAATATCTAAGAACAATTGCGCATCGTGATTCTACGATTCCGAAAATCGGCATAGACGGTATTTATGGCACCGAAACCGCAGATGCCGTTCAAAAATATCAAACACGGTCCGGTTTGCCGCCAACCGGTGAAATTGATCAAACCACCTGGGACCGTCTTTATGCGCAATACAGTCAGATTGTGAAAGATGAGAGTCCGGCAGATACCATCAAAGGTTTTCCCGCCCCCAACATGATCCTGACGCCGGGAGATACGGGAGACAGTGTGATTTTTATTCAGACAATGCTCCGGGCGCTTGGTACACGTTTTCAGGGGCTAAGCAATATTGTTATCAACGGTATATATGATCAGGCGACAACGCGGGCAATTATTTATATCAGGCGTTCGTTACATCTGCAGGGCAACAGTATTGACAGACAGGTTTGGAACAGCATCACCAACGCTTATAATTATCTGATCTGATGAAAATTGCGTTATTTGTAAAAAATACGATCATTCTGACGGTTTACGCTATTGTTCTGCGGTTGATCGGCATGATGTTCCGAATTTATATGACCAATAAGATCGGCGCGGAATGCACCGGGCTATATCAGTTGATTTTTTCGGTTTATATGCTGGCTGCCGCCTGTGTGACCGGCGGCATTTCTGTTGCAGTAACCCGTCTGGTAGCGGATGCATCGGTCTGCGGCGGTAAAGCCGATATCCGTCGCATCATGCGTAAATCAGTCGGCATGACAGTCGGTATCGGCATTATAGTTACCGCTGCGGTATTTGTTTTGGCGCCGGTAATTGGGCAATGGTGGATCGGAGATGTCCGCAGCGTCATTTCTATTCGTATTTTAGCTTTTTCCCTGCCCTTTATGGGTATTTCCTCCTGTGTGAAGGGATATTTCACTGCCCGACGTAATGCGATCACACCTTCAAATGCACAAATGTTTGAGCAGTTTGTTCGCATTTTTATGATTGGGTTTTTGCTGGTTCGTTTTGCTTCCCCTGACATTGCCCGTACCTGCGCATATGTTTTGATCGGAGATACCGTTGCGGAATTTTGTTCCTGTATGTTAATCTGGTTGTTATATAAACGGGATTACCGAAAACTGCAAATTCATGCCGACCGGAAACAGGCGCCGCCCATTATACGTTTGCTGTTTCGTATCGCGGCGCCCATTTCTGCCGGACGGCTGTTGAATTCCTTTTTGCGTACAACCGAAAATCTACTGATCCCACAAAGCCTGCAAAAATACGGTGGTTCAAAAACAGCGGCGCTGGAGCAGTTTGGCATGCTCAAAGGGATGGCTATGCCACTGCTGTTTTTTCCCTCCTCTATGCTACTTTCGATGTCGTCTTTACTGATTCCGGAGATTTCACAGGCGCATATACAGCAAAATCATCAGAAAATTTACAACGCCGTAAATAAAGCGCTGAAGATTACGCTGCAAATCTCTATTTTGATTGGCGGTCTGTTCGTTGTAACAGCGCAGGATCTGGGATATTTAATATATCAGAGTGACGAAGTCGGATTTTTGATTCGGGTTTTAGCTCCAATTGTTCCATTTATGTATTTGGAATGTATAACCGACGGCATTTTAAAAGGATTGAACCAGCAAAACCACAGCCTGCTTTATACAACTATGGACTCTGTATTGCGTATTTTGCTGATTTTTATTTTGGTTCCACAAAAAGGCATGATAGGTTTTCTGATCATGATGATTTTCAGTAATGTATTGACCTCTACTCTGAATTTACACCGGTTAATTCGGGTCTCGGAGGTTCGATTTGACACATCAAACTGGGTATGCAAGCCGCTGCTGGCGACCGTCCCCGGAATTGCAGCCGGTTTTTTTCTACAGACCATGGCTTTGCCCGCGCTTTTGCGCATTTTGCTCCAGGCCGGCGTTTTCGGCGGCTGTTATGCAGTTGTACTGTGGTGCACTAAAGGCGTCAGCAAAGCGGATTTTAGATTCATTCGGCTAAAAAAGTCGATGTAAACGGTGCTGATCACACATTTTGGCTTTCGTCTGGTTTGTGGTCGATGTCAGCACAAATCAAGAGATAGACCTCAAAACGCCCAAAAAGCCGGGAATTCCCGGCTTTCAAGCGTTTTTTGCAATCCGGTGTATACAGTCTGCCACATATAGCAGTTCCTGATCTTTTGTAAATATTGATGGCGCAATACGAACTGTTCCCTGTTTTTCAGTTCCCATATACCGGTGCGCTGCAGCAGCACAGTGCAGCCCGGCGCGTACCGCAATTTGCCGGCAGTTTAACTTTGCGGCAACTTCTTCGCTATGCAGTTCTCCTATATTAAAGGATAACACCGGCACCGAACAATCGGTTTGTGGCCGACGGGTATATAATTTTACCTTTGGAGTATTCGCAAGCCGGTCATAGAACATTTTCATCTGTCGCATCTCGCTTTGATATAAACCGGGATGTGCCTGTACAAAGTCAATACCAGCGCTAATGCCTGCGATTCCGGGTACGTTTAGAGTGCCGCTTTCAAATTTATCCGGCAAAAAATCCGGCTGGGTGCGCAAATGGGAGGCGCTGCCGGTACCACCGTAAGTCAACGGAGCCGGGCGGGCATCGGTAATCAGAATGCCGGTTCCCATCGGCGCATACAGGCCTTTGTGTGGCGCGATACAAAGATAATCGATCTGCATTTGTGTATAATCGATCGGAACTGTTCCCGCCGTCTGTGCCGCATCCACGATCAGCAACAACCCTTTTTCCCGGCACAGCGCGCCGATCTGCGCAATCGGTAGCAACACGCCGAATACGTTGGAAGCATGGGTGCAGACGATCGCTTTGGTTCGCGCATTAATTTTAGCCCGGAATCGCTGCAGCGTTTGCTGCGGGTCTTCAGAGATATCAACAATATCAAAAGAAACGCCCCTTTTGGTCAACGCATAGACGGGACGCAATACCGCATTGTGCTCAAGAGAGGAAATCAGCAAATGATCTCCCGGTTCGAACAACCCGTTGATTACAACATTCAGCGCTGTGGTGCAATTGGGCGTAAAGACCACATTTTCCGCATCCGGGACATGAAAATATTCTGCGATTTTCACTCTGGTCCGATAGACCATCTCTGCGCAGCGCTGAGAAGCTTCATGCCCGCTCCGGCCGGGATTTGCGCTATATTTTTGCAGCGCTGTAGCAGCTGCCAGACAAACGCAACGCGGTTTTGGATTTGTCGTCGCTGCATTATCCAGATAAATCATCAGGGATTCCCGGCTTTTGAGCCGTTTCCCTTAATGATATGATGTCGTTTTAAAATCAGCTCCGCTTTTGCCCGGTTTTCGTCAACAACCATAATGGAATAACCACAGCCGCCCGTATCCAAATCCACGGCACTGCGCTCGATATGTGCTGCGATCCCGTTTTTCTTTAAAAGATCTCTGCCCTTCATAGCCTGGGTGACAGATCCAATATAAATCAGTTCTTTATTCATTTCACTTCGTTCCTTCATCATGTTTTCTCGGTCAAGCCGCATTACATTGTATGCCGCCCGGACAAGAATTGATAAAGGAACAAACAGGCGTATTTCAGTCTACCAACGCGATGGCTTTGGCTGCAATCCCTTTTTGTTCACCGGTAAAACCCAACCCTTCCTCGGTAGTCGCCTTTACCGAAATTTGAGAAATCGCTATACCGCATGCAGCTGCAATTTGTTGGCGCATCTGATCTATATACGGCCGCATTTTTGGTTGCTGCGCGATGATAACCGTGTCGATGTTGCAGATGTTAAATCCGGCATCTTTGACCAGTTTGACAGTATGGCGCAGCAGTTCCAGGCTATCTGCCCCCTTATATTGCAAATCCGTATCTGGAAAATGCATGCCGATATCTCCCAGTGCGCAGGCACCCAGTAGCGCGTCACAGACCGCGTGCAGCAGTACATCTGCGTCCGAATGTCCCAACAGGCCCTTAATATGGGGAATTTCCACACCGCCGATGATTAACTTTCGCCCGGCAGTTAATTTGTGTACATCATATCCGATTCCTATTCGCATATATAATACCTCCTGATTACAATTCAATCAAAACATCAAACCATAAATCTGTTTTTACAGCAACCGCCCCAGAATCTGATTTTGAACCAGGAATCCTTTGGGAGTCAGCCGGACACCGGTATTGTCAAGTATTAAATAGCCCTGCGACGCAAGAGATACACAGTTTTTTAAAAATTGCTGATTCAACGGCGGATAACCGCGCTGTTTCAGCAGATCAAACCGTAGCCCTTCCGTCAATCGCAGGCGCAGCATTATATATTCGTCTATTCCCCCGCCCGCACCGTCTGAAACCGGATATGCGCCCTGCAAAAAGCCCTTTAAATCTCTGGGAAAATGCATACGTTTGCCGTTCCAGAACGAATGGGCTGCCGGCCCGATCCCAAGATAAGGTTCACAGTTCCAATATAATAAATTGTGTTCGCAGGCATAACCTGGTTTCGAAAAATTTGAGATTTCGTATTGTGTGAATCCATGCTGCTGCAAATATTTGCACAAAAACAAATAAAACTCCGCGACGGTATCTGCGTCGGGTAAGCCTGAGAGATCATATGACGCCAACGGCGTATCCGGTTCCACCTTTAGCATATATGCCGATATATGCGTAATCGGCAGATGAAGGCAAAAATCCAGCGTTTGTTGCAAACTTTGGATTGTTTGACCTTGCAGCCCCAGCATGATATCTACAGAAATATTATCGATTCTAGCATTTTTCGCAGATGTTACCGCCGTCTGCACCATAGCCGGCGTATGGCGACGGGTTAAAAAACAAAGCTCTTCAGGCACGGCCGATTGCATCCCGATGGATATCCGATTGACACCGGCCACCGCGATGGTTTCAAAAAATGTGGCTGTCGCTGTAGAGGGATTGCATTCTACCGTAATTTCAGCGCCGTCACAAATCTGTATGTTTTTCAGTAATTCTGCCAGCCGTGTACCGCCAAATACAGACGGCGTGCCACCGCCGAAATATACTGTATCAAACACAACGGGGTATTTTTCGAGCCTTCGCGCAACCGCTTGCATATATTGATCGGCCAGATCTGCTCGATAAGGCAGCGAATAAAAATCACAATATATACATTTCTTGATACAAAACGGGATATGAATATATAATCCTTTCAAAAAACCACCTGCCGATCTTATTGTAAACTTTTTTTTGTATCTTGTCTATCTTTTCTTGTATGAACCGGTATAAAATTCCCATAATAATAGCAGGTATTGCACAAAAATCCTTGACATTACGGATCATAGGATTTAAAATATTATAGAACATAACTTTTGAATGATATGCCATAAGGCAGTGTTTTATATTTTTTAAATTCAAAAATATAATAACGATCATTGACTCTATCCGGCCCGTTTGCGGGATAGGGTTACCAAAATGAATGAGGTTAGAGCTGTTTTTCTCTGACCTTTTGTTGCGGTGTATAAAAACATATAAATTATGATAGGAGGCATCTATTTGTCTAATTCAGTAACGGACAAAGGCCTGTCGGCCAACAGTAACATTAAAAATACGCTGTTAAATGCTCAGACGACCAAATATGAAAATTTCAGAAAAAAAGCAGCGTCAAAAACAACTTCTAAAACTGCTTCGGCAGTTACCGGAGGGATGAAAACCAATTCCCGCTCCGTATCGCGGCAAGCGACCCAGCGTACACGATCTGTGACAAAGTCGCAACCCGCGAAATCCTCACAATCGGCAGCTGACAATAAATCGCCACGAAAAACAACAACCAAATCTGGTATAAAAGAACCATCTTATAAGAAAGCGCCGCTGAAAATCATTTCGCTGGGCGGTCTGGATGAAATCGGAAAGAACTGCACTGTTTATGAATATGAAAACCAGATGATTGTTATAGACTGCGGGCTTTCTTTTCCGGATGACGATATGCCCGGGGTGGACATTGTGATCCCGGATGTGACATATTTAATTAAAAATAAAGATAAAATCAAGGGAATATTTATTACGCATGGGCATGAGGATCACATTGGCGCTATCCCCTATTTATTAAAAGAGATTAATATTCCGGTATATGGTACCAAATTGACGTTGGGGCTGATTAACGGGAAACTCAAAGAACACGGATTAGATCGTAAAGCAAAGCTGATTGAACAAAAACCCGGCGATATTGTTCGCGC
>CALWVA010000034.1 GCA_944384875.1 uncultured Clostridia bacterium
GGCGCGCTGCTGCTTTGGATGCACAGCGCCACAAACGCCGGAAAAAACGAATCATGACGAAACGACGGGGCCAAAACTTATCAAAAAGGTCAGACCCGGCGGCTTTGGCTTAAGCCCAAAATAGATTGCAATAGCAAATGGAAAAACCTGTTTTAGAACTGTCAACAGGCCTGTTATAGATCTGAACGACAACATGGCGGCGCTGAAAGCAGGTTTGCAGCATGCGCAATATATCACCGATCAAACCATTTATGCGGCCGCTGCCGTTTTAGCGGCGGGCGCCATGAGGAACATGTTTATATTGTGATTACAAAAAGCGGGCCGTGTGTAACACGGCCCGCTTTTTTTCCCGGCTATCTGCCGGACCACCGGGTTACCGGGCGCATTTTTTACAGGCATCCCGGCCAGAGGCCACCGCCTGTTTCAACGTTGTCGCCCTGGCATTTTTCCCTGCGCAGGTTTTGCGAAAATGATAGCGTTTTCCGGTAGGCGCCACATAGACCGTGCGGCTGTTTGACACAATATCCGCATCCGCCACCGTTTGTTCATTGTAGACCGTGTCCGCCGTCTGCCGAACGATCTCTGTAAACGGCGCCGTAGTTGTATCTGCCGGTTGTCCCGCACCGCCAAAATCACAGCCGTATATGCAGCACGCGGTCAACAGCGCCAATAGAATAAGACTGATTTTTCGCATATTGTCCATCCCCCAAGTCTGATCATACAGGTTTTCCATTGCAGGATTTTACAATAGCAGAGGATGGCTGTCTGCACAAGGAAACAAAATTCCTATTAGACCAATTTTTCTTTTTCTCGCACGGCCGTCATTGAAAAACGTGTGCTTTATTCACGTGTTTTCTGGGCAATTTGCATATATTTATCTTCTCTGCAAACGCGATATGACAAAATTACTGCGTTCATGCGACAAACGCCTGGAAATCCGTTGCAATTATTTTGGTTTTGTAGTAGGATATCAGCAGATGGCGCACGCGGGCGCGCGTGTGCTTTACGAGCTCTATTCAGCGACATATGATGGCCGCTGCGCGACGCCGCAAACGGCGGTATAGCAGCTGGGACTATTATCATAAACGGTTATATCCGGGTGAAACACATGACAAAACGAATTCGAAACGGACTGATCGCGGCCGGTGCGCTGGTGTTGGCCGCAGGCGTTGCCGCGGCTGTGTGGCTGTGTCTGCCGGCAGGACGGTATCAGACGGTGGCGCGCATCAGCGGGCTGGATATTTGCCGGCAGGAACTGGAGGATCAGATGCGCCGGGACCGGGCGGCCATCATCAACGAGTTTCAATCCGCCTATGGCGCAGATACCGGAAACGAAAAGTTTTGGCAAACTGAATACGACGGGCGCACGCCGATGGATGCGCTGCGGGATACAGCGATGCAACATGTCAGGCTATATAAAATGCAGCAACAGCTGGCAATTGACTATGGAATATTGCAGGATGCCTCTGACGCCTCTTATGAGGCCTTTGAGCAGGCTTTAGAACTGGAAAATCAAAATCGGGCGGAACAAATCCAAGCCGGTGAAGCGGTATATGGCGCGGCGGAGTTTACAACAGATACCTATTACGATTACCGACTGAGCAACTTGCAGATCGCGCTGCGTCAAAAGCTGTCTGAACCGGGACAGCCGCTGGATGCAGATGAAGCTACGCTGCGGTCGTTTTACGAGCAGAAAAAGCAAACAGATTATAAAAAGGTTCAAAATGCCAGGCTGCGGCTGTATACCATCTCTTTTGACGACAGCGGCCTGACCGAGCAGCAGGCAGGCGAACAGGCCGGGCGGCTTCATGCGCTGCTGTTGGCCGGGGCAGACAACCCGGCACAGGGCATCGGATCTCTAACCGTCACCGAACTGACTTTAAATGAAGATACCGCGGCCAGCGCGTCTAAGACCGACCCGATTGTTTACACGCAGGCGCTGCAATTACAGCCCGGCGAATATTCCGAAATCTTTCAAAACAGAGCGGCATTTTGTATTTTATATTGTGAAACCGCTGAAGCCGGCGGCTATCAGAGCTATGATGAAGTAGCCGACGCAGTGCGCAGCCTGTATATCCGGGAGCAATATCCGGCTTATATAGAAAAGCTGAACAACAGCGCCGACTTTTCCACGTTGCCCGTTTATGAGCGGGTATCCATCTGATCCTGTAGAAGGCCGATTTTGCTATTGGAGTGATCACCATGAAAAAAGCCCTTGCAATGCTGACGGCGCTGGCGCTGCTGTGCTGCCTGCCAATCCCTGTCGCGCTGGCGGGCGACGATACGCCGTCTTACAGCGGAACCGTTTATTATGTGGATTCGCAGGCCGGCGACGATGCAAACGCCGGCACTTCTGAAAACGCGCCGTGGCAGACGCTGCAAAAGGTCAGCGCCACGACTTTTGCGCCCGGCGACGCGGTGTTGCTCAAACGCGGCGGCGTATGGGACGGCGGCGTCACCCTCAGGGGTACCGGCACGATCACAGATTATATCACGCTGGGCGCGTATGGAACCGGGGATATGCCGCTGCTGAGCGGCGGCGGTGTCGATGCTGTCGTCAAGCTTTATAACGCCTCCTACTGGGTGGTGGAAAATCTTGAAATCACCAACACCGCCGAAACCGAAGCCCAGCGCTATGGTATCCAGGTCACGGCCTCGGTCAACAAAACCACCTATCACGGCTTTATCATTCGCAACAACAGCATCCATGACATCACCAGCTTTCGCACAAACACCAGCGGTGAGGGCGCGGGCATACAGACGCTGGGCGCCGACTGGTATACCGGGTTTTCAGATATCCTGATCGAAAACAATCAGATTTATAACGTGGGCGGCAACGGCATGACCATCAACGGCGGCTGGCGCGCCGACCCGGACCACGGCGGCAAAAACGTGATTATCCGCCGCAATTATCTGTATAATATCGGCTGTGACGGCATTCTGGTGCAGGAATGCCAGGGTCCGCTGACCGAATACAACGTGGTGCATACTTCCCACAACCGCAGTGTCGCGGCGGAGGTTGCGATCTGGCCCTTTGACTGTACCGACGCGGTTTTCCAGTTTAACGAGGCGTATAACACGCTGACCCGCAACGACGGCCAGGGCTTTGACTGCGACTATATGAGCAGCGGCACGGTGTTTCAGTATAACTATGGCCATGACAACGAGGGCGGCTTTATGCTGATCTGCACCGAAGAAACCAACTGGGACGGTTCGCTGCAAGGTTTCAACGACGGTTCGATTGTCCGGTATAATATCGGGCAGAACAACGGCGGCGCGCAGTTTACGCTGGTGGGGAACATCACCAACACCCAGATTTACAACAACACGCTGTATACCCGGTGGGGGCTGGACGCGCGGGTGATCTCGGTTTACACCAAATATGAGGGGTATCCTGACAACACCCAGTTTTATAACAATCTGTTTTATGATTTCAGCAGTCCCAGCGACGGCCAGAAATACAGCTTCCAGAGCCGCAACACCGCGCATGACGGTTTCTGCACCAATACCGTGTGGGAAAACAATCTGGTATACGGGACCTCTGCCAATCAGGCGCCCACCGCGCCGGACACGGTAGAAGACGGCCAGACGCCGGTGATCGCGGCGGCTTCAGGCAATATTGTCGCTGACCCAAGGCTCAAGGCGCCGGGCGGGGCCGGCGTTGGATTTGAGAGCTGTGACGCTTATTATTTATACGACGATTCGCCGGCGCTGAACGCCGGTAAAGTTCTGCCTGACAACGGCGAGCGGGACTTTTTCGGCAACCCGGTGTCTGCTGTAGGGCCGGCCAATATTGGCGCATACAACGGCGCCGGCATACCCGATCAAAGCGAACCGGTTTATTATGACAACAATTATGTGCAGGCGGTCGACTGGGAAAACAATGTTGCCGGCAGCACCAATGGCAGGCTGTGGTATGTGGGCTATTGCTATTCGCTGGTGCAGTTACAGTCTGACCCGGCGGGACTGTCTCCGGGAACCGGCAGCACCACCGGCGTACGGCTGTCAAACAACCGCACGTCTACCGGCAACTGTACTGCGGCGCTGAACCTTAGCTATCTGCCGGAACGCCACCGGTCTACCGGCATGCGGTTCTGGATGTCCGGCGACGGCACTGCCCGCAGCGGTTATCTGGAGTTTACCACCGCATCGGCTAAATATAAGCTGAATGTTCAGATTCCTGCCGAAGGCGGCTGGATTGAGGCAGACTGGAACGGCCGGTTTTATAACAACACCGTCTGGAAATATGAAACCGTCACCCCACAGATCATGCGCACCGCATCTTCGGTCACGATTGCAGTAAACAGCCTGCCCGCAGGCGAAGGGATCTATATCGACGATATTCAATGGAAGGTCGACCGTATCGATACGCCGGACGAGACAACCTCCGGCAGCGGTTCTGCAACCACCGGCGATTCTTCCACAACAACAACGACCACCGCCGCTGCATCTACTACAACCACCGCGCCGGCGCCGGAACCGGGCGATTCGGTTTATGTCCGCACGGCGGTCGACTTTGACGCCGCAGACGGTGCGGCGTCTACCGACGGCGGACCGGCCACTGTCCTGTCAAAGGTTGCGGCCGCCGATCTACAGGCGGATTACGCGGGCTTCGGCACTGTTTTGAAAGCTCAGACCGGCAACTGGAGTCAGTTTAAAATACAACTGCCGGAAAACTGGAAAACCGGTGATCCCACAGCGCTGCGCTTTACCGCCTGGGCAGATACAGCCACCACCGGTTACGCTTTGATCGGCGGGCAGGCAGTTCCAGGCAGCCTGCGCATCCAGACTGCGCCGACCACTTATACCGTGACGTTTGACGACAGGCTTGCCGCCATGTCTACCCGCTATTTCAGTCTGAAAACCTCGTCGGCTTCTACCGTTTATATGGATAATATTCAGCTGATCTACGACGATGAAACCGCCATGAAGGCCGGCGTGGGGGATGATGCCGCTAATCTGACCCTGGCCAACGGCGACCAGAGCGCGCTGCCGGTCTCTGACGGGGTTGTCACGCTGCCGTTGACAGAGCCGACTGCGCCGCTGAAAACCCTGACAGGCTGGATGGTAGACGGCAAACTGTATCCCGCGGGCGCCACTGTCGCGGCAACCGCCGATACGGTTATCCGCGCGGCGGTATTGACCTTTGAAATGGCTGACGGCGCAAGCATCCGGCTGAATATTGAAAAACCCGGTCTGCGGTTTCAGACCTCTGTTTCTACCGGGGAATATAACGCTTTGGCGAATGCGGCGCAACAGATTGAACAGGGAACGCTGCTCATTGCCGCGGACAACGTCAGCGGCGCGCTCACGCTGGACACCCCCTTTGCCGTAAAGCTGGTGGATCTGGATAATGGGTTTTACGCGCCGGATTCCAACGAGATTACCAGCTGCTATTACGGTTCGGTAGTCGGCATCGGCAGCGAACACTTTACGTCGGATATCTGTGCCAGAGGCTATCTGACCGTTACCTATGCCGACAACAGCACGGCGACCTTTTATACCGCGGTCACGGCGACCCGCAACATCCGGCAGACAGCCGACAACATTAAAAATGCCGGCGACGGTTATTACGACGGGCTGAGCAGTGAAAAGCAGGCCATCATCGACCAGTTTGCAACGCCGGCGCAGACCGCCGCGTAAATACCGACAGAAAGGATGCGTGAAAGCATGAAACCCTATGAACGGCCGGATGTAGAGATCCTGTGGGTGCAGGACATGATCACCGCCTCTGAAGGGCATATTCCCGGGGATGATCTTGTAGACGCAGGAGAAATTTTTCCGTAAGCGACGCTTTGCCCATGAACCATTCTCAAATAAGATGCTATAATTATAGGAGCCGGACGTAATGCGTCCGGCTCCTATAATTTAAAAAGAATCGGTTTTGATGCCTTTGCACCATACCTTTTTACAACGTGCAGGCAGTGCCGCCTGTGTCAAAAGTACACGGGTTCTTGCCGCAAGATGGATAACACCCTTTTGCGCTCAGCCCATCACCACAACGACCTGATGCGTCTTTGCGTCGCCAGCCACCGGCAACACGTTGCCGTCCAGCGTCTGCCCGTCTATCGTGACGGATTTCACACCCTTCATCACGCCGTCGGGATTGCGCACCGTGATCTCATAGATATCGCCGCGGAACTTTCTCGTTACGATAAAACCGTCCCACTCGGCGGGAATGCACGGGTCGATCTTCAGCCCGTCAAACTGCGGCTGGATGCCCAGGATATACTGGGTGACCGAATACAGCGTCCAGGAGGAGGTGCCGGTCAGCCAGGAGTTTTTCGCCTCGCCCTGATGCGCGGCGTCTTTGCTGGCGATCATCTGCGCATATACATACGGCTCCATCCGATGTAATTCGGAAATCTCTTCGGTATATGCCGGGCAGATCTTCTTATAGGTTTCATAAGCGCGGTCGCCGCGGCCAAGTTTGGTTTCGGCGATGGTAATCCACGGGTTGTTGTGACAGAAGATGCCGCCGTTTTCCTTATAGGACGGCGGATAAGAGGTCACTTCACCCAGCTCCACATGGTATTCTTTATAGGTCGGATCCAGCAGCGAAATGCCATATGGCGTCTCCAGCCGGTCGCGCACCGCGTTCAGCGCTTTTTCGGCCAGCCCCTCTTTCACGCCGATGCCCGCCATCACGCAGAAGCCCTGGGGCTCGATATAAATCTGTCCGTCTTTGCACTCTTTCGAGCCGATTTTATTACCAAACGCATCATAGGCCCGCAGGAACCATTCACCGTCCCACCCGTGCTGCAGCACCGCGTTATACATCTTTTCACATTCGTCTTTTGCATAAGCCTGCTCGTCAGACCGGCCCAATAAACCCATGATCGCCTGATAATCTTCACTGACCGCCACAAACATCCCGGCGATAAACACCGACTCCGCCACGCCGCTTTCAAAGTTGGCGGTGGTCTGGAACGACTCGCCCGGTGTTTTGGAGAAGCAGTTCAGGTTGAGACAATCGTTCCAGTCGGCGCGGCCGATCAGCGGCAGGCCGTGCGGGCCCAGATGCCCGGTGGTAAAGCGGAACGAACGGATCAGATGGTCATACAGCGGCTGTGCTTTTTCAGGGTCACAGTCATAGGCCACCGGCTCGTTTAAAATCGAGGTGTCGCCGGTCTCTTTAATATAAGCCGCCACGCCGAAAATCAGCCACAGCGGATCGTCATTGAAGCCGGAGCCGATATCGTTGTTGCCCTTTTTGGTCAGCGGCTGATATTGATGATAGGCCGAACCGTCTTCCATCTGGGTGGCGGCGATATCCAGAATCCGCTGGCGGGCAAGCTGCGGCAGGATATGCACAAACCCCAGCAGGTCCTGTGTAGAATCCCGGAAGCCCATGCCGCGGCCGATACCCGACTCAAAGTAAGAGGCCGAACGGGACATATGATAGGTCACGGTGCACTGATACTGGTTCCAGATATTTACCATCCGGTTGAGCTTTTCATCACAGGTATTCGTCTGATAATTGGAAAGCTGGACAGCAAAATAATCCCGCAGCTTTTCAAAGGCGTCGTCAAACTGCTGATCGGTAGAAAAATCGGCCAACAACGCCCGGGCGCCGGTTTTGTTAATCACACCGGGCGCCTCCCATTTATGCGCTTCGTCGTTTTCACAGTAGCCCAGCACAAAAATCAGCGACTTTTGCTCGCCCGGCTCCAGATGTACCCGCAAACAGTGTGATGCAATGGGCGACCAGCCCTGGGCCACCGAGTTTTTCGGCGCGCCGGCTTTCGGTACGTCCGGTTCGCCGAACCCGTTATATAGCCCGATAAAGCTCTCGCGGTCGGTGTCAAACCCGTCAATGGGCGCGTTGACCCCAAACACCGCATAATGGTTGCGGCGTTCTCTGTATTCGGTTTTATGATAAATCGCGCTGCCCTCGATCTCCACCTCGCCAATGGACAGGTTGCGCTGGAAATTGGTCATATCGTCATAGGCGTTCCACAAACACCATTCCACAAAAGAGAACACCGTAAAATCCTTGGGCTGATCGCCGGTGTTCTCCAGCGTCAGCCGGGTGACCTCAGCCGTATAGCCCAATGGCACCAGCGCCGTCTGGGTGGCTTTCAGCCCGTTTTTGCTACCGGTGATCCGGGTATAGCCCAGCCCATGGCGGCATTCGTAATGGTCCAGCGGGGTTTTGACCGGCATCCAGCCCGGGGTCCACAGTGTGCCGCCGTCATTGATATAAAAATATTTGCCCCCCGCGTCGGTGGGAACATTGTTATAGCGGTAACGGGTCAGCCGCAGCATCCGCGCGTCTTTATAAAAGCTGTAGCCGCCGCCGGTGTTGGACATCAGCGAAAAAAAGTCCTCCTCGCCCAGGTAGTTGATCCAGGGGTAGGGGGTGTCGGGCCGGGTAATCACATATTCCCGCGCCTGATCGTCGAAATAGCCGTATTTCATATGTACAAATCCTTTCCCGCCGGACAGACCGCCGGCTGATCGCAGCCTCACGCGCCATATACCGCGCAAAACCGCCGTTTGCAACCATTTTAGCATATTTATCCGGTGTGTACAAGGGCTATTTTACAGTTTACAGCCGAATAATATCAGACGCAGCAGGCGGCGGGAAATATCCCGCCGCCTGCATCGCGTGATGGTATGTAAATGTATTGGTTATTTCTCCGCACTGCCAAAGCATCATTGCGCCGCTGCAATCACCTTTTGTGCCACCGGCTCCGGCGCCTGTTCATAGCGGTCGAATTCCAGCGTAAAGCTGCCCCGGCCCTGGGTGATCGAACGCAGCACGGTGGAGAAATCATACACCTCCGCCATCGGTACCTGCGCTGCCAGCGCCTGCATACCGTCGTCGCCCGGCTCCATCCCCAAGACCCGGCCACGGCGTTTGTTGATATCGCCGATCACGTCGCCCATGCAATCGTCGGGCACCTGGGCTTTGAGCATACCGATCGGCTCCAGCAACACCGGAGAAGCCTGCGCCATGCCCTCTTTATAGGCCAGCGACGCCGCAGTTTTAAAGGACATTTCCGATGAGTCTACCGGATGATAAGAACCGTCTACCAGCGTGGCCTTCAGCCCCACCACGGGATATCCCGCCAATACGCCTTTTTTCACGCTGTCCTGCAGGCCCTTTTCCACCGCCGGGAAAAAGTTTTTGGGAACCGCGCCGCCGAATACCTTTTCTTCAAACACCAGCGTATCGCTGTCACAGGGCTCAAACTCGATCCATACATCGCCAAACTGCCCGTGGCCGCCGGACTGCTTTTTATACCGCCCCTGCACCTTAACCTTTTTGCGGATAGTTTCGCGATAGGGCGTTTTCGGCACCGAAAGCTCCGCCTCGACGCCATATTTGCTTTTCAGCTTTGACAGCACCACGTCAAGCTGCTGCTCGCCCAAGCCCGACACCGTCTGCTGGTGGGTCTCGCGGTTATTCTCCAGCCGGATCGAGGGATCCTCTTCACAGATCCGCGCCATCGCCTGGGTGATTTTTTCTTCGTCGCCGGTCTTTTTCGGCGCGATGGCCATCGTAATCGACGGCTGCGGGAACTCGATGCCCACCAGCGTCAGCGGATTGCCCGCGCCGGTCAGCGTGTCGCCGGTTTTAACGTCCCCCAGTTTGGAAACCGCGCCGATATCGCCGGCGGCAATATAATCGGCGTCTTCGGTTTTACCGCCTTTGACGGTCATGACCTTGCCGATGCGCTCGCTGTCGCCCGTCCGGGCGTTGACCACCGCCGCGCCCGGCGCCAGCTTGCCCGAAATCACTTTAAAATAAGACATCTTTCCTACAAAGGGATCGGCGATGGTTTTAAACACCACTGCCGCCAGCGGCCCGTCGGGATCGCAGGTCAGTTCCACGACATTGCCCGACTGATCGGTCGCCGTTTCCGGTCGGGCTTCATCTGCACTGGGCAGAATCTTCACCATGCTGTTGAGCAGCAGCTCAACCCCTTCGCCGGTCTGCCCGGCGCCGCAATAGACCGGCGCAATATCCCCCGAGGCCACGCCGGTTTTCAGCCCGGCGAACAGCTCCTCATCGGTAAACGGCTCGCCGGAAAAATATTTCTCCATCAACACTTCGTCGACGCTGGCCACCGATTCGCACAACAGATTATACATTTTATCATAAATCTCGCCCATATCGGGTCGGTCGCACCGAACAGGCTTGCCGTTTTCATAGCGCCAGGTCTTGCCCGTCACCAGATTGGTGTAAGACAACACCTTATGGTTTTCTACATAAGGAACGATGACCGGGCAAATCACATTGCCATATCGCTCTTTCAGGGAATCTACCACCTTGAAATAATCGGCATGGTCGGAATTGAGCTTGGAAACAAAAAAGACTTTTTTCAGGTTGCGTTTGGTGGCCGAACGAAACGCCTTTTCAGAACCGACGTTCAGCCCGGATTTTCCCGACAGCACTATCAGCGCTGTTTCTGCTGCGCGCAGCGCCTCGCATACCCCCGAAGCAAAGTCAAACAGCCCCGGCGCATCAATCAGATTGATTTTGACATCTTTCCACACCAGCGGCGCCACCGCGGTAGACACAGAAATATGCCGCTTGCGCTCTTCCGCATCGCAGTCGGTCACCGTTGTACCGTCGGCCACCGTTCCAAACCGGTCGGTCGCGCCGGCAATATACAGCATCGCTTCTGCCAACGTGGTTTTTCCGCAACTGCCGTGGCCCAGCAATGCTACGTTTTTAATGTTTTTCGCGTCGAACTGTTTCAACTTGACTACACCCTTTCTCTAGCGCCCGGGGGCGGCTGTTTTGCCGGCAGCTGCCAACAATATGGTTTTATTTTACCACGCCTGCCGTGGAAAAGCAACAACTAATTGCCTATTTCATGTGCATAATTGAGGATTTTATTTGTGCAAATTATATAATTGTATGCATCTATATAGAAAACAAAAAAATTCTCTTGCAAGGGTCAGACCGGCCCTTTATAATAAAACTATATGATCAACAATCGGAGGTATTCTTGTGGTTTTGTTTTCGCCGTCGGTGCTCACCGCCGACTTTATGCATCTGGGAGACGCCGTGGCCGCGTTAGACGCGGCGCATACGGATATGCTGCATCTGGACGTGATGGACGGTATCTTTGTGCCCAATATTTCGTTTGGGATGCCGGTAGTCGCCTCGGTGCGCAAAGCTACAAAAACGTTTTTAGATGTGCATCTGATGATCGACCGGCCGCACCGCTATATTGAAGCTTTTGCAAAGGCGGGCGCAGACAGCATCGGCTTTCATATCGAAGCCGGGTCTCCGGTGGAACAGACCCTCAGACAGATCCACGCGCTGGGCAAAAAAAACTGCCTGACCATCAAGCCCGCCACCCCGGCGCAGGCGGTGTTTCCTTATCTGCCGCTGTGCGATATGGTATTGGTAATGTCGGTAGAACCCGGGTTCGGCGGGCAGAAGTTTATGTATGAAGCGCTGGATAAAATCCGGCAGCTCCGGGAACAGGCGGACAAGCTGAAACTGCCACTGCACATTGAGGTGGATGGCGGCATTAATCTGGAAACCGCGCCGCTGGCGGTAAAAGCCGGCGCGGATGTTCTGGTAGCGGGCAATGTATTGTTTTCCGCGCCGGACATGGCAGCCCGGCTGACAGAGCTGCGAACGCTGACAGCAAATCTGTAGACGCGTCTGCTGCAATCTGTATGGGCAGAACACATTAACCCGATCTACAAACATTAGTCGCAAAATTGCTGTGAAACGCTTCAACGGCGCAGCAAAACAACGGCGTGATCCGATCTATATATCGCAATCGGCCCGGGCGCTGTAGTTTATCCGGCTTATAGGCAATTCTGCCCTGCCGAATACGGCGATTCAAACAACCATATCAAAAACCCGGCATATATACGCTATGCCGGGTTTTTCCGTTTGGATGATTTGGGATTGCCTTGTGATATATGGATTTTAAGCATAAAAAAACGCCCGGTAAAAACCGGGCGTTTTTTATAAGAGGAGATGTATGAAAAACAACTAAAAAAGGGGGGTCTGCATTGTCTACCGGTCGAAGCCGGCAGACAATACAGCGTGCAATTTATCTTTGGGGGAGATTTTAATTGCATTTATAGGATAGCATAGAGTTGTGAATAATCTGTTACGATCTTTTTAAAGTTATAAAAATAATTTGCAAACGGCTGCGCGTTTTATGCCAAGCTTCTGTCGAAAAAGACACAAACAGCGGTATTTACCGTAAGTCGGCGCACCTTTTTGACCGCTGCGGCATATACTGAAAGCAGAGAGTTTCCGGTGTTTTGACGCCGGGAGATGCGATCAAATAAAGGAGTGAACCCTATGACAGGACTGATAGAGCATACCATTTCCCCTCTCCGGCTGACCGGCAACATCAACCGGCTGTATGTCACATCGGATTTCGGCAGCCGCGGCGC
Source organism: uncultured Clostridia bacterium (assembly GCA_944384875.1). Taxonomy (GTDB): domain Bacteria; phylum Bacillota; class Clostridia; order Oscillospirales; family Acutalibacteraceae; genus RUG14109. Next base: position 12,385 of record CALWVA010000034.1, read on the forward strand.
GGGTTATCATCACGGAATCGACCTGGTGGGCTATGACGGCACACTGCGCAAAACAGATGTCATTGTCCCCATTGCCGGCGTTGTTACCAGAAACTACTGGAGCGAGACGGTGGGCTGGGTGGTGCATATTAAGCATCAGACCATTATCACCCGTTATTATCATCTGGAAAAACAGTCGGCGCTGCAAATCGGGCAATCCGTCGCCGTAGGGGACCTGATCGGCCCCATGGGCAGCACCGGCAGCACTTCCAACGGCAACCATCTGCACTTTGAGGTGCGGGATCTGACCGATTCCGAAGCACAGGATCCCAAGCCCTGGATCCGGGGCGAAAAAACCGACGGCAAGGCGCCGGAGCAGCCGGAAAACGGCGGGCAGGAAACACAGCCGGAAAAAGCCACGCCATATCTGCGTCTGCCCTATCGCAACGGCAGCACCAGGGAATATGTATATTCTACCACCAAAGAGGCGCTGGCGGGCGATAACTCCATCGGATATCTCGACCCGCATCAAAGCGGCAATTATATCGCCCGGTATGACGCCTGCCCGGTGGTCGTATATCACAACGGCATCTCTAACAAAGTCGGATTTGTAAAATACGAAGGCGGCGTGCCCATCAAAGACACCGCCAAGCTGGTGCGCAATACCTATCAAAACGGCAGCACCAGGGAAAATGTATATGCAACCACCAAAGACGCACAGGAACAGAAAAATGCCATCGGATATCTGGACCCATGGCAGAAATGCGACTGCGTCGGCCGTTTTGAAGCCTATCCGGTGGTGGTTTATTTCAACGGGACTTCCAATAAAACAGGATTTGTCCGGTATGAAGGCGGGCTGGTCTATTGATCTGCCGAAGGAGGTGGATAGATGGAAAACTTGCAGGATTATATTGTGATTATCCCGACGCTGGTCTGCCTGTGTATCACCTATATTCTCAAACATGTCGTTGCGGTCAAGGCAATCAGCCGGTTTATTCCGCTGATCATGGGCGCGGTGGGCATCTTGATGAACATGTGGCTGAACTGGAGCATTACGCCGGCTATTCTGCTGGGCGGCCTGCTCTCCGGGTTGGCGAGCACCGGGCTATACGAAGCGTTTCAAAATGTTATCAATAAAAAAGAATAGTCAATACAGCAAAGCGTAAGAGAAAAAATCAGTGTTATAACAAAGTGTGAAGCAGCCCGCCGAATTTTTCGGCGGGCTGCCCTGTTTACAAAAATACGATGGCACGACTGGCAGACTGCAACAGCTGACCTGCGCTGCACGACGCCCTACGTTGCCGGCGCAACCAGTCGCAGTTGCTTTTCAACAACCGTCGCCGTTATCGCGGCACAGCGTCGCTTCGCAATTTCATCCACCGCACACGCCGGTGTCACAGCAGGCCGTGTCTTAGCTGTTAAACCGGGATAAAAACGCCCTGGTTCTGGGATTTTGCGGCTGGTCGATCACCTGCTCGGGCGGCCCCTGTTCGGCAATCACGCCCTCATCCATAAAAAGCACCTGGTCTGCCACGTCCCGCGCGAAGGCGATTTCATGGGTGACGACAATCATCGTGCTGTCAGAGCTTTTCAGCCCCCGAATCACGTTGAGCACCTCACCGGTCAGTTCGGGATCCAGCGCCGAGGTGGGCTCGTCGAAACACAACACCTCCGGCGACATGGCCAGCGCCCGGGC
>CALWVA010000035.1 GCA_944384875.1 uncultured Clostridia bacterium
GCATGAATTTCCTCTCTTTTGCTTATGATTGAATAACAGGCTGTTTCTGCAACTGACAGACGTCATCACAGACACTGCCTGTATTTTGATCATGATTATTATAAGATTATAGCACAATCTACTGCCAGACGCAATAATTTCTCTGTTGTAAATTTTCATAAATTATGATAAAATATAGCCGTCATATTTCAGACACGGGAGGCTTTTATTAACATGGAATTTGACGCATTTACCGGCGGCGTTGAGCCCGGCGGACTAAACTCCAGAGAACAAATTAAAATTCTGATCTGTTTTCTGATGGATCAGATCAAATATGATTTTACACCCGAAAACATCACCAACATACTGACCTCTCAGGCACTGGCCAATTATTTTGAAATCACCCAGAGCCTGGCCGAGCTGGAGAAAAACCAGAATATTGTTCTGCAAAAAGGAACCTGTCACTTATCTCCTTCCGGCAGCGCCATTGCCCAGCGTCTGGTCAGCAACATTCCGTTTACAGTCAGAGAAAGGGCGTTGCGCGCGGCCGAAATTGAAAAAGTAATGGCAAAGCGTGCAAAAGACAATAAAATCACGATCCAAAAAGACACTGACGGCGGTTATTTTGTGCATATATCGATGTACGATCAGGAAAAGGAATTTTTCAATTTGTCTATTAAAGTATTTGACCGTGATCAGGCGGAAACGATCAAAAGCAATTTTATTCAAAATCCGACGGACGTTTATATTAGCAATCTGAAAACCTTATTGCACTATAATCCTGAGGAAAAGGAGTAAATTGACTTGACGCTTATTTCAGTCGTCCTGATTGCGGCCGCACTGGCTACAGACGCTTTTTCAGTTGCTGTCTCCAAGGGACTGTGCTGCGAAAAAGCCGCGTTTATAAACGCGCTGAAAACCGGCGTTATATTCGGCTTATTTCAAGGGCTGATGCCGTTTATCGGCTGGCTGGCTGGCAGTCGTCTTACGACTTATATTTCTGCATACAGTGGTTATGCGGGTTTTATCATCCTATGTTTTATCGGCGTCAAAATGATATATGAAGCATGTCATTCATCCAAAGATGGGTATCCACAGTCTTCCGGCACTTCCTTGAAAACATTACTCCTGTTAGGCATTGCAACCAGTATCGATGCACTGGCGGTAGGATTGACTTTTGCGCTTCAGGTTGATCGTCTGCCGGTGATTTTGCTGTATGTATTGTTGATTGCTGCGATTACCTGTCTGCTGTCGTTTATCGGCTTTTTCTTTGGGTCTCGATTACAAGGGGTCATTGGAAACAAAGCAGAAATCATCGGTGGCAGCGTTTTATGTATCATCGGCATCAAAATGCTTGCCGAAGTTTTGTGGGGATAAATTCGCCGTTATCCATGACGGCGAATTTATGATTTTATGTTGCTTTTTTTGCTGAAAAATGGTATAGTGCTGTTATATAAATTTTGTTTATCCATCATAAGTGGTTAATTTTAAGATGTGCTTAGCGAAAGGTGGCATTTGATATGTGTGGCATCGTTGGTTTTACCGGCGTTATACCGGCCGCTCCCGTATTATTAGAGGGCTTGGCCCGACTCGAATACAGAGGTTATGATTCAGCTGGAATCGCTGTCTTTCAGAATCACAAAATTCTGATCAAGAAAGCATGCGGCCGACTCAAAACGCTGTGTGATCTGATCAGTAATGGTATCAACTACGACAGTCCGACCGGCATTGGACATACCCGTTGGGCAACCCACGGCAAACCGTCAGATGATAATGCGCATCCTCACCGCAGTCAAGATGGTTCGTTTGCCATCGTTCATAATGGCATCATTGAAAATTACGCCATGTTAAAACGCCAATTACAAGAAAAAGGCTATCAATTTTCTTCTGAAACAGACACGGAAGTCGTCGCACATTTATTGCAGGATAATTATAATGGGGATCTGTTTGATACCATCGTCCGTACACTGCAGATGCTGGAAGGTTCCTATGCGCTGGGGATTCTGAACGTGGACCATCCCGATGAGCTGTACGCTGTTCGAAAATCCAGCCCTTTGATCGTAGGTACCTCGAACCAGGGCAACATGATTGCTTCAGATATTCCGGCGATCCTGCCGCTGACGCGCAAAGTTTATTATTTGAACGATAACGAGATTGTGCGTCTGACCAAAAACAGCGTGGAAATTTTCGATCTTCAACATCATTTGCTGGATCGCGCAGTGACAACGATCGATTGGGACGTTTCCGCTGCTGAAAAAGGCGGCTATGAGCATTTTATGATCAAGGAGATCATGGAACAGCCCAAAGCGCTGCGCGACACCATTACGCCGCGCATCAAAAACGGCCAGATTCATCTGGACGGAATTGAAATCGATCAGGCGCTGCTGCAAAATATCCAGCGTATCAATATTATCGCCTGCGGATCCGCCTATCATGTCGGCGTAGTCGCAAAATATGTCATCGAGGAGCTATGCCGCATTCCGGTTTTTGCAGAGATTGCTTCAGAGTTCCGATATTCAAACCCGATTGTCGACGAAAATTCTCTGGTGATCATTATCAGCCAATCCGGAGAAACCGCCGATACCCTCGCCGCTTTGCGCGAGGCAAAAGCCCGGGGTGCGACCATCCTCTCTATCGTAAACGTCGTTGGCAGTTCTATTGCCAACGAATCAAAAAACGTATTATACACCTGGGCCGGTCCCGAAATTTCTGTCGCCACGACCAAAGCCTATTCCACTCAGTTGGCGCTGATGTATTTGATTGCGCTGTATATCGCCCAACGCTTGGGCCGCGTAGATGACACACAGACCTCCAATCTTCTTGCGCAGATTGCTGCATTGCCGGACAAAGTTGAGCAGATTTTAAAACTCGCGCCGAAAATCGAAACATTGGCGCAACGATACGCTTATCTGGAACATGCTTATTTCATCGGCAGAAATCTGGATTATGCTGTGGCGCTGGAGGCTTCGTTGAAACTGAAAGAGATCAGCTATATTCATTCAGAGGCGTATGCGGCCGGCGAATTAAAACACGGCACCATTTCCCTGATCGAAGACGGCACCTTTGTTGCGGGCCTGGCCTGTGTCAAACGGCTGGTCGCCAAAACCATGAGCAATATCAAAGAAGTCAAGGCGCGAGGCGCTGAAGTTTTACTGTTGACTTGTGAAGACTATGATATTCACAGCGACGAGGTAGATCATATTCTCACTATTCCAAGCACCCACGAACTGTTGATGCCGTCTTTAGAGGTTGTGCCGTTGCAACTGCTTGGCTATTATGTAGCCAAAGCCCGGAATTGTGATATTGATAAGCCACGCAATCTGGCTAAATCCGTTACGGTAGAGTAAATATTCCGGGGCACAACTAAATAATTTTTAATGACATAAAAAGGTCAGATACAGGATGATCCCATGTATCTGGCCTTTTTTCAACTTTCAAAATATACAATGTAATGAAAAATAGAGAATTAAGAACTGTTTTTTTACATTACATTAATTAAATTGGACTTAAATTTCGTAAATTTCCGATTCTTTCATAATGCGGATATTGCCATCCTGCAGCGCCTGTAACGCTTTGTCATTGTCCTCGACCCGCAAAATAACAAAGGCTGTTGCATTGTTCGGATTTAAAAATGCATACATGTATTCGATGCTGATCTGCCGGTCAGATAACACCTTGATCGCCCGTGCGAGTCCGCCAGGTTGATCCGGAATCGCAATGGCAATCACCCCGGTTAAAGTTACTGTAATAGAGGCGGCTTTCAACGCATCCAAGGCTTTCTGCGGATTATTCACAATCAGCCGCAGAATTCCATAATCTGTCGTGTCTGCAATGGACAGCGCCCGGATATCAATATTGTTGTTTGCAAGAATCTCAGTAACTTCCGCCATTCTTCCTGCCTTATTTTCAACAAAAATAGACAACTGCTTGATAATCATATCCACAACCCCTTTAATTATAATTTATGTTTATCAATTACCTGGATATCCTCCGGCAGCAATCCCGTTTCATCGAGTGTTGCTTATAGAATGAAATGTGTTCATAGCAGCGCCGTACCAAATCCCGTAAACGGACAGGCTACAGCCCACACAGATGTTCTCTGGAAGCAGTCTCAATTTTCGGCTGAAAATATCCCTACATCAGTCCATCTTCTCATCAGCAAGCTTTAGCAGCATCATATCCCAACCGCAATGCGGCTAAGTTCATATCCACAAATTTCTGTGGAACCGTTTGCCGCACGGCGGTTTCAAAAATATCGTAAGCAATCCCGGTATGCTGGGCCATCGCCCCCAGCAGCACAACATTGGTCACCTTCGAGGAGCCCGCCTGCATAGCAGCTGCCAACGCATCCATCGCAACAATATTGACGCCGCATGCCTGAATTGCCGGCAGCACACCCTTTGGATATTCTGCCACACCAGTAACAACCGGCATCGGATCAATTTGCTGCGTATTAACGATCAACACGCCGTCGCGCTTTAAATAAGGCAACCATCTGGCAGCTTCCAATTGTTCAAAAGCCAGAATAATATCTGCTTCTCCTTTATTGATAATCGGTGAACTGATTTGTTTTCCGGCTTTCACATAAGTTACAACCGAACCACCACGCTGTGACATGCCATGAACTTCGCTGACCTTGACATCCATTCCTTCCAGCATAACCGCGCAGCCCAACAGCCGGCTGGCAAGTAACGTCCCCTGCCCGCCAACACCGACAATCATTACATTCAGATCTTTCATATCTCAAACCATCCTTTTCGCAAAATCCCAATTCTTCGGGAAGCCGGCGACGGCTTCAAACGCCGCACGTCGTTATCATATCTATTTTAAAAAATTGATCATTCTCTGACGATTGCATCAAATTTACACAACTGCGTACATACATCACAGCCCACACATTGTGTAAAATCGATCTGCGCCTTGCCATCGCGCATGGAAATAGCCGGGCATCCAATCTGCATACAGGCCTTGCAGCTTTTACATTTATCAGCCTGTACCGTCAACGGCGGACGATGTTTGACATATTTCAGCAGCACACATGGACGGCGTGAAATAACCAGTGACGGTTCTTTTTTTGCTATTTCCTCTTTAATAACCTTATAGGTTTCGGCCAAATCGTAAGGATCCACAACCCGTACGCTTTGGAATCCCACGGCTTTTGCCAGTGCTTCCAGATCTACCGCAACCGTCGGGTCATTTTTGATGGTATAGCCAGTGGTCGGATTTTGCTGATGTCCGGTCATGCCGGTGATGGAATTATCCAACACAATCACCGTCGAAACACCCTTGTTGTATGCGGTGTTAATAATTCCTGTGATACCCGAATGCACAAAAGTGGAATCACCGATTACCGCTACAGACTGTGCGGCAAAGTCGTCACCCCGGGCCTTATTCATCCCGTGAAGCGCTGAAACCGAAGCGCCCATACAAATACAGGTATCGATCGCTGACAGTGGTGCCAGCGCCCCCAGCGTATAACAGCCGATGTCGCCGCTGACCCGCACCTTTAACCGCTTTAATGTATAAAACAGCCCTCGATGCGGACAACCGGCACACAGCACTGGCGGACGGGCCGGAATATCCAGATCTGTTTGCACAAATGGCACATGCTCCCCTAAAATCTTTTCCCGGACAATTTCCTGATTATACTCGCCCAGATAACCGAATAATTCTTTTCCGATCACCTGTACTCCATGCGCCTTACAGTGATTTTCGATAATACCATCCAGTTCCTCAATTACATAAACCCGATCAAACTGCTTTGCAAAATTGCGAATCAATTCCACAGGCAAGGGGTTCACAATGCCCAGCTTTAAATAAGACGCACGCTCTCCCAACGCTTCTTTTGCATATTGATAGCAAATGCCAGCGGCAATCACGCCAATCTTGGCACCGGTGTTGTATTCAACCCGATTTAATGCACAGTTTTCCGCATAATCTGCAAGTTGCTGCATCCGCTGCTCTACAAAAGCATGGCGCTTGATCGCCATCGCCGGCATCATTACATATTTCTGCGGATTTTTTTCAAAATCGCGCAACGCAACGTCCTGCCGCGGCTCCAGTGTAACCAGACTTCTGGAATGCGAAACCCGCGTGGTCAGGCGCAGCAGCACTGGTGTATCAAACTGCTCCGACAGTTCATATGCGAGTTTGGCATAGTCCTTACATTCCTGGGAGTCTGCCGGTTCCAGCATCGGCGTCTTGGAGGCAATCGCATGATGCCGGCTGTCCTGCTCGTTCTGAGAAGAATGCATGCCCGGATCATCCGCTACCGCAATCACCAGGCCGCCGTTGACGCCAGTGTAAGACGCTGTGTATAACGGATCAGCGGCAACATTCAGCCCTACATGCTTCATGGCAGAAAAAGCTCTTGCGCCGCTGATCGCCGCACCGGCAGCGACCTCTACCGCAACTTTTTCATTTGGAGCCCACTCACAGTAAATTTCATCATTTTGCGCTGCAAACTCAGTAATCTCCGTGCTGGGTGTTCCCGGATAACTGGAAATGACCGTCACGCCTGCTTCATATAGTCCACGGGCCACCGCCTGGTTGCCCAAAAACAACTCTCCGTTTTCCATTGTAAACCTCCATTTTAATGCTCGTTTCTCAAATCAATGACACGCCGCGCCTTTCCTGTAAACCGTTCCAGCGATTTAGGCTCAGCCAACGTTACCTTAACCGAAAGGCCCAAAACCGTGCGCAATCGGTTTTTAATCTCATTTTGTACCGCTTCCAGCTCAGCGAACTTTTCCAGCACAGAGCCGTCGACCAGCTCTACCTTTACTTCCAGTGTATCGGCAAAACCTTCCCGCCGGACAATCAACTGATAATGCGGGCCGATTTTCTGCATGCCTACCAGTGCGCTTTCTACCTGAGACGGGAACACATTAACGCCTCGGATTTTCAGCATATCGTCGCTGCGGCCCTTAATTTTGTCCATACGCGCGGTCGTCCGTCCGCATGCGCAAGGCTCTTCGGTAATTTTTGTGATATCTTTGGTTCGATATCGCAGCAGCGGGATTGCTTCTTTGGTCAGCGTCGTTACTACCAGTTCGCCGGTCTCTCCAACCGGCAACACCTCCAACGTCTGGGGATTGATGGTTTCACACAAGAAATGATCTTCGTTGATATGTAATCCGCAACGCAGCTGACATTCGCCAGACATACCCGGCCCACAAACTTCCGAAAGACCGTAATTATCTGTTACAAACATCCCCCAACCCTGCTCGATCCGATCCCGCATTTCAGGCGTGCAGCCTTCAGATCCCAGCAGCCCCAGCCGCAGGTGATACTGCTCCATCGGATAGCCGGATTCTTTTGCACATTCCGCCATATACAATGCGTAAGACGGCGTAGCCACCAGAGCGTTTGTTTTAAAATCGCGCATAAACATCAGCTGCTTTTCGGTATTGCCGGAAGAACACGGCACTACTGCCGCACCGATTTTTTCCAATCCATAATGCAGCCCCAACGCACCGGTAAACATGCCGTATCCGAAGGCAATCTGCACAATGGTATGATCGTCAGCACCCGCCGCCGTGGTAATACGCGCGACCATCTGCGCCCAGTTTTCCAGATCGTTTTTGGTATATCCAACCACAGTCGGTTTACCGGTGGTGCCGGAAGAAGCATGAATCCGCGCGATCTTCTGCATCGGTACCGCAAATAGCCCAAACGGGTAATGATCGCGCAAATCGTCTTTGGTAGTAAACGGAATATATTGCACATCCGACAGCGTTTTGATCTTTTCAGCCGTCACACCCGCTTTGGTCAAACGTTCGTAATAAAAGGGCACATTGTTCATACAATAGCCCACCAGATGTTTCAGCCGTTCCAACTGCAGCGCGCGAATATCGGCCCGTCGCATGGTTTCGGCGTTTCGATCCCAGATAGCGATTTTGCTCATTCCCTTTCCCTGAAGAATTTATGCAAATTATATCATATTTACAGGTAAAAGGAAAGTCTTTTTTACGATTTGAAAAGATTTGGCGATTGATCAGGAAAATACATAAAAAAACAGAGCATGCCTGCACATGCTCTGTTTTTGAATTTTCTATTCGCTGCGCAGCGCCTCTACCGCATCTTTTTTTGCCGCCATCCGCGCCGGAATATGCCCGCCCAGCATTGTTAAAACAGTACTGATCACAACCAAAATCACCGCATGCAGCGGATTCAGCTGTGCAACATTCGAAACTTCCGTCAGATGATAAATCAACGCATTAATCGGGAAGGTACACAGATAAGCGATGCCGATTCCCAATACCCCTGAAAATACACCCAGCAGACAGGTTTCCGCATCAAACACCCGGGCAATATCTCGTTTTCGGGCGCCCAGCGCTTTTAAAATACCGATTTCTTTGGTCCGCTCCAATACAGACGTATAGGTAATGATGCAAATCATGATCAGGCTGACAAACAGAGAAATTGCTGCAAACGCCACCAATACAATGGTAATCGCATCCATAATGCCGCTGGTCATATCAGTCAGAGCTGAAGCCAGGTCTGTATAGATTACAGTATCCTCATCAGATTTCCCTGCGTTCCAATCATCCAAATATTGCAACACTGCTTCTTTATCCTCAAAATTTTCCGGATAAACCATAATCATATATGGTGAGGCGTTACCGCCCAGATATGCCAGCAGCTGTTCTTTTGTATCTGCATCCAGAGGTTCTCTGGTTAAAATATTATAATCCGCATCCTGCTGCGCTCGAACAACTTCCGAATCTGCGGCACGGTCGAGCACTATTTGAGAAAGACGGTCACTATATGCGATACCCTCGCCCAACAATCCAAAGGGCGCATCTTCTTTCACGCGGATGATACCGCTGATGCGCAATGTCAGATTATCCGCGTCATCATACATGGCCTGTAAATCCTGATTCGGCATATAGGTTCCAAACTGTGTCTTTACATAATAATCGTCATTGGAGACCAGTTTAAACTCTGTCCCGATTAAATCTGTAAACTTATAGCTGTCAATGTTTTCAGTATCAAAGCCCATATTTTTTAAAATGGAAACGTCAATCCGGTTTTTCTCATCGACCACCAACACCAGATCCGTTGCCTGTGTAGGATATGCACCGCTGAGGAGATCATAGTTATCCTGTAGATAGCTGGTAGTTTTAGAAGCGTCCAGATATTCCGGATAGGTTGATAACCCGATTCCAGCCATGCTGGCAATTGAAGTCATCGGATTGTTCTGATCTTCATCCGCACCAAAAATCACTGCAATCGGGTCGCTGTCTTGATTTTTACCGATCAGATTCATATTGACTGTGCGGACATAGCCGATGCTTTTGCAGATTTCGGGATCAATATTCTCGATATAATCGATATATGCATCTGTAAGCTTATTTTGATGCACAATTGCCGACGAACTGGGATCATATAAATAAACCTCGTCTGACTGCACGAATTCACCATTGTTGCTCATCTGATCGCGCATCTGGCTCTGCGCCTGCGCCATGCTTTCCTCATCGGTATTCATGGCAGTAGCTGAGATGGTAATCGGATATTCGCTTAAGGCATCGCTTTGAAACTGATTGATCTGAATCTGAAAGCCGGAGGACAGGCTTAAAACCACTGCGATCCCGATAATACCGATACTGGAAGCAAAACAGGTTAAAAAGGTTCTCCACTTTTTAGTTTTGATATTGTTAAACGACAGTCCCAGCGCCGTCAGAAAATTCATACTGGTCTTTTTTAACGAAAACTGATCTTCCTTCGGCCGCTCCTGATGCGGATGGGTATCGGAAACAATTCTGCCATCCTGAAACGAGATGATCCGGTCGGCATACTGCTCAGCCAACTGCGGATTATGGGTAACCATAATCACCAGCCGGTCCTTGGCGACTTCTTTGATCAAATCCATAATCTGAATACTGGTTGCCGAATCCAGCGCGCCAGTTGGCTCGTCGCAAAGCAGAATTTCCGGATCATTGGCCAACGCTCTGGCGATCGCTACCCGCTGCATCTGTCCACCTGAAAGTTGATTCGGCTTTTTATGCAGATGCTCTTTTAATCCAACCTGCTCCAGCATCTGCATCGCTTTTTCATGTTTTTTGCGCTTGGATACGCCGCTGAGCGTCATGCCCATCTCTACATTGGCCACAATGCTCAAATGCGGAATCAGGTTATAGCTTTGAAACACAAAACCAATGGAATTGTTTCGATATGCGTCCCAATCCCGTTCTTTGAAATTTTTTGTATTTTTGCCTTTAATCGTCATCTCGCCGGAATCATACCGGTCCAAGCCGCCGATGATATTCAGACAGGTCGTTTTTCCCGAACCACTTGTCCCCAGAATCGCCACAAACTCTTTTTGCCGGAACGCAACGCTGATATGATCCAGCGCCTTGGTTTCAATATCCCCAACTTTGTATGTTTTACAGATATCTTTCAGCTCCAGCATATGCCCGCCCCTTTTTTGTTTGTACAATTTTCCTAATTATACAGGAATAAATTTGTGATTTCAACCAATGGGCACCAGAATTTTCAGATTGTTCATATCCACGTCATACATCTATTGACCCGACATAAAAAACCATATATAATAAAACCTGTCATCAAAACAGGAGGCCAACCGAATGGAACAACATCTTACCATTGAGCGAAGCATTATTAAAAAATATCGTAAACAGATCTGGAATCGGTTTATACAGGGCATTCGAGATTATAAGCTCATCAACGCCGGCGACAAGATCGCAGTCTGCATCTCCGGCGGAAAAGATTCCATGCTGCTGGCCGCCTGTATGCAGCATCTGCAAAAATATTCTGATGTTCCGTTTGAAACCCAATACCTGGTGATGGATCCCGGATACCAGCAAAAAAATCTGAATCAGATTGTGCACAACGCGCAGATCATGCAAATTCCGATTCAGATTTTCAATTCGCCGATTTTCGAGATTGTCTCTAAAAGCGGCGGTTCTCCCTGTTATTTATGCGCCCGGATGCGACGGGGCTATCTATATAAAGAAGCCATGCAGCATGGCTGCAATAAAATTGCGCTGGGACACCATTTCAACGATGTAGTGGAAACAATTTTAATGAGTATGCTCTATGGATCGGAATTCAAAACCATGATGCCGAAACTACACAGTACCCATTATCCCGGCATGGAGCTGATCCGTCCTTTATATATGGTCCGGGAAGCTGATATTATCGCCTGGACGCGGTATAACGATCTGTCCTTTATTCAGTGCGCCTGCCGGTTCGCCGAACAAAACGCACAGGCAGCCGATCAGATCGGTTCATCCAAGCGGCAGGAAATCAAACAACTGATTGCACAACTGAAAAAAAGCAACCCAGATATTGATCTGCATATTTTCCGCAGCACCCACAGCGTCAATTTAGCGACGGTCATCGGCTACAAATGGCATGAAAAAGACAAGATCATCAGCTTTCTGGATCATTATGATGACGAAGATCAACGTCATTAAAACGTAATATCGTCTATAATCGCCGCCAGTTTCTTTTCTCCTATTCCCTTTACGGCAAGCAGATCCTCCGGCTTTTCAAATGGGCCGTTAGACTGCCGGTAATCGATAATGCGCTGTGCAAGAACCTCGCCGATACCGTCAAGCGTATCCAGCTCTTCCACAGTCGCCGTATTCACATTCACCTTCCCTGAAAACTGCGATATCTTCTGGGTCTGGCGGCGGGATGTTTGAATTGTATCCGCTTGCGGTCCGACAGCCATTGTCGATTGCTGCCGCGCTGTCGATGAAGATATGAATACAGATTCTGTTGGAGTCGTCTCCATCTGCAGCGCTGTTGAAAACTGTTCAATATGGTTAGCGGTCGTATCTGCATATGTAACAGTCGGAGATGTCAGCGGTGGAGATGATAGCGCAATATATATTATAATTCCAGCGGCCAGCACCAGTGCCAAACCAATCAGGCAATATTCACCGAGATGTTCTTTTTTCACGACCGGTCACATCCCATTCAGCACAATATGGGAATTATAATACCATATTGTAAGAGAAATGTCAAAATTTCTTTTGTGAATAAAACCCACGGTTGTTATCATGATTTGCGCCGTATATTCCAGTAACCATACATAAAACTCAAGTATAAAAAACATTGACCTATATAAAAAGCGGTCAAAAAGTTTGACCGCTTTTTATATAAGATTTTTTATGACTATACTCCTCACGTTTTTATGTTTGCCGGTAAATCATATTACTTCCCGTATTAATCCGTCTTCAATGTAAAGACGCCGCCCACATCTTTCTGCAACACTGTCATCATGGGTAACAATGATAACAGTCTTGCCGAACTGTGTCATCTTTACCAGCATTTCTACGATTTGCGCACCTGCCGCCTTGTCCAACGAACCAGTAGGTTCGTCGGCAAGTATCAGTTCCGGATCTGTTACGATTGCTCTTGCAATTGCCACTCTCTGACGCTCGCCGCCGGATAATTTCTTAATCTTTTTTCCATAGAGCTTTTCAATGCCTGTAGATTTCGCCGCCTCCATAGCAAGCTTGTCGGCCTTACTTATAGACATATTTCCAAGCAGTAGAGGAAGCGCAATATTATCACTGGCATAGCGATCGTTTAAAAGACCAAAATTTTGAAGTATAAAGCCGATTTTTTATTGCGTATATCTGCTATATGGCGATTATTGGAAAACTGTACCTTTTCGCCGTCGAGATAATATTCACCTTCCGTCAGTGCGTCGAGACATCCCAATATGTTTAACAGTGTCGATTTACCAGAACCAGAAACACCCTGAATGGCGATGCTTTCACCCGCCTCTACTTTCAGGTTTATTCCTCTTAGCGCGTGGACAGGCTTTTCACTGCCTGTATAATAGGTTTTGATTACGTTTTTTAGCTCTATGATGCTCTTTTCCCACTCCTTTACACTGTCTGCAGGCTTCATTCTTTGAAGATTTATAACATACCACAATGATGAAATTATATAAATTGCCGCAATAACGCCAATGGCAATTATAAAGTCCCACAAATTTAATACATTTGTTTCAGTAGAACGGAATAAAAAGTAGCTCAGCACGCCTGACAGAACAGCCGGTATCGTGATGATCAATACGTTACGCAATATATCGGTCTTTATACAGTTGCCCCAAGTCGCGCCACATGTATAGTAAATACCAAAGTTTCTTTTTTGTGAAATCTGATTCATGCCATTTATTCCGCCTATCGCCGCTGCGGCGACAATGATCAGTATAATTAGATTGATAATCGGTTCCGCTGTTTTCTGTTTTAACATATACACGGAATCGTCTATTACATTTCCAAGGGGAGCACAAAAACCTGTCGGACTAAGCTGATTTATAACTCGTTCTACAGCTCCACTTGATTCAGAAACTTCTATCAGAAAGGTTGACATCATAAAATCGTAACCATCTACCGGAAAACTTGCGTTTTCATCTCGCAGCAGAATCATATTGCAATTAAATGCGTTTGTAACAAGCATGTCAGCTGTAAAAAAAGCTGCCGCCCGCGCCTATTTCCGTATGGTAATTGCGTTTATTTAGAAAATCCGCCACTTGTACTGTAAGAAACGCTTCGCAGGAGTCGTACTCATCTCTTACCCATTGATCAACCCATTGCAATCGGACTTTGAAAGTATCACCAACATTGAAACAATCCATATACTGACTATGAAGAATGACAGGTATACAGCCTTCATCCGTCGCATATGTTGTAAGCTGATAACCTTTTTCTAAAGTCAAAGGAAATTTTTCCGCAATCAGACGGTCATAAACAAGTGCATTGTTTCCAGGAAAATATGGATCCTCCGGATCGGAACCAGTCTTGTCTGGAAATTCCTCTAAGCTCTTGTCTTTAACGCTTTCTTTTAAGATTGACGTACGTATCCACCCTGTTCGCCCAATTCGACTGATGTCCGAACTGTTGTAAACGTAATTCTCAAACGCAAGAATCGCGGTTTTTATTTCTGCATCTGATTTTTGTATTTTATTATATTCGTAGTTAACAAGTCGGCTCGATTCGACATGCTCTAACGTTTTTATTGGGATATTATAATATCTTATGGTAGACAGCACATAAATCAGCAGAAGAACTA
>CALWVA010000036.1 GCA_944384875.1 uncultured Clostridia bacterium
AAAAATTTAAATTTGCGGGCATACGAATTGATCACCCGGGTCAACGCCGTTTTAAACGCCGATTCATGGGTGCCGCCGTCCACCGTGTGCATATTGTTGGCAAAGCTGATAATGGTGGTATCATAGCCGGTGTTATACAGCAGCGCGACTTCCGCAAAGCTGTCTTCTCCGGCGGCAGATACATATATCACATCATCATGCAGCCGTTCAGCCCGCTTTTTCTCCAGCAAAAACTCACAATAGCTTTTGATGCCGCCTTCATAATGCAGCTTGTCCTGCCGGCCGGTTCCGGGCAGATCGTCGCCCTGCGCCCGCAGATCGGTCAGCGTGATTCTAAGCCCGGCGTTTAAAAATGCCTGTTCCCGCAGCCGGGTCAGCAAAATATCATAATCAAAGGTGGTGGTTTCGGTGAAAATCTCCCCATCCGGCTTAAACACCACTGTGGTGCCGGTTTCATCAGTGTCGCCGGTCTGCTTTAAATCACAGGCAATCTCTCCCCGTTCAAACCGCTGAAAATAGACGTGACTGCCGTCGCGCACCTCTACCTCCAGAAATTCCGACAGCGCGTTGACCACCGAAGACCCCACGCCATGCAGCCCGCCGGACACTTTATAGCCGCCGCCGCCGAATTTACCACCGGCGTGCAATACGGTAAAGACCACCGTCACCGCCGGAATCCCCATTTTCTCCTGAATCCCCACCGGGATTCCGCGCCCGTTGTCTCTGACTCTGATTACATCACCAGATCCATCCGGCGCGTCTAAAATCTCCACTTCAATGTGGTCGCAGTAGCCCGCCAACGCTTCGTCGATGGCGTTATCTACAATTTCATAGACCAGATGGTGCAGCCCGCGCTCGCCGGTAGACCCGATATACATGCCCGGGCGTTTTCTGACCGCCTCCAACCCCTCCAAAACCTGGATCTGGGTCGCGTCATATTCGGTCTCTACCGTCATATTCGCTTCAAATTGCTGTATGTCCTGCTGGGGCAGGTTGTTGTCTTGCATCTCATGTTGGTTTTCAGCCAATGCAGTTCCTTCCTTTCCCGGGAAATCTCCCGGCTCAGCCTGTGTTTACTGATATCATGGTTTTATCAAGATCCGAAACAAACGTTCCGGTTGTTGTTTTTTTTAATTCTCTGCCGCAAGCCGCTTTCTTACGACCTTTTCTTCAAACATTTTTCATCGCTGTAAATACCGGTTTCCCACAGCAGCGGCACACTGTGAATTCCTGTTACAGAATGTTTTCTATTACAGCTTTTTACTTCGGTTGTTTGGTCCTTTCCGGTTTTATACATCCGGCTCTCTGGCGTTTCCGCCTTTGAAAACATCTGTCCGGCGCAGCAGCGTGGATGAACTCAGCTGCGAAATATAAACCCGGCCGGTCGCCGCCCCGGGCGCACCGCATTCAGGCTGCCGCCCTGTCTTGTTTTCTTTCATCGTTTGATCGCCTGTTTTTGCCGCCCGCTGCACCGCGCCCCAACCAGCCGGCGCCCTTCTGTTTTTGCGCCCGTTTGCCTGCCTGTGCAGCGGCGCGCATAACACAAAAGATTTCGGCAGCTCGTAGCTGACTGTTTCCACCCGGCCGGTCTGTTCGGCCCTGGTTAGAAAATCCCTGGTGTGACGGGAAACAGTCGCGGTATCCAGATCAAATACGCCGATTACTTCTGATTGACGCACCAGCCGGTTGCCGCCCAGATATAAATACATCCTTCTGCCTCCCACTCATGCAAGTTCACCGATGAAATTTCTTTTATTTCCCGCAGTTTGCCTCCATTGATTTCACAGTGGTTCAAGTCGCGCCGGCGGTCTTTTCCAACACGCCCGCCCGCATCTGAAACCGCGCGCCGGCCACCAGCCTGTCCGCCGGTTCGGGATCACAACAGGTGATAAAAACCTGCCAGCCGTTGATATGATTTAAAATATAATCCCGCCGAAACGCGTCCAGCTCGCTCATAACGTCATCCAAAATCGCGATCGGCTGCTCCCCCGAAAAGGTTTTCAGCAGCTCGGCCTGCGCCAGCTTGATGGATAAAACCGCGCTACGCAGCTGCCCCTGAGAACCATATTGTTTAACTGGCAGACCGTTGATACAAAACAGAAAATCATCCCGATGGGGCCCGACCCCGGTAAACCCGGTTTTGGTATCTTCGCCCCGGCTTTGCTGCAATGCCTGCAAAAGAGCCTGTTCGCTGCCGTCTCCGGCACTGCACTGATAGGTCAGCGCCGGTTGTTCGCTGCCGTCTGATAATTGCTGAAAAATTTCCGGAATATGCCGCATCAGCGCGGCGATATATTCCTTCCGCCGGCTGGTCAGATATGCGCCGGTCTTGGCGATCCGGTCTTCATAAATATCCAGTAGAGCGGTGAGTTCACTGTGAAACTGCACATCCCGCAGCAATGCGTTGCGCTGCTGCACCGCCCGGTTATACAATTGCAGCATTTTCTCATATTTGGGCCGCAGCGCTGAAATCGCATTATTTAAAAAACTTCGCCGGCCGATTGGCGCGTCTTTTAACAAATCTATATCATCCGGAGAAAACACCACCGCGCAAAAACTCTGGCCCAGTGCCGCCGGCGCCGGCAGCGGAATCTGATTCAACTGCGCCGTCCGCCGGTTTTGAATATGCAGCTCTGCCGTCTGCGCCCGTCCTGCTGCAAAAAACTCCATCTGCAACCGGGCCGGCTTTATTTCGCCTTCCTGCAATTTGACCAGCTGCGCGTCTTTGACTTTTCGAAAGCTTTTTTGTCCCGAAAACAGCCACAATCCTTCAATCAGGTTGGTTTTACCCTGGGCGTTATCGCCAAAAATCACATTGATCCCCGGATCCGGCTCAAAACAACCGTCTTTCAGATTCCGAAAATTTTCATAACACAGCTTTTTTACATACATGCGCTCTGAACCTTTATCTTTACGCCGTCCAACTCGACGATGTCGCCGTCATGCAGCTTCTTTCCCCGCATCGTACAGCATACGCCGCCCACCAGAACTTCGCCGTTTTGAATACGCAGCTTGGCGATTCCGCCGGTGGGAACAGCGCCGGCCAGTTTTAACAGCGCATCCAGCCGGATAAACGGCGTAGAGATCGTGACGATTTGTATTTGATCGGTCTTATCCATTTGCAATCCTTACCGGCAACACTAAAAACAGAAAACTGTCGCCTTCCATCGGTAAAATTTTAATCGGTGAAACTGCGCCGTTACACTCGATGCGGACCTGATCAGTATCCGTCGCCCGCAGCGCATCCAGCATATAGCGGTTGTTGAAACCGATGGTTAAATCATCGCCGGATTTTTCACATGCAACAGCGTCTTCCGCCCGGCCCAGCGCCGTTACGCATTTCAGATTGATTCCATCATCCCTTACATCCATCCGCACCGGACTTTTGATCCGGTCGGTAATAATCAGCGAAAGCCGGTCAATGGATGCAATCAGCGCCCGGGTATTTACCACCGCGCTGGTCGCCGCCCCTTTTGGAACCGCCGCCTTATAATCCAGAAAATCACCATACAGCAGTCTGGATATCAGCGAAAACCCGGCGACATTAAATCTGGCATGTCGTTTTCCGATCTGAAACGATACCTCTTTTGTATCTTCACCCGCAAGCTTTAAAATTTCTCCCATCGCCTTGGCCGGAATAATAAACCGCATATCCTCCGGCGCATCGATCGCCTCGGTGCGAATGGCCAGCCGGTATCCGTCTACCGCCACCAGCCGGATCACTCCGCCTTCGATCTCAAACAGAATACCGGTATGCACCGGTTTAAGTTCGGTCGTCGCCGCGGCGAAAATGGTCTGTGACACCATGCTTTGCAGCAATTTATAATCAATCGTGATATTCTGGGTTTTGGAAACGTCCGGCAGTTCCGGAAATTCGTTGGGATCAATCCCCATAATTTCAAAATGCGACGATTCCGCATAGATCTTTGCGCCAAACTTCTGATCGACTTCAATATTGACGTGTTCGCCCTCCGCCTTTCGAAGAATATCTCCCAACAGCCTGGCGTTTAAAATTGCCCGGCCCTCTTCGGTGATAAACGAATCAATGGTGGTTTCAATGGCAATATCCAGATCATAGCCTACCAGCGTCAACTGATCTCCTTTCGCCGTTATAAAAATACCTTCCAATGCGGGAATTGCCGCTTTAGAAGAAACCGCCCGCTGCACGTTGGTGACCGCCTCGCTGAGCTGCACCCTGTTACAGCTGAATTTCATAAAAAAACACGCTCCTTGTTTTTAGTTGGTCTTGAACAGGCCTTTTATATTGTGTATGCGTCGGCCGCTGGTAATTTGCACAATCCGGCGCTATTGCTGTTGTATTTCTGTTCTTTTCCGCAGCGTGGGCGATGCAATCAGTAAATTATTTTTAGTAGTAATAGTATAAACTGTGGAAGTTGCGGAAAACTAAAAATTTTGGGGTTATTCTATATGGATTTACCGGTTTTCCATTGTGAAAAAAATTGTGTGAATTTTGCGGAAAAAATTTACGCACAATAACGTATGTGAAAATTGTGTAAACTTGGTTTGTGCAAAGTGCAAAACTTTGCGGAAAATTGATTTCATTGTGGAAAACGTTGTGGAAATTAAGGAAAAGTCCGGTATTTAACAGGGGTTTCACATTGTGGAAACTTTTATTTTCGACAAAATGAAACCGACGAATCCAAAAAAATTAATTATTTTCCAAATTTTTAATAATGTCGCTGATCAACGCTTTTTCTTTGGAATTTTTTTCGATCAGCTTTTTGATATTGCGCACATTATATAAAACGGTAGAATGATGTTTTCCGCCGAAATTTTCTCCGATGGCGTCATAAGGCATCTGTGTGACCTCTCTGACGATATACATGGCAACCTGTCGGGCGTGCGAAATGTTCGCGTCCTGCTTTTTGCTTAAAATATCGTCGGCGGATACGGTATAGGTTCGCGCGACTTCAGAAATGATCCGGCCGACAGTGACCGGTTCGGGCATATCGTCATTGCGGATATCACGGATCGCGGTTTGCACCGCGCCGGGGGTCAGCGGCTCGGAAGATAACAGCGTCTGTGCCTGCAATTTCTTAACCACACCCTCCAGCTGCCGGAT
Source organism: uncultured Clostridia bacterium (assembly GCA_944384875.1). Taxonomy (GTDB): domain Bacteria; phylum Bacillota; class Clostridia; order Oscillospirales; family Acutalibacteraceae; genus RUG14109. Next base: position 5,084 of record CALWVA010000036.1, read on the forward strand.
ATTGCTTTTCAGCTGTTCTGCAATATAATAGACAATGTCGTCGGATAAATCAAATTTTAAAAGCTGCGCCTTGCGTTTGATGATGCTGACCCTGGTTTCAAATTCCGGCGGCTGAATATCGGCAATCAGCCCGGCTTCAAAGCGGGTACGGATCCGCTCGTCCAGCGTGGCGATATCTTTGGGCGGCCGGTCAGAGGTCACAACGATCTGTTTTTGATCCATATACAACGTGTTGAAGGTGTTGAAAAATTCCTCCTGGGTGGATTCTTTGCCGGCAATAAACTGCACATCGTCGATCAGCAAAACATCCGCGCCACGATATTTGTCTCTGAATTTGTTCAGCGTACCATGCTCCAGCGCATAGTAAAACTCGTTGGCGAAGGTTTCACAATTCACTGACCAGACGGTTTTCTGCGGAAATTTCTGATTGACCCGGTTATAAATTGCGTTAAGCAGATGGGTTTTTCCCAAGCCGGAGTTTCCATATATAAATAGGGGATTATAAGTAACCGCCGGGTTTTCGGCTACCGCCATGGCCGCCGCATGGGCAAACCGGTTGGAGGCCCCGACAATAAAAGTGGCAAAGGTATATTCATATTGTGAAGAGCCGGAATCCACCGACAGTGGAGAAACCGGCAGATCCTCTTCGGTCTGAATCACAATATGTACCGGAAAATTCAAAACCTTTTCAAACGCATTTTTCAGCTGTTCCTGATAATGTTGCAAAATAATATCCCGCTGAAAGTCGGTCCGGATATATAGCGTGACTTCGTCTCCCGAAAGCGCGCTTAAAGACAGCGGCGCAATCCAGGTATTAAAAGTCACCTCATTCATCTGGGTTTTCAAATATGCGCAAACGCCGTTCCAAACTTCTTTTAACGATTCCATGTTGATAAAATTCTCCAATCCGCCGCGTTATCTATTCAAAATCAAACAGAAAAATCTTCAAACGGCGTATCAAAGATTTTGTCTGCTGTTACGACGCGTGCCCCGCGGCTGGCGGCGCGCCGTTTAAAATACATCAGACTGTCAAAACCAGACCGGTCGGTAAAAGCAGCTGGCAGCGACAGAAACAATCTGTTTTTGAAAGAAGTTTTGCTTTATTGAAAAATAGAACTTCATAGAAAGATTTGATCAAAAGTATATGGTTTTCTGAAAACAGGCCCTTATTAAAACAAACCTGACAGATCATAAGCCGGTATTTCAGATTTCACAGCCGATTTTATTACAAACACCAGACAGTTTGAAAAGGTTTAAAACAGCGCATACGCGCTATTCAAAAATAGACGCCCCGCGGCAGCCGCCCGGAACGGACGGCTGCGGGGGTGCAGTTTCATCTGTCGTTACAGCGCAAATAATAAAAAAGCCTTTAAAAGCTGTCGGAGCAATAAAAGCAAAACAAACAGACCCTATAAAACAACGGAAAACCCGCATATATCCGAGAAATAGTATAGCATAAAATCTGATCGATAGCAAGCGCATTTCTCCAATTTCCAATCGGTTTTTTTTGCTGTGAAAAAAACGATTGAGCATATATTGTGGCTGGTTTTTAAAGGGATACAACATATCGAAAACAGTGAATTTCTGCAAAATTTTTGTTGACGAACCGGGGCAAATGGTATATAATTTTAAACTAGTTCCATATGTCTTCAAATCTGTGTTGCTATGGAAATTTTCGAGCAGACTGCGCTTCGGTAACAGTGCCGAAGGTCTGATATCACAGACTTTAAGGAGAGTGAAAACCATGTTGAGAACTTACCAGCCCAAAAAGCTGCATCGCAAAAAGGTGCACGGGTTCCGCAAGCGGATGGCCGATTCCAACGGTCGTAAAGTGCTGGCCCGCCGCCGGGCGAAGGGCCGGGCGCGTCTTTCCCATTAAAACCCTTGCAAAAAGGGGATTCATTCCGTGGCTTTATATGGTACGCTTCATGAAAATAAGGATTTTCGCAGAGCCTATAAAAGCGGAAAATCCTGTGTGAGTCCTGCGCTGGTGGTATACGTTTGCAAAAACCGCGCGGGATTTTGCCGCTTAGGGATCACTGCGGGCAAAAAGCTGGGGGGCGCGGTGCAGCGCAACCGGGCCAAACGGGTGATCCGAGCGGCATTTTACGATGTTTACAAACATCGGCTTCAAAACAGTCCGGCGCTGCAAAACCGCGGCGTAGATATTGTCATTGTCGCACGATATAAAGCGACACAGCTGAAATCCACCCGGTTGCAGCCGATGCTGACAGACTGTTTTCAGAAGACCGGCTTGCTTGCAAAAAACAGCCGGATAAAAACTGCGGGTTCAAAAACATGAAGCAGGTGTTGATATGGCTGGTCCGGTTTTATCAAAAGGCGATATCCCCTTATAAAAAGCCCTGTTGCCGATATCTGCCCACCTGTTCGGAGTATGCGCTGGAAGCGCTGCGGGTACACGGCGCGATCAAGGGCAGTTATTTGGCGATTCGGCGGTTGTTGCGGTGTCATCCGTTTCACAAGGGCGGTTATGATCCGGTTCCGCCGAAAAAAGAAAAAAAACCGAAACATTCATAAATCGGGCCGTGATTGGGAAAGGATTATGATATGGAGCTTATTTTTAAACCTTTTGAATGGGCGCTGCAGGGGCTGAACTGGCTGCTGAGCCTGGCGGGAATCGGCAATTATGCGCTGTCGATTCTGGTGTTTACCGTTCTGGTAAACGTCGCAATGATTCCGTTAAATATTAAACAGCAGAAATCCATGGCCGGACAGGCCCGGCTCAGACCCAAGCTTGATGCGCTGAAAGAAAAATACGGCGATGATAAAATGAAATACAACACCGCGATGCAGGAGCTGTATCAGCGGGAAGATGTTAAAATGATGGGCGGTTGTCTGCCCATGTTGTTGCGCATGGTCTTTCTGATGGGCGTATATTCGGCGATCCGGATGATGGTATATACCACCGACGGCCAGCTGAAAACCGGCATGCCGGAATTTAATCTGTTCGGGCTGGATCTGGCCGAGCAACCGCAGTTTTCCACCAATATTATCGGCGATTTTCAGATGATCTGGATCATCCCGATTTTATCGTTTCTGACCTCGCTGTTTACGGCGTTTATGTCTACAATACAGCAGAAACATACCAATCCCCAGGCGGCGCAGGCCGGCGGATCCATGAAGGCCATGATGCTGATCATGCCGATTTTTTCACTGGTGATCGCGTTCGGCGTGCCCGGGGCGGTGGGCTTTTACTGGTGTTGCTCCAACCTGGTCAACACCCTGATCACGATGATTGTAAACCAGTTTTATTCGGTCAATAAGGTGATCGCGCTGGATACACTGAAAAAAGGGAAAAAGCGCCGGACACAGGAGGCGCTGAAAATACAAAAGGCGGGCGCCGGGCAGAATACCGCCCGGTAACGGCTCTGCAGGAAAGGACGGAACAGTGATGTTGTTGGAAGCGACCGGAACCGGTAAAACGGTAGAGGAAGCGATGGAAGATGCAAAACGTCAGCTTGGCATCGAAGAAGGCGCAGATTATGAGATTTTAGATATCACCCAGCCGCAGAAAAAGACGTTTGGCCTGTTTGGCGGCAGTCCCGCAATGGTAAAACTCGGGATCCAGACCAAAGATCCGAAAATGCGCAAAGCATCTTCCGTGCAGAAATCTGAAAAAGAAAAATCCGAAAAAGAGAACAAACCAAAAGATCAAATCAAAAAAGAATCCGCCGGCAAACCCGTGGCCGGCAAACCCGTGGCTGTTAAAGCCTTCGAAAAACAACAGCCTGAGCAGACGACAGACCAACAGCCGGTACCCACAGCAGTGGAAGATACAGTGGTTTATCTGCAGCAGGTGCTGGCGGCTATGGGCGTAGATCATTTATCGGTGCAGGCGGTTCAGGTGGAAGACGGCTATGAGCTGGACTTTGACGGAAAGGGCCTGGGCGTGGCGATCGGCCGGAAAGGCGAAACGCTGGATGCGTTACAGCATCTGTGCGCGCTGGTTGCCAACCGTGCGCATGACGGTTATCTGCGCATTACCCTCAACCCGGCGGGATACCGGCAGCGGCGGGCCAAAACGCTGACCGATCTTGCGGTAAGAGATGCGCAGAAGGCCAAAGAGACCCAGCGCAATATTATTTTAGAGCCGATGAACGCTTATGAGCGGCGAATCATCCACAACGCCGTACAGGCGGTAGAAGGGGTAGAAAGCTGGTCGATCGGCGAAGACAATCATCGCCGGGTCTGCATCGGCACATCCAGAGACAATAAACCCCTGCGGGATTATGACCGTGGCCGGTCCAGAGATCGGGAGCGCAGACGTGGCCGGCGGTCTGACGACCGGCGCAGAAGCGTCCGCGTGACCCCGCCAGCAGAGCCTACCCGGGCGCCGCGCAAGGATTCAGACGATCTGCCGTTGTATGGCGTAATCAGTAAACCACAAGATTAAAATTCTTGAAAAATTATGACGGCAAAAGCCGCTGTGAACATCATTTGTTCACAGCGGCTTTTCAAATTTCAAACCATATTGGGTTCAATAAGCCTGTGCAGAAGGCCCCGTAATTCTGCGGGGATTCTACAATCACAATTTCGATCGCTACAAAAAATCGTGTCTGTACGACCGTCAGATCATTACGCATCCATCTGCGCCAGCACATTTTTACAGCCGGCCAGCAACAGCAGGAACACCCCGGCATTCACCACAGCCAGCGCCCCCAGCGCCGTCAGACAGATATCGATGCCAAACGCCACACCCGCGACAGCGCCGCCGATGGCGGCAGCCAGCCCAGGAATCAGCAGCACAAACAGCAGCAGAATGTTTACAAACCGTAAAATGCCGGTATTGATCTGCCGTTTAAAGATCCGCTGCGATAAAACATCCCCGCCGACGAAAATACAGCCGCAGGATGCAAACGCCAACGCCGAAACCGCCATGATCAGTGGACTGACTTCCAGATAAATGCCGATGACCAGTGCGATAATCACGCCGTCAAATATAGATTTTACAATGGTGGTTCCGGTGGCATACAGCAGTTTTTTCGGCGCAGAATCCGGCAGCAGAAAAATATACGGCTTTTTCAGCTCCTGCGCCCAGATGCCGGTCATGCTGAAAAACAGATACATATACGCCGCCATACCCAGCGAGATCAGCAGTAATGCCGCGGTGGGAATTTCGCCCGTCGGATCGCTCATCTGCAAAACCAGCAGCATAAACACCGCCATAATCAGCGACATAAAGGTGGCGAAATCAGCGAATAAAAAGCGGTTGCGTTTGAGCTGCCGCAGATGCATATAAAAGATAGCGCTGGCCCGGCTGCCCTTTCCGATGCCGGTATCCTTCACCCGGATCTTACGGTTCATCGTAGCGGCACGCACATTATTGCCGCCGTCGGCCTTGACAAGCTCTTTGGCTTTCTGGCGCTGCTCAGCGCCGCCAATCACATCTTCATAATAATCGCAGTCACCTAAAACAAAAATCAAAATCAACAGTCCGGCAAATACCAGCAGCAGCCCGGCAAACAGCGCCACACTGCCCCAGTCGGCATACAGGATCCCGCAGGATACCCCCTGCCCCCAGCCGGCCATTGGCAGCCAGCGCGCCCAGCCGGCGTTCAGCACATTGAGAACCGAACCCCATAAATCGCCGCTTTGTCTATATGCCAGCAACACCGCCGCCAGCAATACCAGCGGAATCGCGCCCAACACACATTGCAGCGCAATTTTCCGCCCACGGCCGCCCAGGCAAAACCGGTAGATCGCCACGGCGGAAAGCTGCCCCAGCAGCATTGCGGGAATAAAGCCGGCCATCAGCGCTAAAATGCCTTCAAAGCCCACGCCGGTTATGTTTTTCAGGTTGGCAGCCTGCGCCAGCAGAATCACCGCCGCCAGCAGAGAGACGCCCACGCCCCGGGCCAGGCCGGTTAACAAAATTTTGCGGGGTGAAATCGGCGCGGGAAACAGCAGATGCACGTCTGCCATCGAAAAAAATCCCGCAGACCTGGAAAAGCCGCTCCAGGCGTTGAGCAGATAAAACAGCAGCGGCAAAACAAATGCAACCGCGCCGAACCGTGCGGCCGATTGCGCCGGCGTGATGTCGAGGATATCATCGGGCATCTGCAAAGAGCCGAATACCGCGATGCCGATCATGACGGCCAAAAATAAAAACAATACCAGTTGCGCCGGTTGATTTTTCAGTTGTAAAATCCGGTTTTTCAAGCTTTTTCGCCATAAAAATAAGATCGCGTTCATTCTGCTTCCTCCGCGGGCGCGCCCTCGGTGATCTGGAAAAACAGGTCGCTGAGGCTTTCGTTGCTCTCGGCGATCTGCGCCCGGGTCCGGCTGGCCTTGATCTGCCCGTTCATCATGATATGTACCGTATCCCAAAGATCCTCCACGCTGTCCAGCATATGGGTGCTGACCAGAATCGCCGTACCGCCGGTGCGCAACTCGCCAAGCAGCTCCTTGAGCTGTTTGATGGCGTGGGGATCCAACCCGACCAGCGGTTCATCCAGTAACAGCAGCCTGGGATGGTGCAACAGCGCGCAGCAGATACTGACCTTTTGCTGCATACCTTTCGACAGGTCCTTGCCCACCTTATCTTTTTTATCCTCCAGTTCAAACCGGCGCAGCAGCTCGGCTTCATAGGGCTCGTTGGACTGATCCAGCCCGTAAGCCCGGCGGATAAATTCCAGATGCTCGCCTACGGTAAGCGCCTCGTAAAGGTTGGGAATCTCCGGCACATAGCCCAACACCTGCTTAGCGTCAATCGATTTGTTGGGATGTCCGTCAATGGTGATCTGCCCGAAAAACCGCAGCAGGCCGACAATGGATTTGATTGCGGTAGATTTTCCGGCGCCATTGGGCCCGGCCAAAATGGTGATCTCGCCGCCCTTTGCGTCAAAGCTCAGATCGTTGCAGGCGGGGGTTTTGTCATACAGCTTGGTCAGATTGCGCACTTGCAGCATAAAATTCTCCCTTTCGAATCAGCCGGTTCCCCGGCGTAAAATATCTAAGACCGGAGAGGTCTCCGGTCTTATTGTTTATACAGTCTGTAATAATTCCAGCAGGCAATCGGCCACATAGGCCGCGTCTTGTGTGGTCATTTTGGTATGCAGCGGCAGTGTGATCTCCTGCTTATACAGGTCATGGGCATTGGGGTAATCAGCGATGTCAAAGCCCAGATTGCGGTAGGCGGTCAACATCGGCAGCGGCTTGTAATGCACGTTGCAAGCCACGCCGCGCTGGGCCATCTGGTCGATCAGCGCGTTGCGCTGCTGCTCGGTGATATCGGTAATGCGCAGCAGATAGAGGTGTCCGTTTGACTGGATGCCGGGTGTGAAATGCCGCAGCGGCGCAAACCGGTTGTCGCTGAGTTTTTGGTCATAAACACCGATGATCTGCCGCCGCAGCGCCAGCATCTGGGGATAGCGCCGCAACTGCACCAAACCGATGGCCGCCATAATATCGGTCATATTCATTTTATAATAGGGGGCGACGATATCATATTCCCAGGCGCCCGCCTTGGTTTTCGACAGCGCGTCTTTGGTCTGGCCATGCAGCGACAGCAGCATAAATTGTTTATACAGCGCGTCGTTGTCAATAAAATCGCGGGATCTCCAGGTGACGGCGCCGCCTTCGGCGGTGGTCAGGTTTTTGACCGCGTGGAATGAAAAACAGGTAAAATCGGCCACCGAACCCGACTGTCGTCCCTGATAAGTCGAACCAAAGGAATGTGCGCCGTCGGCCAGCACAATCACCCGGCCAAAGCCCGCCTGTAACGGATTCGCCGGGTCAAACAGCGATTTTTTCTGGTTTAACACGGCAAACAGCCGGTCATAGTCGCACATCCGGCCTGCCAGATCCACCGGCATGACCACCTTGGTTTTGTCGGTGATCATAGACGCCAGCCGATCATAATCCATTTCAAACCCGCCCGGCTGGATATCGCACATTTTCAGCGTCGCGCCCACATGGCAGACCACGCTGGCAGTAGCGGTATAGGTATACGCCGGCACAATCACCTCGTCGCCGGGCCCGACGCCCAGCGCCCGCAGCGTACATTCCATCGCGGCGGTGGCAGAATTCAAGGCAGCCGCCCGGTCGGTGCCGCAGAAAGCGGCGATTTCCTGTTCAAAATGTTTGGTTTTCGGGCCGGTGGTGATCCAGCCGGAGCGCAGCGTATCACAAACTGCGTCCAGCTCCTGCTGGGTAATATCCGGCGGAGAAAAGGGAATGTTTTTCATAACGTCATCCAGACTTCCTTTGTGTTTTTACAGCGTTCAGGCATCCGGCGCCGCAATCCGGCCCAGCGCCAGGCAGGTTTTTGCCAGCCTACGGTTTTAAGTATATAGCAAACGGCCGTAAAATGCAACAAAAATGACGGCTGCTGTCTGTTAAAATACAGACAGCAGCTGGGAAAGATCTGTGTAGCCGTTATGCAATAATTGAAAATAAAACAAACTTATTGTTACAGCAGAAAAATTTTCAGCTACATGCCGTTGTATGATCACATCAGGGTGCGTTGTTTCACTTTGTGTTTTTTGCGCGGAAAATTAGTCTGAAAATACAACGTACCAGCGGCCCAGCGGCAAAAAACTGCCACAGCAGTGCCATCGGGAAGTTGAACACCGTGGTTTGTATCCAGGTAGACAATACGCCCGGTTGAAGACCACCCTTGAATAACAACGTTGCAATCAGGCTCATGCTTGGACACATCATCCACACGGATGCGGCGGAAATCGCCAGCATGACGGGGGTTGAACCGCTTTTCGACGGATCAACGAAACGAAATGCAACCACTTTGGACAACCGCCCGACAATCACCAGTTCAAGCAGTACAGCGGCCAGGGTCATGATCGGCCATTCGCGCAGCGCCAGGATGAA
>CALWVA010000037.1 GCA_944384875.1 uncultured Clostridia bacterium
AACTGGCGTTCCCCAAAACAGGTCTTATTCTCTTTTCCAAATCTGTAACACATCATTGACAAACCTACATTTTCAACACAAAATCACAGTTTGCCCGGCAAAATACATACCGACCGGTTGCCTGCCGATTACGGCGGCAACCGGTCGACACCTCAGGAAGGCCAACGTAAAATATACAATTCAATATCCCGTCTGCCCCACTGGATACACTCGTCATATGTATCAAAATACAGATCAGCCAGCGTTTTGCCGGAAGACACAAAGCCGCCGGTATCCGCAGCGATAGCATATCCATAAACAATGCTGCCGTCTGCCGACCGGATATACAACTGCGTCCCATAGGGGATCTTTTTCGGATCTACCGCAACACAGCCTTTCTGCGGCTTCATTCCGGAAGCAGTCAGACCGGTATTATAAGCATCATAATAGGCGGTCGCAGAACCCGTCAGTTTCTGCACATATTGCAGCGGCGCACCGGTATCATCCAGCCAGATCGTAGAATCTGGCAATAATGTAGATATCGCTTCCACTTCTTCGCCGCTGGAAGCATACGCTCCACCGGCCGGAACATCCTGCGCCAGAATTTTTTTCAGGCGGGCCAGATCTTTGTTGCTGATTCCGCCGTCCTGATTTAAATCCGCCGCCTGTTCTGTCATCGCGGTGGTATCATCCGCCAAAAAGGCTTTCAGGCGCGCATAATCCTTGTTATTGACAAAACCGTCTCCGGTGACGTCACCCAATGTATATGCACCGTCTGCCTGCGCATCATCCGCAGCCCAAACAGCCGGCGCAGTCAGCAGCACCGTCACCCCGAAGGCCAGCGCCATCAACAGACTGACAAAGCGTTTACACATCTTTTACCGTCCTTTCTGTCCGTTAAAAACATCACACAGGCTTTGTTTTATAATAACAGATTTTTCACCAAAGTCAACCATCGTTTTGTTCTCCCAAAAGTTGTCCAACCGCATGTATGGGACATATTTCACCATCCAAGCGTTTCTCACTATCTGAAAACCTTTATCCGACCAACTGCTACAAAGGAAAACGGCACAGGAAATCCTGTGCCGTTTTATTGCAGAATGAAAAATTAAGCGTTAATCTTGGTAACAACGCCGGAACCAACCGTTCTGCCGCCCTCACGGATAGCAAAACGCAGGCCCTCTTCAATCGCGATGGGGGAGATCAACTCAACGTCCATCTCGACGTTATCGCCAGGCATGCACATCTCGGTGCCTTCCGGCAGCGTGATCACACCGGTAACGTCAGTGGTTCTGAAATAGAACTGGGGACGATAGTTGTTGAAGAACGGAGTATGACGGCCACCCTCGTCCTTGGTCAGAACATAAACCTGGCCGCGGAACTTGGTATGCGGATGAATCGAACCCGGTGCGCAGAGAACCTGGCCGCGCTCAATTTCGTTGCGCTGTACGCCACGCAGCAGCGCGCCGATGTTATCGCCGGCCTCAGCATAGTCCAGAATCTTTCTGAACATTTCAATACCGGTAACAACAACCTTGCGGCGCTCTTCTGTCAGACCGATAATCTCAACTTCTTCGCCGACCTTCAGCTGGCCACGCTCTACTCTACCGGTTGCAACGGTGCCGCGGCCGGTAATGGTAAAGACGTCTTCCACAGGCATCAGGAACGGCTGATCAGCTTTACGATCGGGCGTCGGAATATACTCGTCTACCGCGTTCATCAGTTCAATGATCGGCGCATATTCAGGCGCGTTGATATCAGTAGAGGTAGACTCCAGGGCCTGTAACGCAGAACCACGAATAATCGGAATTTCGTCACCGGGGAATTCATATTTGTTCAATGTCTCACGAATTTCCATCTCGACCAGATCCAACAGTTCCGGATCGTCTACCTGATCGCATTTGTTCATAAACACGACAATCGCCGGCACGCCAACCTGACGGGCAAGCAGCAGATGTTCTTTGGTCTGCGCCATCGGGCCGTCGGTAGCAGCGATAACCAGAATCGCGCCGTCCATCTGCGCAGCACCGGTGATCATGTTTTTAACATAGTCAGCATGGCCGGGGCAGTCAACGTGCGCATAGTGTCTCTTATCGGTCTGATACTCAACGTGTGCAGTGTTGATGGTGATACCACGCTCACGCTCTTCAGGCGCCTTATCGATGTTTGCATAATCTGTAAAGTCTGCATCGCCTTTGAAAGACAGAACCTTGGTGATCGCAGCGGTCAAAGTGGTCTTACCATGGTCAACGTGACCGATCGTACCAATGTTTACATGGGGTTTCGTACGTTCAAAATGTTCTTTTGCCATTTTAAAATGCCTCCTTAAAATATGCTTTCGCTTTACTTTCTCATTTTAACAACACTCACCGTAAATAGCAAGTGTTTTTTATGGGTTTTTTACGGCTTAATTATCCTTTTTTGCTCTCGCGGTCATAATTTTTTCCGCAATGCTCTTCGGAACTTCCTTATAACCGTCGGGCTCCATTACATACTGGCCGCGGCCCTGGGTTTTAGAACGCAGATCGGTGGCATAACCGAACATATCGCCCAGCGGCACACGCGCATTGATCTGTTTGGCGCCGTTACGATCTTCAAAGCCCTGGATCTCACCGCGCCGCGCATTCAGGTCGCCGATGACGTCGCCCATATATTCTTCAGGCACAATGACCGTCACCTTCATGATCGGCTCAAGCAAAACCGGATCTGCTTTTCTGCAGGCTTCCTTAAACGCCATGGAGCCGGCGATCTTAAAGGCCATTTCAGAAGAGTCAACCTCATGGTAAGAACCATCATACAAGGTGACTTTCACGTCTACCACATTGTAGCCGGCCAGCACACCAGACTGCATGGCGCCGCGGATACCGGCGTCAACAGCAGGGATGTATTCCTTCGGAATCGCACCGCCCACAATTTTATTGATAAACTCATACCCTTTGCCGCTTTCGTTGGGCTCGACGATGATCTTAACATGGCCGTATTGACCTTTACCACCGGACTGACGGGCATATTTCATATCAACATCTGCCGATTTGCGGATGGTTTCTTTATAGGCGACCTGCGGTTTGCCCACATTGGCCTCTACTTTAAATTCCCGCAGCAGACGATCGACGATGATTTCCAGATGCAACTCACCCATACCTGCGATAATGGTCTGACCGGTTTCTTCATCTGTATAGCAACGGAAAGTCGGATCTTCTTCTGCCAGTTTAGACAGCGCAATACCCATTTTTTCCTGACCGGCTTTGGTTTTCGGCTCGATGGCCACACGGATAACCGGTTCCGGGAAATTCATGGATTCCAGAATGATCGGATGCTTTTCATCACACAGCGTATCGCCGGTAGTAGTATTTTTCAGGCCGACTGCGGCGGCGATATCACCAGCGTAGCAGGTCTCAATATCCTCTCGGTGGTTGGAATGCATCTGCAGAATTCTGCCCATGCGTTCTTTGGTGTCTTTCACCGAATTGTACACGCTGGAACCGGCGTCAACCGTACCGGAATAAACCCGGAAAAAGCAGATTTTCCCTACAAACGGGTCGGTGGCGATTTTAAACGCCAGCGCCGCAAACGGCTCGGTATCAGAAGAATGCCGATACTCTTCTTCGTCTGTCTCAGGATTGATACCCTTGATTGATTCGATGTCGGTGGGCGCGGGCATAAAGTCGACGATCGCGTCCAACAACGGCTGCACACCCTTGTTACGGTAAGAGGTGCCGCAGCACACCGGAACCATATGATTGGCGATAGTTGCCTTACGGATGCAGGCCTTGATCTCTTCCACCGTCAGTTCCTCGCCGTTGAAGTATTTCTCCAGCAGCGCATCATCCTGCTCGGCGACATGCTCTATCAGCTCATTGCGGTATTTCTCCGCCAGCTCCTTCATATCGTCGGGGATCGGCTCACGGCGCACATCCTTGCCCAGATCATCATAATAAACGATAGCCTCGTTGTTGATCAGGTCGACGATGCCCTTAAAGGTATCCTCCGAGCCGATGGGCAACTGAATCGGCACCGCGTTGCACCGGAACCGTTCCTTAACCATATCCAGCACATGATAAAAGTCGGCGCCCATAATGTCCATCTTGTTGACATAGATCATCCGGGGAACCTTATATTCATCGGCCTGGCGCCAGACTGTCTCTGACTGAGGCTCTACACCGCCTTTGGCACATAATACGGTCACAGAACCGTCCAGCACGCGCAGCGAACGCTGCACCTCTACGGTAAAGTCCACATGGCCAGGGGTGTCGATGATATTGATACGATGGTTTTTCCAAAAACAGGTGGTCGCAGCGGAGGTGATGGTAATACCACGCTCTTGCTCCTGCTCCATCCAGTCCATGGTGGCGGCGCCGTCATGCACCTCGCCGATTTTATGGGTAATACCCGTATAAAACAGGATCCGTTCGGTGGTGGTGGTTTTACCGGCGTCGATATGAGCCATAATACCAATATTTCTTGTAAGTTCGAGGGGAACTTTTCTTGGCATAATGTCCTCCTTAAAGTTTTACCATCTGTAATGCGCAAAAGCCTTGTTTGCTTCCGCCATTTTGTGTGTATCTTCGCGTTTCTTGGCTGCAGCGCCGTTTCCGTTCACCGCATCCAAAATCTCGCCGGCGAGCCGCTCCTTCATTGTACGCTCGGAACGCTGCCGGGAATAAACGGTGATCCACCGCAGGCCCAGCGTTTCTCTGCGGGCGGGGCGAACCTCCATCGGAACCTGATAGGTAGAACCGCCGACACGGCGGGCCTTGACCTCCAGCTGGGGCATCACATTTTCCATCGCAGCCTCAAAAACCTCCAGCGGTTCTTTGCCGGATTTCTCGGCAACGATATCAAACGCACCATATACAATTTTCTGGGCGACGCCCTTTTTGCCGTCTAACATTACATTGTTAATCAGACGGGTGACGAGCTTGGAATTATAAATCGGATCCGGCAGCACGTCACGCTTTGCGATTTGGCCTCTTCTTGGCACTTCGCTTCCCTCCTTCATAAAAAATGAGTTCACAGGTACTCGGACAAAATTCTTCCGTCGGCACCAAGGCAGGCTCTACGCTTTCTATAGAACTGCCCTGATTGCTTGTTGTCTGCAATCAAGCAGATGAATTTCGTCAAACATGCAGCATCCTTATTTCTTCGGACGCTTCGCGCCGTATTTAGACCGGCCCTGCATTCTGTTGGCAACACCCTGGGTATCCAGCGTACCGCGGATAATGTGGTAACGCACACCAGGCAGGTCGGCAACACGGCCGCCGCGAATCAGCACCACGCTATGCTCCTGCAGGTTATGGCCGATACCGGGAATGTAAGCGGAAACCTCAATCCCGTTGGACAACCGTACACGGGCGACCTTCCGCAACGCCGAGTTCGGCTTTTTTGGGGTCATGGTACGAACCGCAGTGCACACGCCGCGCTTTTGCGGGGAGCTCTGATCGATCGGCTCGCGTTTTTTAGAGTTAAAGCCCCTGTTCAGCGCGGGAGCCTTAGATTTTTTGACAGAAGTCTCTCTGCCGACGCGAACCAACTGGTTAAAGGTAGGCATATCGCATCTCCTTTCTATATAGTCGCTCTGTCAGCCTGGAAACATGCACCGTGACGCTACCCGACAGCCCGGCCGCTCTGCCGAAAACCGCTGTTGTAGCGCATATCAGCGCAAATTTCGCACAATAACTCACAGTAACGAATTGATTTTAAACCATTTCGGCCAATTTGTCAACTATATTTTGTTAAAATCCCGAAAAATATACGAAAAGCCTGTGTGTTTTCATCCAGCACGACCGCATTTTATGCTTATTTTTCTTTCCAGGCCGCGGAAAGACATGCCGGCGGTGTCCCAGATCACCCGGCTATCCATATAAACGCACGTCTGCCGGTTTCTCTGTATATCCGGCGTGGTTTGTGATGATCCATATTTGAAAAATGTTCAAAACACACCGGCCCCGGGCGGAAAATCCGTCCGGGGCTGAACACTGTTTGTATGCCGTTTAACCAGCCGATTTATTCCTCGGTGGAATAAACGATATTATCATCCTGCTCTTCTTCATCCTGGATATCGATTGCATCCCGCTGATAGCACTTCATACCCGTGCCCGCAGGGATCAGCTTACCGATAATGACATTTTCCTTCAGGCCAAACAGTTCATCTACTTTGCCTTTAATCGCCGCATCGGTCAATACCCTGGTTGTCTCCTGGAAGGAAGCCGCTGACAGGAACGAATCGGTTGCCAGTGACGCTTTGGTAATACCCAGCAGGGTCGGCGCACCGGTGGCCTCGCTGACCTGTTCACCCGCAGCCGCACGCCTGCGAATCTCCTCATTGGCAGCATAGAATGTGCCGCGCTCTACCATGGTGCCGGGGATCAACTCGGTGCTGCCGTTATCCTCCACCCGGATCTTGCGCATCATCTGCCGCACAATAACCTCAATGTGTTTATCGTTGATATCCACACCCTGCAGCCGGTAAACGCTCTGCACCTGTGCAATAATATAATTCTGCACCGCCTGCGCGCCGAGAATCGCCAGAATATCCTGGGGATATACCACGCCCTCGGTCAGCTGCTGGCCCTTTTCTACCACATCGCCTTCCTGCACCAGAATCCGATAGTCATAGGGAATTATATAACGTTTCTCGTCCATGCCCTCGGTATCGGTAACGACGATTTCACGATTTTTCTTAACCGTTTCCAGACGGACCACGCCGGAGATCTCGCTCAAATACGCTGCATGCTTGGGCCGGCGTGCTTCAAACAGCTCTTCGACACGCGGCAGACCCTGGGTAATATCTTCGCTGGATGCAATACCACCAGTATGGAAGGTCCGCATCGTCAGCTGCGTACCCGGCTCGCCGATAGACTGCGCCGCCACGATACCCACCGCTTCACCGATGGTCACCGGCTGACCGGAGGCCAGGTTGGCGCCGTAGCATTTTTTGCAGATCCCGTGCTTGGCCTTACAGGTCAGAATCGACCGGATCCGGCATTGCTTGATGCCGGCGTTGACGATACGCATGGCGTCGTCATAGGTCATCATCTCATCGGTATCCATGATCACCTCGCCGGTTTCCGGATGGATGGCCGGCTCCAGCAGATACCGACCCACCAGACGGTCAGACAGCTTTTCAATCAGTTGTTTACCGTCATAGATATCAAAGACCAGCAGGCCTTCGTCGGTTTCACAATCGTCCTCCCGCACAATCACATCCTGCGAAATATCCACCAGACGGCGGGTCAGATAACCCGAGTCAGCGGTCCGCAAAGCGGTGTCGGCCAGGCCCTTTCGGGCGCCACGGGAAGAAATGAAATATTCCAGCACATTCAACCCTTCACGGTAGTTGGATCGAATCGGAACCTCAATAATTTTACCGGAGGTATTGGCGATCAGACCGCGCATACCCGCCAGCTGACGGATCTGGCTGGTCGAACCACGGGCGCCGGAATCCACCATCATATAGATGGGGTTGTATTCCGACAGGTTGTCGGTCAGCGCGGCAGACACCTCGTCAACCGTCTCCTGCCAGATATCCTGCACATGTTTGGCACGCTCGTCATTGGACATCATACCACGCTTAAACTGTTTGGTGACTTTGTCGATCTTCTCTTCCGCCTCGGCAATCTTCTGCGCCTTAATGGGCGGTACAACCGCATCAGACACCGCAATGGTAATCGCGCCCTTGGTAGAATATTTATAGCCGGTGCTTTTGATCTTGTCCAGTACTTCGCTGGTCACCGATGTGCCGTTGACGCGAATACACGCATCAATGATCTTACCCAGCAGTTTTTTGCCGGCTTTTGACGCGATATATTTACCGTTTTCATCCCGTTTAAATATAATTTCCAGATCCAGCTCATGACCCGGCTGCGTTCTGTCTACAAAGCCCAGGTTCTGGGGAATCGACTCGTTGAAAATCAAATATCCCACCGTAGCGTCGATAATCCGACTGATCTGTTCTCCGTTATATTCACCGGTGACCCGCACCTTAATCGGCGCGTGCAACCCGACAACGCCGGCGTCATACGCCATAATCGCCTCGTCTTTATCCCGGAACACCTTGCCGGTTCCGGGCTCATCGTCCCGCACCAGCGTCAGATAATAGGAACCCAAAACCATATCCTGTGTCGGAACCGTAACCGGCTTGCCATCAGACGGTTTGAGCAGGTTGTTGGCCGCCAGCATCAAAATACGCGCTTCAGCCTGCGCTTCAGCAGACAGCGGTACATGCACCGCCATCTGGTCGCCGTCAAAGTCGGCATTGAACGCGGTACACACCAGCGGATGCAGCTTGATCGCGCGGCCCTCCACCAGCACCGGCTCAAAAGCCTGAATGCCTAAACGGTGCAGTGTCGGCGCACGGTTCAGGAACACCGGATGGTCTTTGATGACTACCTCCAGCGCGTCCCACACTTCGGTTTTGACCCGCTCAATCATCTTTCTGGCCGACTTAATGTTGCCCGCCACGCCGGTCTCTACCAGCCGCTTCATTACAAAAGGCTTAAACAGCTCCAGCGCCATCTCTTTCGGCAGACCGCACTGATACATTTTCAGTTCCGGCCCGACCACGATTACCGAACGGCCGGAATAATCCACCCGCTTGCCCAGCAGGTTTTGCCGGAACCGGCCCTGTTTGCCCTTGAGCATGTCTGACAGCGATTTCAGCGGCCGGTTGTTCGGCCCTGTTACCGGACGTCCGCGCCGGCCGTTGTCGATCAGCGCGTCTACCGCCTCCTGCAGCATGCGTTTCTCATTGCGCACAATGATATTCGGCGCGCCCAGCTCTAGCAGCCGCGCCAGCCGGTTGTTGCGATTGATGACCCGCCGGTATAAATCGTTCAGGTCAGAGGTGGCAAACCGGCCGCCCTCTAACTGCACCATTGGCCGCAGATCCGGCGGAATTACCGGGATGACGTCGAGAATCATCCACTCAGGACGGTTATGAGACAGACGGAACGATTCCACAACCTCCAGCCGTTTGGACAACCGGATGCGTTTTTGACCAGTCGCGTCCTCCAGCTCTTTTTTCAGTTCGGCGGACAGCTGTTCCAGGTCAATTTCACACAGCAGCTTTTTAATTGCTTCCGCGCCCATTTCCGCGGTAAAATCATCTTCATATTTTTCGTACATATCCATGTACTGCTTTTCATTGAGCAGCTGCATTTTCATCAGCGGCGTGCTTCCCGGATCGGTGACGATATATTTGGAGAAATACAGCACCTGTTCCAGATCTCTGGGCGACATATCCAACATCAGACCCATTCTGGACGGAATCGTTTTAAAATACCAGATATGCGAAACCGGGGCGGCCAGCTCGATGCTACCCATCCGCTCTCTTCTGACTTTGGCGCGAGTGACCTCTACGCCGCAGCGCTCGCAGATCTTGCCCTTATAACGAATACGCTTATATTTACCGCAATGACACTCCCAGTCCTTCTGCGGCCCGAAAATCCGTTCGCAAAACAACCCGTCGCGTTCCGGTTTGAGTGTGCGGTAATTGATAGTTTCCGGCTTTTTGACCTCGCCGTGAGACCATTCCCGAATTTTTTCCGGCGATGCAAGGCCGATACGAATCGATTCAAACTCATGAAATTCCATAAATCCGTTCCTCCTTACATCAAATCATCGTTATCGATGTCAACCGCATCGATTTCATTGTCGTCCGGCTCTTTGTCTAAAAACAGCTCGTCATTATCGACAGCGTCGCCATTTTCATCCTCCAGCCCATAGCCGTCTAAATGATCGGCTACCACCTGATTATCCAGCGTCTCGTCTTCCGGCACGTTGTTGACAATCAGATCGTCATCGTCTTCAAACGTCTGCTTTAAGTCGATCTCCTCGCCCGCAGCATCCAGCACCTTCACATCCAGCGCCAGCGACTGCAGTTCCTTGATTAACACCTTAAAGGATTCCGGCACGCCGGGTTTTGGCACATTATTGCCCTTAACGATAGCCTCATAGGTTTTAACACGGCCCACAACATCATCGGACTTTACCGTCAAAATCTCCTGCAGCGTATAGGCCGCGCCGTAAGCTTCCAGCGCCCAAACTTCCATCTCGCCGAACCGTTGGCCGCCGAACTGCGCTTTACCACCCAACGGCTGTTGAGTCACCAGCGAATACGGGCCGGTAGACCGGGCATGGATCTTATCATCTACCAGATGGTGCAGCTTTAAGAAATACATATAGCCCACCGTTACCCGGTTGTCAAAGGGCAGGCCAGTTCGTCCATCGTAAAGCTGGGTCTTACCGTCTTCATTATAGCCCGCCATTTTCAAACATTCGCGAATATCGCTCTCTCTGGCGCCGTCGAACACCCGGGTGCAGACCTTCCAGCCCAGTGCCTTGGCCGCATAGCCCAGATGCACCTCCAAAACCTGACCGATATTCATACGGCTGGGAACACCCAGCGGGTTAAGCACGATATCTAGCGGCGTGCCGTCCGGCAAAAACGGCATATCCTCCTGCGGCAAAATCCGCGAAACAACACCCTTGTTTCCGTGGCGGCCCGCCATTTTGTCACCCACCGAAATTTTCCGCTTCTGGGCGATATAGCAACGCACCACCATATTCACACCGGGATTCAGCTCAGCGCAGTTGTCTCTGGTAAACACCTTCACGTCTACAATCGTTCCATATTCACCATGGGGTACACGCATGGAAGTATCCCGCACCTCTCTGGCCTTTTCACCAAAGATCGCACGCAGCAGCCGTTCTTCAGCAGTCAGTTCGGTCTCGCCCTTGGGCGTAACCTTACCCACCAGAATATCCCCCGCGCGCACCTCGGCGCCAACGCGGATAATGCCGCGCTCGTCCAGATCCTTCAGCGCATCTTCGCCCACGTTGGGAATATCCCGGGTGATCTCTTCCGGTCCCAGCTTGGTATCCCGCGCTTCAATCTCATATTCCTCAATATGAATCGAGGTAAACACGTCGTCTTTAACCAGTTTTTCATTGATCAAAACCGCGTCTTCATAGTTATAACCCTCCCAGGTCATAAACCCGATCAACACGTTTTTGCCCAACGCAATCTCACCGTTTTGTGTAGCCGGACCATCGGCGATCACATCGCCGGCCTTGACCGTATCTCCTTCAGCCACAATCGGACGCTGGTTGATACAGGTGCCCTGGTTGGAGCGCATGAATTTAATCAGATCATAATGATCAATCTCACCGGATTTGGGTTTCACCTCAATCGTATCCGCCGTCACCCTGGTAACAACACCGTCATTCTTGGCGATAATGCAGACGCCGGAATCCACCGCTGCCTTATATTCCATTCCGGTGCCGACGATGGGTGACTCAGTCACCAGCAGCGGAACTGCCTGCCGCTGCATGTTGGAGCCCATCAGCGCACGGTTGGCGTCGTCGTTTTCCAAAAACGGAATCATCGCTGTCGCCACCGAAACAATCATACGCGGCGACACGTCCATATAATCGGCGCGGGTGTTTTCCACTTCCAGAAATTCGTCTTTATAGCGGCAGTTTACTTTCGCCCGCACAAACCGGCCGTTTTCATCCAGCGGCTCGTTGGCCTGCGCCACTACATACTCGTCCTCTTCATCGGCGGTCATATAGACCACCTCGTCGGTCACCACGCCGGTTTCCTTATCAATTTTCCGATAGGGCGCCTCGATAAAACCATATTCATTGATTTTTGCAAAGGTTGCCAAATGGGAAATCAAACCGATATTCGGGCCTTCCGGCGTTTCAATCGAACACATTCTGCCGTAATGGCTGTAGTGCACGTCCCGCACTTCAAACCCGGCCCGGTCTCTGGAAAGGCCGCCGGGACCCAGCGCAGACAACCGGCGTTTATGAGTCAGCTCCGCCAGCGGGTTGGCCTGGTCCATAAACTGTGACAACGGCGAAGAACCGAAAAATTCCCGAATCGCCGCTACCACCGGCCGAATATTGATCAACGTCTGCGGCGTAATAGAATCAGTATCCTGCGCCTGCAGCGTCATTTTTTCCCGAACGACCCGTTCCATTCTGGAAAAGCCGATGCGAAACTGATTTTGTAACAGCTCGCCCACCGAACGGATCCGGCGGTTGCCCAGATGGTCGATATCATCAATGTTGCCCAGCCCGTACGGCAGGCCGCACAGATAGTTGATGGAAGCAAAGATATCGTCCAGCGTGATGGTATTGGGAATCAAATCGTCCCGCCGGGCTACAAACGCCTCTTGGATCTGCTCGTCGTTCTCGCACTGCTCCAGAATTTCCTGCAGCACGTCATAGCGAACCATCTCATTGACGGTATAATCTTTTGGATTGAAAGATACGAAATCTTCGGCGCGCACCATACCGTTGGTCATGATCTTGCGCTCGACTTCTTCACCCTCATACTCCACCAGAACATATACTTCTTTAACGCCTTTGCGTTCCAGTTCGATTGCCTTGGCGCGATCGATAAAATCACCGGCCTGCGCCAGTAATTCACCGGTAGCCGGATCCGCCACCGGGCGGGCCAGCTTTTTGCCCGCCAGTCTGGCAGAAAGCAACAGCTTTTTATTATATTTGTATCTGCCCACCCGAGAGATATCATATCTCCGGGGTTCGAAAAATAAATTATAAAGGTGAGATTTCGCCCCTTCTACCGTGAAAGGCTCACCCGGCCGCAGTTTTTTATAAACCTCCAGCAGCGCGTCTTCGACGTTGGTGGAAACATCCTTTTCCAGCGTTGCCAGCAGCCGTTCGTTTTCACCGAACATCTGCAAAATTTCTTCGTTGGTTGCAAGGCCCAACGCCCGGGCAAATGTCGTAATCGGCAGCTTACGGTTTTTATCGATCCGAACGTACATAATATCATTATGGTCGGTTTCATATTCCAGCCAGGCGCCCCGGTTTGGAATAATCGTAGAGCTGAATAATTCCTTGCCGGTTTTATCCACCTCTTTGGAAAAATAAACGCCGGGAGAACGCACCAACTGGGAAACGATCACTCGTTCCGCACCGTTGATGATAAAAGTTCCCGAATCGGTCATCAGCGGAAAATCGCCCATGAACACTTCGCTTTCCTTGATCTCGCCGGTTTCCTTGTTCAACAGCTGCGCGCGTACCCGCAGGGGCGCGGCATAAGTCGTATCCCGTTCCTTGCACTCTTTAATGGTATATTTGGGGGTATCCTCCAGCCGGTAATCAATGAATTTCAGTTCCAGCGTCTCGTTGTGATCTGTGATCGACGCCACATCTTTGAAAACCTCTTTCAGCCCCACGTCCAGAAACCATTTGTACGAATTCTTTTGCACCTCGATCAAATTGGGCATCTCTAAAACCTCATTGATCTTAGCAAAGCTCATTCGGGTGTTGTTTCCAAGTTTGACGGGTTTGACTTTCACCATAGGCTTTTTTCTCTCCTTCATCTG
>CALWVA010000038.1 GCA_944384875.1 uncultured Clostridia bacterium
GCAATCTCCGTAATAACCTTTAAATCCATACCGCCGGTATCGCCTTTAAGCTGGCAATATTCAATTACCATTCCTTCCAATGGCGTGTTACCGGTGCGTTCACCGATTCCCAGCAGCGACGAATTAATCGAAGCGCAGCCGTACAACCACGCTGTAATAGAATTGGTGACCGCCGCATAAAAATCGTTATGGCCATGCCATTCCAGATATTCACTGGGCACACCACTGTAATTTACCAGGCCGTAAATGATCTGCTGCACACTCCGGGGCAATACCACACCGGGAACCGAACTCCCCAATCCCAATGTATCGCACGCCCGAATCTTCACCGGAATCCCCGCCTGTCTGGACAGTTCCATCAGCTTACCGGCAAAAGGCAACACAAAACCATAAAAATCAGCCCGGGTAATATCCTCAAAATGACATCTCGGAATAATCCCGTTTTCCAACGCTGCCGAAACAATGCCAAGATATTGATCCATTGCCTGTGACCGCGTCAATTTCATCTTTTTAAAAATATGATAATCGGAACACGAAACCAGAATACCGGTTTCTTTAATTCCCATATCTTTTACCAGTTGAAAATCCTCTTTCTTCGCACGAATCCAGGAAGTAATCTCCGGAAAACGATATCCTTTCTCCAGGCATTTTTCTACGGCCAGGCGATCCTGTTTTCCATACAGAAAAAACTCCGACTGTCTGATAATTCCGCTACCGTTGTCAAGTTTGTGAATTAAATCAAATAAATCGCTGATTTGATCCACGGTATACGGAGAACGAGCCTGCTGCCCATCACGGAACGTCGTATCTGTGATATAAATATGCTCCGGAATATTCATCGGAACAATTCGATGATTAAAAATCAATCGCGGAATTTCATTATAAGGATAAATATTCCGAAACAAATTAGGCTCCTGAACGTCCATAAAACGATATCCCAGTTCCAGCAAACGGGTTTTTTCATTATATTTTGGTTGCATATGCGCCATAATCTCATCCCTCCAAATTTATATAACGTATTTTATTGATTTGACAACGGAAATTGAAACGCTTACATAGATCAATTGTTATGACAACAATAAATGGCTGACACATTTGTATTTTATGATATTGTGCAAAGCGCTGTTTTGTATATTTCCATATATTTACTTGCTCAGCATACAACATTTTTAATAATTATATCATACATTCAATTTTTCTGTGTGAATGTATTGTGAATTTTTCCAAAGCGTGTTATACTGAAAGCACTGAACCGATTTTCAAATAACAACGAGAAGAGATCTCGAACGGTTGTATGTATTTGAAAATCTGCAATCGATCACGCAGGAGACGAACGCATTTATGGACAAATCTGCTCTGATTCTGGAAGGAGGTGGTATGCGCGGTGTTTTTACCGCCGGCGTTTTAGACTTTTTTCTGGAACAACAGCTAACTTTCGACTATTGTATCGGCGTTTCCGCCGGCGCATGTCATGCATGCAGCTATCTGGCCGGTCAAAAAGGCCGAGCGTTCGCCACCGCTACCAATTATCTGCATAACAAACACTATTGCGGGCTGTATAGTTTATTAACCACCGGCGATATTTTCGGCGTCAAATTCATTTATGACGATATCCCTAATCGGTTATATCCCATTGACAACGCAACATTTTTAAAAAGTAAAACTGTTTTTCAATCGGTAATTACCAACTGTATCACCGGTCAGGCAGAATATCCACAGATCCACGATCTGAAAAAAGACGTTCAATATATCCACGCTTCGGCTTCACTGCCTTTTGTATCCCGCCTGGTCACCATCAACGGTACTCCCTATCTGGATGGCGGTATTGCCGACTCTATTCCCATCCGTCAGGCGCAAAAACAGGGTGCTCGTAAAAATGTTGTAATCCTGACACGACCGGCCAACTACCGCAAGCCGCCAAATAAACACAAGCTGCTGATGCAGCTGCGCTATGCACATTATCCACGATTTATTGCCGCCATGCAAAACCGCCATAATGTCTATAACAACACGCTGAACGAGTTGGACCGTATGGAACAGCAGCAACAGGTGTTTATTATTCGACCAAATGCCGCACTGGATGTCGGCCGGATAGAAAAAAATCTGCAAAAGTTGCATGCTGCTTATCAGATGGGATATCGGCAGGCAAAAGAACAATATCCGGCCTTATTGCGTTATCTCACATAATGCGGCTTTATAATAAAGATGAATAAATCTCCGGCCATATGGATGCTGAACGGATCCACATGGCCGGTTTTTAGATCAGTCTCCACCATTTCAGATGCTTTAAAGCCTGTCGTGCTTCAGCTACACCCTGCTCTGCCGCTGACCGATACCACATTTTAGCCATGGATTTGTTTTTTTTCACTCCAAGTCCGTTTTGATAACAATGCCCCAACCGGTATTGTGCCAGTCCATGCTGTTGTTCAGCCGCCCGTCGATAAAGCTGCACCGCCCGGATATAATCCGGCGAAACGCCCTGTCCGGTTTCATACAGATAACCCAATCGATATTGCGCTTCCCTTTCACCTTGATCTGCAGCAAGCTGATACCAATAAACAGCCATTTTTACATCTCTGGAAATTCCAATTCCTTCTTCATAACACAATCCCAATGTATATTGTGCAGGATATAACCCCTGATCGGCCGCTAATTTATAAAAACAAACCGCTTTGGCATAGTTCCGTTCCACGCCGTCTCCACAATGGTAACAAACCCCCAACGCATACTGTGCTTGCGCATCTCCCTGCTCCGCTGCCAATTGGAACAACCGCGCGCTCTGTTCTAGATTTTTCGCAATACCCTTTCCCGTTTGATAACAGCAGCCCAATTCAAATTGCGCCGGTGCATACCCCTGCTTTGCTGCTTGACAATACAGCTGCACAGCATGTCCAATATCTTGCTCCACGCCTTTTCCCTGTTGATAACATATTCCCAACAGCAACAGCGCCCGTGGATAATCCTGCCGTGCCGCTTCCGAAAACCAGTATACTGCCTGTTTATAATCAACCTGTGTTCCGATTCCCCGATAATGCAAATAACCCAGATTGCATTCTGCCGGCGCATAGCCCTGCTTGGCGGCAAGCTGATATAAAAGCCTGGCCTGTTCCAAATCCTGTGATACGCCGGATCCAAACTCATAACAGCGTCCCAATTCACATTGAGCGGGCGCAAACTGCTGATCGGCTGCTTTCTGATAATATTCCGCAGCCCGCTGCGCATTCTGTTCCACGCCATACCCATATGTATAACATTCGCCCATCAGCAGCAACGCATGCGGATAATCCTGCTGCGCGGCTTGTAAAAACCAGTAAGCCGCCTGTTCATTATTCTCCTCTACGCCAATGCCGTGATAAAAACAATGCCCCACATTATACTGTGCCGGTGCATAGCCCTGCTCCGCCGCTTGACGATAAAAATCCACAGCCCTCTGCAGATCCTTATCAACACCATTTCCGTTGGTATGCCGCCGCCCCATTTCATATTCGGCGGGTGCAAATCCAAACCGTGCCGACTGTTGGTATAAAGCGATTGACCGTTGTATATCTTGGGTCACACCCCTGCCGAATTCATAACAAACACCCAGCATATACATCGCCCGTGGGTGCTGCTGCTCTGCCGCATATAACAACCAGTATACCGCACGGTTATAATCCTGCTCTGTTCCAAGGCCGTGATAATATAAACACCCTAAATTACACTGCGCCGGCGCATGTCCCTGTTGGGCAGCTTTCTGGTAAAAATATATTGCCCGTTCTAAATTCTGCGGAACGCCAATTCCACATTCATAACAACGCCCCAACTCGCATTGAGCAGGCGCAAACCCCCATTTGGCCGCTTCTGCATACAATATAGCCGCATGTATATCGTTTTTCTGAATCCCAACACCAAACGCAGAGCAAACACCCAGATAAAAAAGCGCCGCAATATGTTCTTGATCCGCCGATTTGGTAAACCAGTAAACTGCGCGCTGATCGTCCTGCTTCACACCGTCAGATCCCCGAAGATAACACAAACCCAACCTATATTGCGCATCAGACTCTCCTTCTTCAGCCTTTTTTATCAATGCCTGTATATATTGTCGCGTCTGTACCGCCTGATCCAGCCATATCCGCATCGCATCCATGTCAAAAAAGAGGATGGCTCCGTCATAATTCTGAGATACCTGTTCCTCGTGCCGCTCTGCCATTGCCCGATCCTCCTTTCCTAAACAACGCCATAATGCAAAGGCACACCGAAAACCAAAGTTTCCGGTGTGCACGCTGGTATTACACAATTTTGCATCCTTACCGCAGCAAAACAAATCCTTTTGGTCTATATCTCTGACACAAGAGTCAATCCTTGATATACACACCCGAAAACAACTCGCTTTACAACTTCGCAAAACCCTGTTGATCTGTCGAAACTATACTGTTTTCAGCGCCCGCTCAATATCCGCAATAATGTCCTTGACATTTTCCAACCCCACCGACATCCGAATCAAATCCGGGCTGACGCCGGCCTGTACCAACTGCTCATCTGTTAACTGCCGGTGTGTGGTGCTGGCCGGATGCAGACAACAGGTTCGAATATCCGCCACATGAATTTCCAAAGAAGCCAGCTTCAGATGCTCCATAAACTGTTTTGCCGCAGCTTTACCACCCTTGACACCATAAGCAATCACAGCCGAACAGCCCTTCGGCAGATATTTACGCGCCAACGCATAATATGGGTTATCCGGCAATCCGGGATAATTCACCCAGGCAATCTTTTCATGTTGCTGCAAATATTCTGCAACCTTCTGCGCATTCTCACAGTGCCGCTGCATACGCAGATGCAGCGTTTCCATATTCATGTTCAAAATAAATGCTGACATCGGGCTCATCTGCGCTCCAAAATCCCGCATCATCTGCACCCGTGCCTTGGTGATATATGCATCCTCTCCAAACGTATCTGTATATACGATCCCATGATAGGATGCATCCGGCTGTGTCAGACCAGGAAATCGATCTGCCGATGCCTGCCAGTCAAAACGTCCGGAATCTACGATTGCACCGCCTAATACGACCGCGTGCCCATCTAAGAATTTGCTGGTAGAATGCATAACAATATCCGCACCAAATTCAAACGGACGGCATAAAATCGGCGTCGGAAAAGTATTATCCACAATCAGTGGAATACCATTTTTATGCGCCACTTGCGCAAATTTCTCGATGTCCAGCACATCCAGCGACGGATTGGTAATGGTCTCTCCAAAAATTGCTTTGGTATTCGGACGAATCAACGCCTGAATTTCCTCTGGTGTTGCATTCACATTCACAAATGTCGTATCGATCCCCAGTTTGCGCAATGTCACATTGAACAAATTAAAGGTTCCACCGTAAATTGCAGACGCGCTGATAATATGATCGCCTGCACTCGCGATATTGGTAATCGCAATCAGCGCCGCAGACTGACCCGAAGCCGTAACCATCGCGCCGACGCCGCCCTCCAACGCCGCCAGCTTCTTTTCCACCGCTTCATTGGTTGGATTGCTCAGACGGGTATAAAAATGCCCCGATGTTTTCAAATCAAACAGATCGCCCAACGTATCTACGCTGTCATAGCGAAATGTGGTACTCTGATAAATTGGCAAAACGCGCGCTTCACCATTGGCAGGAACATATCCCTCTTGTATACACTTGGTCTCAATTTCACTCATTCTGCTGTTTCCTCCTCTGTTTTTCTGACAATACACAGCGGCGTCTGCTGTGCCGACTGATCCAGGGGATTGTCTTTAAAAACCTGCTTACAGAAATCCACCGGAATATCCTGCGACGACCGTCCCAAAACCTCAACGCCCAGATCATTTGCGTCAATCACCACGATTGGCACACCCAGATGCGACGCCAATTCTGCCGCCACCTCATTCGGACGGTCAGGCGCCAGTTTTGCATATTCGTTATACGGCGGAATTGTACAATCACAGGGTCCATCAATTGCACGCGCTTTCTCGCCCAGAATTCGATAAAACACACCCCGAATTCCAAACAGTTTGGTCACTGCCGAACAAAAAGCCGCAAACAAAATTTTCGGTAAACCGATTTCCCGAATCGCAAGTTCCATTGTCCATGGGCTGCCCAGTCCGATTCCGTAAGGTGTTTTATACACAAACTTACATAAAAACCTGGCCCACCACCCTGGCTTGATATCCTTCACCGGGAACGCCCGGCCCTGACTGATGGCAACGATTTTTTCACTCATAAAGACATAATCGCCGTTCTGCACATAGTCTTTCACATATTGATCCAATAATTCAGGTAGATTCTGACCGCTCATGACTACATGCGTCTTAACCGGATATCTGGAAAAAACGCCATAATCAGTAGTAATATTCAGATTTTTAGATTCATTTGGGGCAAAAGGCATGTCCATTTATTATAATTCCTCCAAACCGCTCAGGCGGATGATATTTATAACAACAAGCCGCGCGCATAAACCGCACGGCTTGTAAATCTATGCTCCCTCAACTTATTGTTTATCCGGCACTTCTCTGTAAAGATTAAAACGGAACAGCTTAGACTCATCCGACGGATTCTCACAGCGAATAAAAGCTTCAGTGATAATCCCACCCTTGATCAAGTTGGTCAAACCCACCAATTGACTCAGTTTGGATTTCAAATTAAAGCAGTCTCCCTCTTCAGTTTCCAGATAAACGTTTCCTTCGCAGCTTTCAACTGTTTTTAAAAAATCTGCCACATCAATATCGTGCAGTCTCAACTCTTTACTCATAACAAACCCCTTCCATCCTCAATATAAATTTATAGTAGCAGTTTTTGATAAAAAAGTCAATCATTTCTCGGTTAAATCCATAAAAATTTGACCGCACTTTGCGCAGAATATTACCCTTGCTGACGCAGTTTTTGAATCACCAGCTTGGCGGCTTTATAAATATCTCCACAACCCAACGTTATAATCAGATCACCTGGCTGCGCCTGCGCAGTCACATAATCTGCAATTTTCTCAAAGCTGTCAAACCATACTGCGCCCGGCAGTTTTTCACATAAATTCGACGAATATATATGATAGGTGTTAACCTCTCTGGAGCCCATAATTTCGCTGAGAACCACCTGGTCCGGAATCTGCAACACCCGCACAAAATCATCAAATAACATGACGGTCCGCGAATAGGTAAAGGGTTGAAACACTGCAATGACTCTGCGATATCCCATACCCATCGCCGCGTTCAACGTCACCTCTAATTCCTTCGGATGATGGGCATAATCGTCG
Source organism: uncultured Clostridia bacterium (assembly GCA_944384875.1). Classification (GTDB taxonomy): domain Bacteria; phylum Bacillota; class Clostridia; order Oscillospirales; family Acutalibacteraceae; genus RUG14109. The sequence goes on from CALWVA010000038.1 coordinate 7,249, forward strand.
GCCACCGTGATACCGCCGATTTCGCCTAAAATTTCAAACCGCCGGCCCGCGCCTTTGAATGCCAACAGCGATGCGGCGATTTGCTCTGGCGGCGCTCCATACAAATACGCAGCGGCAGCCGCGGCTACTGAGTTAGAAATGTTATGCCGACCGGGCACACTAACCCGAATATGGCACAGCCGTTTTCCTTTATACATCAAATCATATTCTCCGGCATTTTTACGCCCGTAAACAATATGATCTGCATAATAATCACAATCGGAGGTTATTCCAAAAGTTAAAATTTTCTTGTCCAGCCCGCGGACTGCATCCATCGAATTTTCATCGTTACCGTTAACCAAAACGGTTTGCGCGCTGTCAGCAAACTGTGTAAATGACTGTTTGAGCCGCTGCAGCGTCTTAAAATACTCCATATGATCCCGGTCGATATTCAACAACACACACAGATCCGGTGATAGCTTTAAAAAGGTATCCACATATTCGCAGGATTCACAGACCATGATATCCGAATGCCCTACTACGCCATAACTGCCGGTCAGCGGCAGTTTCCCGCCGATCACCGCTGTCGGATCCAGGCCGCTTTCAATTAAAATTTGTGTAATCATGGCCGTAACCGTCGTTTTTCCATGGGTTCCGCAAACGCCGATTACATGATCGAAATTTCTGGTTAACGCCCCCAACGCATAAGAGCGTTCCATGGTCGGGATTCCCTGTCGGCGCGCTGACACCAGCTCCGGATTATCCTGCATAATAGCTGCCGAATAAATTACCAAATCGCTGCCGTCTACGTTTTCAGGGAAATGCCCCATTGTCACAGGGATTCCCAATTCCCGAATTTTTTGCAGCGACTCTGTTTCATTATTATCTGAACCGGTCAACCGGTATCCACGGCTGTGTAAAATCTCAGCAATCGGATGCATACCCGAACCGCCGATTCCAATCATATGAATGTTGTGCGCTGAAGCCAAAAGACGATCAGCGCTTGTCTGCGTTTTCAAACAAAAGACCTCCGCATTCGTTTGCATTTATTATACAGCAAAATCTCACAAAAATAAACTGTTATTTTGAATTTTACTACATTTTATGATATGATAGAGAAAATGCTCATAAAAACTGCGGAGGAATCCATATGTTCCAGCTTCCAACAGCTGTTCAATTCTGCCTGCAAACATTACGAAGCGCCGGCATAGAAGCCTATCTGGTGGGCGGCTGCGTCCGGGATCTGCTGTTGCAAACCCAGCCGGCGGATTATGATATCACCGTCAATGCCTCGCCCGAAACAGTCAAACAACTCTTTGCGCATACCATTGATACAGGCCTGCGGCACGGCACCATCACAGTTTTGCAGGATGGTATGCCCATCGAAATCACACAAATGCGCAAAGACGGCCGGTATACAGATCACCGCCGGCCGGATATTGTGTTGCCCAGCACCAGTCTGACTGAAGACCTGGCCCGGCGGGATTTCACAATTAATGCCATAGCCCTGGACGACAGCGGAAACATCTTCGATCCATTTCACGGCCAGCAGGATCTAAATGAAAAAATTCTGCGCACAGTCGGCGATTCCAACCAACGATTTAATGAAGATGCATTGCGCATTTTGCGACTGTTTCGTTTTGCTGCCAAACTTCGTTTTACTATCGATCCAAACACATTAAACAGTGCTTTAAAGCAGGCAGAGCTCCTGCATTTTATCAGTGTTGAGCGCATTTTTGCCGAATTGATCAAAACCGTGACAGCGCCTGAACCGGACCGGCTCACGCCGCTGCTGCAGTGCGGCGGGCTGGCATTTTCCGGCCTGCAATATCACCGACCGCTTCTGCCCCTTTCCAAACTACCGGTTCGACGAAACCTGCGCTTTGCGGGGTTGTTGTATCTATGTGATGCCGACGCAGAACAAACCTGCACTATGCTGAAAACCGACAAAAAACTCCGCCGCTACTGCAAATTCATATTACACGCATTACAGCAACCGGAAATTGATTCGCCCTACGCCCTGAAAAAACTGTTATTTCAAAGCGATTTTCCCACTGTCTCCGACCTGCTCTGCCTGCGCGCCATCTGCACCGGCCGATCTGATACACAGTGGCAACAAATGCTGCAACAGCTTCAACAAACTCCAATTTACCTGCGAGACTTAAAAATTAACGGTACACAATTAAAAGCATTGGGTATCCGGAACACTGCTATTTCACAGACATTGCTTTATCTGATAGATTGCGTACACAAAGACCCATCCTGCAATCAAACACAGCAACTATTGCAACTGGCGCAAAAATATAACGAATCCCACGATTGATGTTGCACGAACATCAAAAATATTTTATAATAATGATTATCAACCATTAAAGGTGAGACGGTATAATGTTGTTTAAAAAAACTTTCGCTGTAATTTTATGTTTGACAATATTCCTGACCTGCCTGTGCGCCTGTTCTGACCACACCGGCAATTTAACAGCCTATTGTCAAACTGATCAGTCTGTTCAAACTCTTGATCCGCAACTGGTTTCTACTAAGACAGAACAAACTGTCATTTATAACTGTTTTGACGGCCTGATGCGATATGATGCCAACGGGCAAATCATCGCCGGCGCCGCAGATCAATATACCGTTTCTGATGATGGCAAAACCTATACCTTCACCCTGCGGGAGAATCTGGTGTGGTCAGATGGCGAGACGCCGGTAACTGCCGCTGATTTTAAATATGGTTTGACGCGAGCGGTTCTGCCAGAAACCCAGGCGCCGTTTGCTTCGCTGTTATTTTCCATTGAAAATGCCGAAGAAATTTATTCGGGCGATCAATCGCCTGACACGCTGGGCGTTCAAGCGCCAAATGAACAAACCATTGTCATTCAGCTGACCCGACCGGATTATAACTTTTTGTATACGCTGGCACATCCGGTCGCCGCCCCCTGCAACGAAGCTTTTTTCCTTTCTACCAAAGGGAAATATGGGTTGGACGATGACAGTTTACTTTGTAACGGCGCATTCTATCTTTCCCAGTGGAATACCGAAAACCAAACGATCAGGATGGTTCGCTTTTCCGATTATGTTGGTATAGACAAGTCTGCACTATATGCGGCCCAGATCGCATATGGTGCCAAAGATGAGACACTGATCACCAGCATTAAGGACAATGAATATAATCTCTATACTTCCGTATATGCCGATATGCTCACTGTCAACAATACGGCATATACACAAAATAACTTTTACACTACTACTTACGCGTTGTATATATCTGAAAATCTGCAAGACGGGCAGGCCGATATTCATTCTGCACTGATACAGGATGTTGATCGTACTTCTTTGCGCATCAATCTTCCCGTTTTCCTGCAGGAAGCATCCGGCGTCATTCCCGCCGATTCCATTGAGCGGGGCCATTCCTACCGGCAACAGGCCGGCGCAGTCTCTTTCCCGGTCTATGATGCAGCGGCTGCTGTAGAACAGCTCGGCAACGAACAATCTACTTATACTTATCTCTCTGACTGCACATTATACTATCCTGACAACGATTATGCCAGATTATATGCCAATCACATCGTTCAGACCTGGCAACGAGATCTCAGTGCTTATATCAATACGCAAGCTGTTACATCAGATGAGATTCTCTCCGGTATACAAAGCGGAGAAATCCTGTTGGCGATCCTGCCGGTGCAAACATCTAATGGCACCGCCTTTGGCGCCATCAGTTTTTTAGAAAATCTGGGTGTAATCGATTTTCAAATTCAAAATGAGTACACACAGCCAGATCTTTCATCATGGCTGCAAACTTTGAAAGCCTACGAACAGCAGCTGATAGATCAATATACGCTGCTGCCGTTATTTGATACGCCCGACTGTTATTTAACCGATCAAAAAATCACACAATTATCCTTTATTCCTTATGGAAATCTTTTAAATTTCCGTTATATCATTAAAGAAGAATGACAAATATCTGCAAACCAATCCATCTGATATCAAAAGCCGGAAAGATGCATCTTTCCGGCTTTCATCTATAGTCTTACCTATAACGTTGTAATGTACATGTTTGATGTAAAGCCGGGTTTAAAACACAGCTAACAATCCTAAAGCAACACACTTTCATGCAAGAAATTATATAATCTGAAAAACACCCCGAAAGTAAAACTTTCGGGGTGTAATACATCGGTTTTAGCAAATCCTAAAGGTTCATCAGACTGATAGCACTGGAGATATCTTTTTCCAACGCCAGCATTCCATATTTATCTACGTCGTTTTTGTTTTTCTCACCATGGGTCAGACAGCCCGCTCCTCCAATACAGCCGCCGACACACGCCATTCCCTCAATAAAGTTGTTCGGAAGCGCATTTTTAGATGCACGCAACAACGCCATCCGGCAGGCTTCAATCCCATCGCAGGCAATCGGCTTGTAATCGAAATCCTCCAGATTACGTTCTTTCAGTCCTTGCCGAACTGCGTCGGTCAAGCCACCGCTGCGGGCAAAGATCCGGCCATAATAAGAGGCATTATTTAAGACGTCCTCGCCCAACTTGGTGATATCAATATCCCGACTGTCATACAGCGCCTGCAATTCTTCAAAAGTCATCACGCTGTCAATATAAGGCCGCACCTGTTCTTTCTGAAATTCCATCTTCTTGGCTGTACACGGCCCAATAAACACAATTTTTGAGGTTGGATCGGTCTTTTTGATATACCGTGCGATGGTCGCCGCCGGAGACAGATTGTGAGAAATATGCTCTTTGAGCTGCGGGAACTGTTTTTCGATATAATCCACAAACGCCGGACAGCAGGAACTGGTCAAAAAGCCTTTCTCCGCCAGCTCTTTACACTCCTCGTATGCTACCATATCCGCACCCAGCGCCGCCTCTACGATATGGTAAAAACCAAGTTCCTTAATACCAGACAAAGCCTGGCCCAGCGTCGCATAGGTAAACTGCGAAGCAATTGCCGGCGCAACTACCGCATAGACCTTGTATTTTGTATTATTCTCACTCTTTTTCAACAAGTCAATAATATCAATGATGAAAGACTTATCCATGATCGCGCCAAACGGGCACTGATATACACAGGCGCCGCAGGCAATACATTTGTTGTTATCTATCAGTGCCGCCTTGTTTTCGTCCATGCTGATGGCATGCACTTTACAGGCGTTCTGACAGGGGCGTTTCCGGTTGGTGATCGCGCTATATGGACACACCTTTGCGCACTGCCCACACTCTACACATTTTGACTTGTCAATATGTGCTTTCTGGTGTTCGTCAAAAGTAATTGCGCCCCGTTTGCAAACATCTTCACAACGGTGGGCAATACAGCCGCGGCAGTCTTCCGTCACGCTGTATCCATCTACCGGGCACTCATCACAGGCAATATCGATTACTTCAATAACATTGGGATTCGACTTGTCGCCTCCCAACGCCAATTTGATCCGCTCGGTCACGATTGCACGCTCTTTATAGACACAGCAGCGCATGGTCGCCGTATCGGTTGGCACGATAATTTTCGGAATATCCGGCATTTTTTCAAGAAGCTGATCCTGCCATGCGACCCGCGCGACTTCCCGAAGCACCTTGTATTTCAGATGTTGAACCTTGGTATCAAATTTTCTCATTCGCGAACCTTCCTTTTGCAAAAGCCTATCCTAAAAATAACTGACCTTAACCTGCTTGCCCATATCTTTCAGGCACTCTACCAGTTCTTCCACCAATTGCATCTTGATGTTAAATGTAATAGGCAGATCCGGATTCTGATGCGCCGGGTTGATCGCCCGGCCTACAAAAAAATTGATATCTGTCGCTTCTTCGAACAACAAACGTGCAATCAGCGACGCGCCGTCTTTTTTATAGCTCCACTGCGTGTACTGTTCGTTATCAGCCAGATAGTTTTTCGCATATTCCAAAACCCGGCTCATTGTAATCACGCCCTCGGTTACCAGATCTACACCCTCAATCTTTGCCGTCGGCGGAATTTCGGGATCTACATATGAAATACTGGTTTTCAGCGGCTTATGCAAAAACTCCGCCGCCAGCGTAGAAGTGGTGCCGCCGCAAACAATATGCTTGCCTTCCTTGCCAAAAAACAGCGAAAACATCTTGTTGAC
>CALWVA010000039.1 GCA_944384875.1 uncultured Clostridia bacterium
TTAAAAAGTGTAGTTTTACCGCAATTCGGATTACCTACCAACGCTATTCTATACCGCATAAACGATCCCCATTTTTACAATTGATCAACCAGAATTTCTTTTGCCTCTTCTTTGCGCAGCGACAATTCATAGCCCCGCAGATGGATCTCGATCGGATCTCCCAGCGGCGCCAGTTTTCGCACTTCAATTTCTGTTCCGATCGTCAGCCCCATGTCAATAATCCGTTTGCGCAACGAACCTTTCGAACGTCCGATCTCCCGCACTATACACCGGTGTCCCGGCTTGATATTTGCCAATGTAACCGGCTCTGTTTTTTTTTGCCATTTCTGCCTGTCACACTCCTTATATGTTCATTGCTATTATATTAACCCCACCATATACACTTTGTCAAGCGCAGCCGTAGTCAGTAGCGCCCGAAAAATCCTGTTACTGCCCGATATCTGGTATGTAGATCAAAAATTCCCGCTGAAAGGAAAATCTTTCAGCGGGAATTTTCATCCGTTTACTTCAAGATAAGCGTATGCCCGGGCGCTATGCAACATCCAAAAATTTGAAATGCCGTGTAAATCAAGGCCCGGATGCACACCACAACGCAACAGGCTTAATAGATCGGCGACCATTCATAATATGTAATCGCATCTGTTTTGTGTGTAGCATAATCAAAGATGCAGATATTCCGGTCTACATCGCCGTTGATTCCCACCACACTGCCTTTGCTGGTATACTGCCACTGGGTAAAGGGTGTAAACGAGGTTACCGCTTGCGTCCAGTGTGCGACCCAGAGATCATATCGATTGCGCAGGGTTTCCAGATCCAGCTTTTCCTCAAGCCAGTTCTTATTGGAATATATACAGGTGATATATCCGGCGTCTTTGATCTTATCGCAAAACGCCGACGCCATATCTGTGCGCAACTGGTTGGTGATCGACGGATCGGCGGTGCGCGCATCCGGATCAGCGGACGCTTCCATATCATAGGCCACTGGGTAACTGAGCTTGCATTCAGGAACCTTTCGCAACAGCTCCAATACAAAATCAGCCTCTTGCTCAGCTTCTTCCACCGTCACCGACTGGGAAAAAAAGTACACGCCGCATTCCAGACCGGCGGCATACGCCCCCCGCAGATTCTGTTCAAAATAACTGTCTTTAAACAGATTGCCAGAAGTATCTCCCCGGTATCCAGCCCGAATCATTACATAATCCACACCGTCAGCTTTCACTGCTTCCCAGTCGATCTCGCCCTGAAAACCAGAAACATCAATCCCCACAAAAGAGGTCAACACCCCATTTTCATTAAATTGATAACGCACGCCGTCAATCAACTGGTGGCCGGTCAACGCCACATCGTCTACATAATAATAAGTTTTCCCGTCTTCTTCGATCCAACCGTTTCGCAGCATATCCGGATCCGCCAGATATTTTTTCAGACGGGCATAATCTTTGTTGTTAATACGACCGTCCCGAGTCATATCCGTCGCGTCAAAAACGATCTGCGTCAGATCATCGGCCAGATACTGCTTCATTCTGGACAAATCTTTATTATTGATATATCCGTCGTTGTTTACATCCCCAATCCGTGTGGCCGACTCTGCCAATACTCCCGCCGCACCGCACAGCACAATGCTTCCCGCAAGCACACACGCCAGCCATTTTTTCAGCACCTGCATCCCTTGTTCCTCCGTTCTGCGGTTTGACCCGGCCGCCGGTTGACCCGGCTCCCGCGCCCCGATCGTCTTTATGATCAGCATACCGCATCCGGTAGAAAAAGTCAATAGGACAAACTGTCGTTTTATTCCATATAATGTGCTTTTATGCAGCCGGTTGAATAACCGGGCAGGCAACGTCCGGTCGGCCGCTGCCGATGCTGTGCAGCATCCGGGTCGTGCAGATGCAGTCTATCGCAAACAGCCCGACCAGCAGCCAGGAAGCAGCCAGTGGAAAATATGATGCGATCCGTATCAATACCGGCGCTACATAAGATATAAACGGCACCGCCAGCAAACCCCAGGCCACTGTAAACGGCAGGCAGATCAGGCCGCCCCAGTGCCACCGTACCTGTCGGTAATCCCAAACCCAGACCTTAAAGATCCGAAGCGCCAGAAATCCATAAATATATTCCACCGCCGTCGCACAGACTGCGCCCAGTAGCGCCATCAAAAGCCAATTGTTCTGAAATGGTCCCAAAACGGCGATCAGCGCTACTCCACCCAAGCCATATACCGGGCACAACGGCAACAGATACATGGTTTTTCGGTTTTCGAGCCGTCCTTTTGTAACCAGCGCAAACCCGGTTTCCAGTAAAAAACCGGCGAACGCGCAGATAAAAAACAACATGAAAATGTGAATGACCAAACACCTCCGGTGTTTAGTTTACGAAAACACCGGCCGGTTATACAGCAAACAGGTGTAAAAAGGCGCACCCGGCAGCAGAGGTAACACTGTCGGATACGCCCAAACTTTTCAATCTTATATGCAACAGGCCTTTACAGCAGCCACCGTAAACCCATGGCCTGCTTCAACGGATTATCCAAACGCAACCATATCATCCGCCAAATACGCCTTTAATCGGGATAAATCCTTATTACTGATCCGGTCGTCGCCGGTCAATTCAGCAGCCTGCAACTGAATCGATACGGCATCATCCGCCAGATATGCCTTGAGCCGGGAGAAATCCTTGTTGTTGATAAACCCGTCTCCGTTTACATCTCCACGTGCAGCCGGCACCGGTTCTATCGGCTGGATCTCCTCAACTCCATTCAGCTGCAGATCCGTGTCCACCGTCATCTGCATCACCTGCTGCACATCCCCAGATGGCTGCGCAGGCTGCGCTGTCCCATAACCGAACAGCTGCGTCCACGCCGGCGCCGTATAGAACGAACCGTCAGACGCCTGCTCAAAGCATCCCACTCCGATGGTGGTATATCCACCGTTCATAATATTGGCGCGGTGGCCTTCGGAATGCATCCAACCCTGCACCACCTGTTCCGGCGTGTTATACCCATAAGCAATATTTTCGCCAAAAGCTTTATTTGAGATGCTGAAACAGGAACTGCCATCCGGCCGAACATGGGCAAAATGCACCAGGATCTCCGCGCTGCGCTGCATGGCGGCCTCCATCAGTTCTGCATCCATCGTCAGCGGCTGCAGCCCTTCTCTGGCCCGCTCCTGATTGACCAATTCAACCACCTCAAACGCGTATGTGTATTGCAAAGTGCCGTAAACCTGCTGAATCCTGCTGCCTGCTGTCGCCGAAGCCGAAATGTTCCCACCACAGAAAACCATCAAAACGGCCAGCAGCGCCGACAAAACGGTGATCCTTCTGTTTTTCATCTTACATATACGCTCCCTCTGATCAATTTTATCTTTGTTTCGCGCCCACACCTGACACAGACTGCAAAAACAAATTTTATTGACTTTATTATAAGCCCGGCTGTTTGCTAAAGTCAATGCATAATATCTGCCTGACGAATCACATCCAATAAATCGCCTGTTGTATTACAAATCGTCGGCACCCAATCGCGTTTTTTCTACCGCCCGATTTTTAAAGCACACAGCGCTAAATCGACTTTGATCCAATTTTATATTACCCGTTGGCATAAAACATATTTTAAATGTAAAATATAAAATAAATGTTTTACACACTTTTAACACAAATGTGATTTTGGTTTTTACGTCGATTCTATATACTTGTGGCGTACCAAGAAAAAAATGAACAAAAAAGAGGTAAGTATTTATGAAAAAGGTTATTAGTTTAGCGATTGCCGCTACCATGGTTGCAGCGGCGCTCTCCGGTTGCGGCGAGTCCAGCAACAGTGGCAGCGCAAGCGGTTCTGCCAACACACAGGCAGCCGGCGGTGCTTCCGGCGCGATCAGCGTTGTTACCCGTGAAGACGGTTCAGGCACACGCAGCGCGTTCATCGAGCTGTTTGGCGTCGAAGCCGAAAACGAAGCTGGCGAGAAGGTTGACAACACCATCCAGACTGCTGAAGTTACCAACAGCACCTCGGTCATGATGACCACGGTTGCCGGCAACACTGCAGCGATCGGTTATGTTTCGCTGGGTTCTCTGGATGAGAAAAGCGTAAGCGCCGTAAAGATTGACGGTGTTGAGCCTTCGGCTGACAATGTAAAAAATGATACTTATAAAATCAAACGTCCGTTTAACATCGCAACAAAAGATGACCTAAGCGACGTAGCTGCCGACTTCATCAAGTTCATCATGAGCGAGCAGGGTCAGGCAGTTGTTGAAGAAAACGGTTATATCAGCCAGGGCAACGAAGGCGCTTACACTGCTTCCGGTATGAGCGGCAAAATCACGATTGCCGGTTCTTCTTCCGTCACCCCGGTTATGGAAAAACTGTCTGAGGCTTACAGAGCGCTGAACAGCGGTGTAACCATCGAAGTACAGCAGAGTGACTCCACTACCGGTATGACCTCGGCGATTGACGGCACCTGCGATATCGGCATGGCTTCCAGAGATCTGAAAGACAGCGAGCTTTCCGCCGGTCTGAAAAACACGGTTATTGCGCTGGATGGTATCGCGGTTATCGTGAACAAAGACAGCAGCATCACCGATCTGACCAGCGAACAGGTTAAAGACATCTACACCGGCGTCATCACCGATTGGTCTGAAGTCGCTTAATTCCACTCTCTTATATAAACCAATAGGCGAAGGGGCAAAGGGGATTGATTTCACCGTTTGCCCCTTCGTCATAAATGTCAGTTTTTCAATCGATGTGTGAAAGGAACTGCGCAAATATGAAAAACAATATCAAGGAAGTTTCAGTCAAAATTTTATTTTTGATCGCAGCCTGCACCTCCATTGCAGCGGTTGCGTTGATCTGCCTGTTTCTGTTTGCCAACGGTATTCCGGCCATCGGCAAGATCGGCGTCTTTGATTTTTTGCTGGGAACGACCTGGAAACCGCTGAACAATGAATTCGGCATCTTTCCAATGATTCTGGGCAGCATTTACGTAACGGCGGGTGCGATTGTGATCGGCGTTCCGATCGGTATTTTATGTGCAATATACATGGCGCGCTTCTGTCCGAAGAAGCTTTATAAAATATTACATCCAGCAGTAGAACTGCTGGCAGGTATCCCGTCTATTGTTTACGGATTTTTCGGGTTGGTTGTCATTGTTCCGATCGTACAGGATCTGTTCAACCTCAGCAGCGGTAAAAACATGCTGACCGCTTCAATCCTGTTGGGCATTATGATTCTGCCGACGATTATCAGCGTTTGCGAATCTTCTATCCGCGCTGTGCCCGATAGCTATTATGAAGGCTCTCTGGCGTTAGGCGCCACCCATGAACGCAGTGTATTTTTCACGGTTGTCCCCGCTGCCAAGTCGGGTATTTTAGCCGGCATTATTCTGGGTGTAGGCCGGGCCATCGGTGAAACCATGGCGGTGATCATGATTGCCGGCAACCAGCCGATCATTCCCAAAAGCCTGCTTTCCGGCGTGCGCACACTGACCGCCAATATCGTTTTGGAAATGGGATACGCCGCTGATTTGCACCGGGAAGCGCTGATCGCTACGGGCGTTGTGCTGTTTGTTTTTATTTTGTTGATCAACCTGCTGTTTTCTGTGCTGAAAAGGAGGGCCAAATAATGGACGCTATCAATAAATTATCTTTCAAAGATAAACTTCGTTCCTATAAAAAGCATCCCGGCTCTCTGATCCTATTAATTCTGGTGATCCTTTCTGCAATTATTACAGCAGGCGTCGTTTTGGTATTGGTGGGATATATTCTGATCATGGGCATTCCCAATCTCTCTTTGGATCTGTTTGCATGGGAATATAATACCGACAACGTTTCCATGATGCCCGCGATCATCAACACGATTTTGATGACCTTCTATTCTCTACTGCTGGCGGTGCCGATTGGCGTTGGCGCGGCGATTTATCTGGTGGAATACGCCAAGCGCGGCAACAAACTGGTTTCGGTCGTTCGGATCACCGCTGAAACATTATCAGGTATTCCGTCTATTGTTTATGGCCTGTTCGGCTATTTGATGTTTGCGGTAGCCTGTGGCCTGGGTTATTCACTGCTGGGCGGCGCGCTAACACTGGCGATTATGATTCTGCCGTTGATTATGCGCACCACGGAAGAAGCGCTGAAAGCAGTGCCCGACGCTTATCGGGAAGGCAGCTTTGGCCTTGGCGCCGGTCACCTGCGCACCATTTTCAAAGTCGTATTGCCTTCGGCCGTACCCGGTATTCTCGCCGGCGTTATTCTGGCAATCGGGCGAATCGTTGGTGAGACGGCGGCGTTGCTGTATTCTGCCGGTACCATCGCGCAGGTTGCCGTCAACCCGCTGGATTCCGGCCGTACACTGGCAGTGCATATGTACGCGTTACTGTCTGAAGGCCTGTATACCGATCAGGCATATGCCACAGCGGTTGTGCTGCTGGTAATGGTTATCGGCATCAACGCACTTTCGGGCGTAATCGCCAGAAAACTGGCTGCAAAATAGCGTCTCAATATCGTTCAACAGAAAGGAATTCGTTTTATGGATAAATTTTCGATTCACAATCTGGATCTGTATTACGGCGACTTCAAAGCGCTGAAATCAGTAAATCTGGATATTCCCGCCAACCAGGTCACCGCCTTTATCGGCCCGTCCGGGTGCGGTAAATCTACCCTGCTGAAATCCCTGAACCGGATGAACGATTTGGTAGAGGGCTGTAAAATCACCGGAGATGTACGTCTGGACGGACAGGACATCTACAAAGGCATGGATGTCAACCTGCTGCGCAAACGGGTAGGCATGGTGTTTCAAAAGCCCAACCCTTTCCCGATGAGCATTTACGACAACATTGCATACGGTCCCCGTACCCATGGCATCCACTCCAAGGTTAAGCTGGATGAGATCGTGGAACAGTCTCTACGGGCAGCAGCCATCTGGGACGAGGTCAAAGACCGGCTGAAAAAAAGCGCGCTGGGCATCTCCGGCGGTCAGCAGCAGCGACTGTGCATCGCCCGGGCGCTGGCGGTCCAGCCGGATGTGCTGCTGATGGATGAACCCACCTCGGCGCTGGATCCGATTTCCACTTCTAAGATTGAAGATCTTGCAGTTGAGTTAAAAAAAGATTATACTATTATTATCGTAACGCATAATATGCAGCAGGCTGCCAGAATTTCTGACAAAACCGCCTTTTTCCTGTTGGGTGAAATGGTGGAATTCGGCGATACCGAGCAGATCTTCTCAATGCCCAAGGATAAACGCACAGAAGATTACATCACAGGGAGGTTTGGATAATGCGTGAACAATTCGACGCACAGCTTGAAAAGCTTAATACTGAGCTGATTACAATGGGTGCTTTATGCGAAGAAGCGATCTCTTCGGCAATCAAGGCACTATTTGATGAAGATGATGCCCTTTTGGAAAGCGTATTTACCGCTGACAGCGGCATCGATCAGAAAGAACGGGATATCGAAGCGCTTTGTATGCGGCTGCTGTTACAGCAACAGCCGGTGGCCAGCGACCTGCGGGTCATTTCCTCCGCACTGAAGATGATTTCGGATATGGAACGTATCGGCGATCAGGCTTCTGATATCGCAGAAATCACCCGCTATGTCAAATACAGCGATGTAAAAAGCAAGGTGCATATTAAGGAAATGGCAACTGCCGCCATTAAAATGGTGACTGACAGCATCGACTCATTTGTCAAAAAAGATATCACGCTGGTCAAAGCGGTCATGGCTTACGACGACGTGGTAGACGGACTGTTTGACAAGGTCAAAACCGAGCTGATCGCGCTGTTAGCAGAAGATCATGCCAGCGGTGAATCCTTTGCCGATCTGCTGATGATCGCCAAATATCTGGAACGTATCGGCGACCACGCGGTAAATATCGCTGAATGGGTGGAATATTCGATTACCGGGCAGCATAAATCCCGATCATAATCAATTCCGATTCTGTTAAATCGGTCATTCCATTCTTTTTAGAAACGGAGCCAGAATGTTATGATATATTTTGTAGAAGACGACAACAGCATTCGAGAGCTGGTTGTATACACCCTGTGCAATGTCGGTCTGCAGGCCAAGGGTTTTGAAACGCCTTCGGCCTTCTGGGAAGCAATGGAGCAGGAACAACCGTCGCTGGTGCTGCTGGATATTATGCTGCCAGAGGAAGACGGCCTGCAGATTCTCAAAAAACTGCGTGCCTCCTCCAAAACCAAAAAGCTGCCGGTGATTATGCTTACCGCCAAGGGCAGCGAATATGACAAGGTCGTGGGACTGGACGGCGGCGCAGACGATTACGTCTCCAAACCCTTCGGTATGATGGAATTGGTTTCCCGTATTAAGGCGCTGCTGCGCCGGGCCGGAGAGTCGCAAACAGCAATGGTAGAATATAAACTGGGGCCGCTGTATGTTTGCCCCTCCAAGCATATTATCCGGGTCAACAACCAGGATGTTGCGCTCACACTTAAAGAATATGAGGTGCTCTGCTTACTGTTGGAGCATCAGGGCACCGTATTTAACCGCGAACAGATTTTAAACCAGATCTGGGGCTATCACTTTGACGGCGAAAGCCGTACCGTAGATGTGCATATTCGCACGCTGCGTCAAAAATTAGGAGAAGCCGGCAGCCTGATCGAAACCATCCGGGGCATCGGCTATCGGATCGGAGAACAAGCATGAACAAACGAATTTTCAGAAGTATTTTTATTGTTGCAATCATCATCTTACTGGCCAGCCTGGCTGTAGTCTTTGGGGTATTATATACCCATTACTCAGACAGCTATCTGACACAGCTGAAAAACGAAAGTCTGTATATCGCCCAGGGCATCGATAAAAACGGGATTGACTATTTTGATAATTTATCAAGAAACAGTTCCGCCCGTGTGACCTGGATCGACGCAGACGGCACAGTGTTGTATGACAGTGAAGCAGACGCAGCGACGCTGGAAAATCACAGCCAGCGCGAGGAAGTGCGCGAGGCGCTTACCTCTGGAAACGGCGAAAGCACCCGCTATTCCAACACGCTTTCAGAGCAGACAATCTACTACGCCGTTCGGCTGGACGACAATACCGTTTTGCGGATTTCCGGTTCTCAACACTCGGTATTCTCGCTGCTGCTGAAAATGGTATGGCCGGTGTTGCTGGTTTTAGCTGCCGCCATCTTTCTGTCGGCGCTGCTCGCTTCACGCCTGTCTAAAAATATCATCAAGCCGATCAACGAGATCGATTTGTCAAATCCGGAGCAGGCGCAGACCTATGACGAGCTCGCACCGCTGTTACGCCGGATCGCGCATCAAAACAAACAGATCAACCTGCAGATGGAACAGCTCCGGCAAAAACAGCAGGAGTTTTCTACCATCACCGAGAACATGCAGGAGGGGCTGCTGGTCATTGACCGCAAAACCGACCTGCTCTCGTATAATTCCAGCGCCATGCGGATTCTGGGGGCTGATGAAGCGGTTCAGAATAAAAGCGTACTGATGCTCAATCGTTCGGAAAGCTTCCGCCATGCCATCGACGCCGCGCTGACCGGCCGGCATGACGAACAGCTGTTACAGCTCAACGATAAAATCTATCGGTTGATTGCAAATCCGGTATACAGCGGCGACGAGCTGATGGGTGCGGTTCTGGTGATTCTGGATGTTACCGAAAAGGAACAACTGGATGAACTGCGCCGTCAGTTTACCGCCAACGTCTCCCATGAACTGAAAACACCATTGACCTCCATCTCAGGCTTTGCTGAAATCATTAAAAACGGTATTGCCAAACAGGAGGATATTCCCCGCTTTGCGCAGAACATCTATGACGAGTCTGCCCGTTTGATCACATTGGTCAACGATATCATTCGGCTCTCTCAGCTGGATGAAGGCTCTATCCCGATGGAAAAAGAACCGGTGCCATTGCATCGGGTGGTACAGGATGTGCTCAACCGGCTGCAGCCCGCAGCGCAAGCAAAGAATGTTAAAATCACCGCCGACATCCAGTCGGTTTCAGTGTTCGGTGTAGCACAGATTCTGGATGAGATGGTTTATAACCTGTGTGATAACGCTATCAAATATAATGTAGAAGGCGGCAGCGTATCCGTCGAGTTGAAAAACGTAAACGGCGGCGCCTGCCTGACTGTCCGCGATACTGGCATCGGCATTCCGAAAAGTGACCAGCAGCGGGTATTTGAACGGTTTTACCGGGTGGATAAAAGCCATTCCAAAGAAATCGGCGGCACAGGCCTGGGCCTGTCAATCGTCAAACACGCCGCCTTATTTCACGGCGCGACCGTCACACTGGAAAGTGAACCGGGCAAAGGAACCACTGTCCGCGTACAATTTTAATATCGATGATTGTTTGGCTGCTGCTCGGTTGTCTGATAGACAACCGGGCAGCATGTTATAATCGCCGAATGTGCAAACACAACCAGGTAACGGTAGATGTTCCGGGAAACCGGCAGGTCACGGTTGTCCGCCCGCTGCACCTGCAGATCGCCGCGGTGCAGACTATGATCCCTCCCTGCCCCGCCAAGCTGGCAATTGAATTCGACACGCAACGGCGATCGAGCACCTATACATAATTCTGTATGCAGATATCCGAGTGGAAGACGCACAGCAAAAGCTGTTCGATTTCAAAGTGCTGCAAAGCCATTATTCCAAAGACGCCGGTCGGTGGTTCGTCGAAAAGGTTGCCGCGCGAAACATCTGGATTTTATGTGACTGTCTTTCGCCTTTGATCTTTCGGGAGGCGACAATGCCCCCAGCGTCCGCAGTATGACTATTGCTGAGCGGACCCACTGGGGCAAGCCGGTAACCAGCATGCTCGACGGACATGCGCTCGCTGAACCCGGCAGCGAAATCTGGTTTTCTGAATAGATATGAGCTGACAGCGTTCGATCGCCCCGTTTTTTCACTTAACAATTCTGCAAATGGTCCCATATTCGCTTTGCAAAACAACGATTTTCCTCTTGACATTCTGTCTAAATACCGATATAATAAAATAAACTGAAAACTTCCCATAAAAGACTGTGACGGGAAAAAGACATAATATTCCGCATCAGAGAGCCTGCGGTTGGTGCAAGCAGGCAGCGGCGGTTATGTGATAGCTCATCCCTGAGTCGTCCGCCTGAGGTGTTAAAAAGTAGGGCGGGCCGCGCGGCAGCGTTAAAGGCCGGGGCCTTGTTGGAGGCTCTGATGAGATAGACGGTGTAAACCGTCTGAATTTGGGTGGTACCGCGGGTTTATACACTCGCCCCATAGCTTTTATGGGGCGGTTTTTTGTTTTATACCAATATTTGAGGTGAACGATATGAACAAAGGCTTTAAAAAATACCGGCCGGCACAGCCGATTGCCATCCAAAACCGCACCTGGCCGGACAAACAGATCACCAAAGCGCCAATCTGGTGCAGCGTCGATCTGCGCGACGGCAACCAGGCGCTGGTAGACCCAATGAACCTGGAAGAAAAACTGCTGTTTTTTCAAACACTGATCAAAATCGGCTTCAAAGAAATTGAAGTGGGTTTCCCTTCTGCCTCTGAAACCGAATATGAGATTTTACGCACATTGATCGAGCGCAATCTGATTCCCGACGATGTGACAATTCAGGTATTGGTACAGGCCAGAGAACATCTGATCAAAAAAACCTTTGAAGCGATCAAAGGTGCGAAAAACGTGATCGTGCATTTTTATAACTCCACTTCCACGCTGCAGCGTAAAGTGGTGTTCCATACCGATATGCAGGGTGTAATCGACATCGCGGTAAACGGCGCAAAGTTGATTCGCAAACTGACCGAAGAAATTGCCGACCCACAGATGAATATCCGCTACGAATACTCTCCTGAGAGCTTTTCCGGCACCGAGATGGATAATGCGGTAGAGATCTGCGACCGGGTGGTCGAGGCGCTGGGCAGTACACCGGAGCACCCTGTGATTCTCAATCTGCCAAACACGGTAGAAGGCGCAACTCCCAACCATTATGCCGACCAGATTGAATATTTCTGCACCCACCTGCAACACCGCGACAGCGCCATTATCAGCGTGCATCCGCATAACGACCGGGGTTGCGGCATTGCTGCTACCGAACTGGCGATGATGGCAGGCGCCGAGCGGGTCGAAGGGACCATCTTCGGCAACGGCGAACGCACCGGCAACGCCGATATTATGGTTGTTGCGATGAACATGTATTCTCAGGGCGTAGACCCCGAGCTGGACTTTTCAGATATGCCATACATCAAGTCTGTTTATGAGAAATGCACCAAAATGCATGTTCACGAGCGACATCCTTATGCCGGCGAACTGGTTTTCACCGCCTTCTCCGGCTCACATCAGGATGCAATCAACAAAGGCGAAGCCTATATGAAGGAGCATGACAGCGCTTATTGGGAGGTGCCTTATCTGCCCATCGACCCGGCAGACGTAGGCCGGCAATATGAGCCGATCATCCGGATCAATTCCCAGTCGGGCAAGGGCGGCGCTGCGTTTGTGATGAAACATAACTTCGGCATCGACATGCCCAAAGATATGCACCCCGAATTTGGCGCAGTCATCAAAGCGGCCTGTGACCAGAAGGGCGCGGAACTCAAACCCCAGGAGGTCTATGAGATCTTTGAAAACGAATATCTGGGTGTGCATTATCCCTATCAGCTGAAAAACTACCGGCTGACCGACAACGACGATAATACCACCACGTTTGAAGGGATCGTCGGCTATCATCACAACGACTATAAAATTAAAGCTGTTGGCAATGGCCCCATCGATGCATTTTTTAAAGCGGTAAAGAATATCGGCATTCATGATTTCGAGTTTATCTCTTATGCCGAACATGCGCTGTCCTCCGGCGCTGACTCCAAAGCGATCGCCTATATCAAGCTTAAAACGCCGGGCGGCGACTTTATCTATGGCGTCGGGGTAGATAACAACATTCTCATCGCGTCGATTAAAGGCGTGATCTGCGCTGTCAACCGCACACTCAAACAAAATAAGGGCGAATGAACGAAACGACGCGGTATAGCGTTAAAACACGCTTTTTCATTGGATTGCCGCCGCGTTACCGTCCGGCTTTTGAAAGGATGAATATATTTTATGAATACTTATACGATCACTCTGCTAAAGGGAGACGGCATCGGGCCTGAAATCGTTGATCAGGCGGTCAAAGTATTAGACCGCGCAGCCAATAAATTCGGCTTTGGCGTGACCTATCAGCGGGCGCTATTGGGTGGTGAGGCCATCGACCAGACCGGCGCGCCGCTGCC
>CALWVA010000040.1 GCA_944384875.1 uncultured Clostridia bacterium
AAATAGAACTGTTCCGAAAAGAATTCACAGTGGAACATACCGATGAAATCCAGGACGCTTTTCTGTTCTTCGCAGCCAGAGGCGAAAAAATGAATTCCTGCGCGATTTATCTGAACGGTCAGCGCGCCGGGAACAGCGTCAACTTTCCTGGCGCTACCGAATACTTCCGCGCGTTTTATTCCTGCGTAGACGTCCGTTCCATGCTGAACGAAGGCAAAAACGCGTTGGCGTTCGTAGCAACCGAAATTACTTCTCTCATCCTGAAAATTGTGTATAAATCCGGCGAGACCAAACAAATCTGCACCGAATACGAAGAATGGAAGTATATCCAAAACGGTCCGTACACACAGATCGGCTATGAAGTACCGATGTGCAGAGGAAAATTTGAAATATATGACGCAAGAAACGCCTGTCCGGGATGGACCATGCCGGATTTTGACGACAGCGCCTGGTCTCCTTACGGTGAAAAAAAACCAGTCATCAGTTGGGGGCCTCTGTTTCTGGAACCGCAATATTGTACAACACAAATTCAGAAATCCTATAAGCCGGTGAATATCATCCGGCATCAGGACTGCTGGTTTGTGGATTTCGGCAAAAATATGTCCGGCTTTATTTCTTTCCGATTAAAAGGAAAACCAGGTCAAACCATCGAGATCAAATATGCCGAAAAACGCAAAGACAACCACACCCGGGCGGATATTACCGGCTGGTTTCCCTGTTTTCTGAAATACACCTTTGCTTCGGACGATTATGAAGAATATACCCCGGTGTTTATGCACACCGGATTCCGCTGTGTGGAAATTTACGGCTTTGACGGCGAAATCGACGAAAACAGCATACAGGCGCATTTTATCTACAGCGATGTGTTAAATCAATCACACTTTACCTGTTCAGACCAAACCGTCAACCTGATACATACCGTAGCGCGCAGAAGCTTCTTGTCCAACCTTGTAAATATCCCCACAGACTGTCCGGAGCGGGAACGCCGCGGTTGGACGGCCGACGCTTTCGCAGTCTGCGAAGCCGAATGCGTCAATTTCAACATGCATACTTTTCTGGACCAGTGGTTCAAAAGCATGCGCGACTGCCAGCGGGGCAACGGATGGATTCCGATCGAACTGCCTCTGAGCACCGGGGATTCAGTCGATATCAACTGGCCGGTCGCATGTGTGTTGATGTCTTACGATCTGTATGAGCAATATGCCGATCGCCGGTTTTTACGGCAATATTACGAAATGTGCGACCGGTTTGTACAGTTGCTTTTACAAATTTGTGACGATGACTATTCAATATGCGACACCTATTTGTCCTTTAAAGACTGGCTGGCCATCGAACCGGCAACCTCTGGGTTTATCGGCATGGCATACTTCTTCCGCTGCGCAGATTTAATGTCGCGCCTAGCCGCCATTCTGGAGCAACAGGAACAGGCGGTATATTATGCGAATATCGCCGACCGGATCCGCAGTCAGATCAATGCAAAATATCTGCACCTGACCGAAAACGGCGCATATTACGATAACGGCAGCCAGAGCGCGCAGGCACACGCGCTGTTTTTGGAAATCTGCCCTGAACAACACCGCGCGGCAGTCGCACAGGCTCTGACAGATAATATTCAGGCAAAAAACGCCTCTACTTCAGGCTTCATGGGAACAATGTGTCTGCTGCAGGCGCTGTCTCAAAACGGTAAAGACGACGTCGCATACGCGCTGCTGATGAACCGCAATCTCGGCGGCTGGATTTATTTGCTGGAACATTGCGACGCTACCACCTTTCCTGAAAATTATGACGGCAGCAGCTCGCAAAATCATGCTTTTCTCGGTAGTGCACCCGGTCTGTGGCTTTATAAATATCTCGTCGGCATTTCCCCCGCTCTGCCCGGATACAAGAAAATCCGCATCCGACCTTATATTCCGGACGCGCTCTCCTATGCAAACGCACAGATTGAAACGCTATACGGGCTGGTCAGTGCGTCATGGGAAAAAACCGGCGACGGTATCCGTCTGACCGTATCCGTACCGGCCAACACTACCGCAACTGTGGAGTAT
This sequence comes from uncultured Clostridia bacterium, assembly GCA_944384875.1. Lineage (GTDB taxonomy): Bacteria > Bacillota > Clostridia > Oscillospirales > Acutalibacteraceae > RUG14109. Next base: position 2,046 of record CALWVA010000040.1, read on the forward strand.
AACGGCCAGACCCGCGAACTGCTCTCCGGCCAACATACCCTGATGCTATCGTAAAAGACGCCAGAGCAGCATAGTTCTTCAAATTGCTATATTACAAAAAGTCCTTCGGAAGCAATCGCTGCCCGAAGGACTTTTTTATAAAACCCCATTTTTTATACAATCTATTCAACATCGGCATCATCTGAGACTGTATAAATCTTAGGTATTATATTTTCTGCACATTTGTGAATACCCCGGATCTGCACAGTTTCCGCAACAACAAACGCCTCACACCAGCCCGCAAATTTCCTGCGGCGCATCTGCAATCGATACGGCTCCAGCCTGCTCCAGCTCCTGTCGGTTCCCAAACCCATAACTGACGCCCAGCGTCTGCATACCGACGGCCTGCGCGCCCTCCACATCATAATACCGGTCCCCAATCATCAGACACGCCCGCAGATCGGTCACCCCGGTCATGTTTAACGCATAGCGCAATACGTTCTCTTTCGTATGCCGGGTGCCGTCAAACGTCGCGCCGAAAATCCCGCTGAAATACTGCGCCGCACCCATATTCGCTAACATTTCCTTCGCAAACGGCTCCGGCTTGGACGTCGCTACATACAGCGTTTTTCCCCGATCATGCAACGTTTGTAGCGTCTGCAATATTCCCGGATACAGTTGCGCCATTTTTATGCCCCGGGTTCGATAGATCTCCCGATACAGCTTCACCGCCCGTTCGGCGTCCGCCTGCTCCAACCCACAAAAGGTTTTAAACGAATAATCCAGCGGCGGCCCTACAAACCGCCGCAACTGTACATCCGTCATCGGCGGTAAACCCATATGTTCCAGCGCATAGCGCACCGAATAAAAAATCCCCGGTCCTGAATCGACCAGCGTGCCGTCAAAATCAAAAAATAAAAATTGTTTGTGCATATTATATGGCCTCCAATAGCCTTATATATTGTTTAAAGGATCAAACGCCGCCCGAAAAGCAACACGATCAGCCGGGATGCTGTCTTTTAATATTCCCGCTGCCGGTTTTTGAGAATCTGTTCCTCCACCATCAGATCTTTCACTTTCATCAATCGAGTCTGGTTGCTGCGCTCTGCTTCATCCAGCTTCATCGTAATCATTCGAATCGTCTCCCGCAATTGCGGAATCATCACATGCTCCAACGCATTGACCCGGCGACGGGTTCGTTCGATTTCCGCCGCCAGCAACTGCGCGGCTTTTTCGCTTTCCGCCAGCCGCAGCAGATCCGGCAACAGCTCTGCCAGCGCATAAACCGCCTGATCCAAATCTGAATAGGTATCTGCAAAGCCATAACAATAAATATCCGACGGATCAGCCGTGCGGGTTTTTACATTAAATACCGGCACCTCCACGCTCATCACATTCTGCAATTGGGTTTGAATGCTGATCTGCTGTTTGGGCAGCAACAGCGCAGCGTTTACCACCTCCGGCCGCATCACTGATTCTGCCAAAACAAAATGCTCGTTTGCCTGTATAATCCGATGTTCCACCGACCGGCGCAGCGTTTTGTTTTCCCGCACCCGCTGCAAAAAAATACGCATCAGCTCATCGCGCTTGTCTTTGAGCAGCTTATGTCCGCGGACAGCGGTAGTCAAACGCTTTTTCAGCCGGGATAATTCCATTCTGGTGGGATTAACCTGCAACACCGACACTGCATGCACCTCCCTGCGTCAATTTCGGTCATAGTATAAATCCAAAAAGTGATCATCAATCCGTTTTAACTCGCTGCGAGGCAAAATTCGCAACAGCTCCCATCCCAATTCCAGCGTCTGTTCAATGGTCCGGTTGGTCTGGCTGCCCTGTGACACATACTGCGCTTCAAATGCATCGGCAAATTTCGCATATAGCTTATCAGTATCGGTCAGTGCCGACTCGCCCAAAATCACCATCAGCTCTTTGGCTTCTTTTCCCCGGGCATAACAGGCAAACAGCTGGTTCATTGTATTGGCGTGATCGGCACGGGTTTTTCCTTCGCCGATTCCCTTATCCTTCAGACGCGACAGCGACGGCAAAACATCAATCGGCGGTGTCACGCCCTTGCGAAACAACTCTCTCGATAAAATGATCTGCCCTTCGGTAATATACCCTGTCAGATCAGGGATCGGGTGGGTCTTATCGTCCTCCGGCATCGTTAAAATCGGAATCAGCGTAATCGAGCCATTTTTACCCTTTAACCGGCCGGCCCGCTCATACAGCGTCGCCAGATCGGTATACATATAGCCGGGATACCCCCGCCGTCCGGGCACCTCTTTGCGCGCAGCCGAAACCTCCCGCAACGCATCGGCATAGTTGGTGATATCGGTCATAATCACCAACACGTGCATGCCCCGGTCAAACGCCAGATATTCCGCAGCTGTCAGCGCCATTCTGGGCGTAGCGATCCGCTCTGCCGCCGGATCGTTGGCCAGATTGATAAACAATACCGCCCGGTCAATCGCACCGGTCTGTCGAAAACTCTGAATAAAGAAATCCGCCTCTTCAAAAGTAATGCCCATTGCGGCAAACACCACCGCAAACTGCTCATGATCGCCCAAAACCGTTGCCTGTCGGGCGATCTGTGCCGCCAGGGCGGCATGCGGCAGTCCGGACGCCGAAAAAATCGGCAGCTTCTGGCCGCGTACCAGCGTATTTAGCCCGTCGATGGCGGATATACCGGTCTGAATAAACTCCTGCGGATAATCCCGGGCCGCCGGATTCATCGGCGTTCCGTTTACATCCATACGTTTTTCGGGAATAATCGGTGGTCCGCCGTCTTTCGGCCGGCCTAAGCCGTCAAACACCCTCGACAACATATCCGGCGATACCGCCAATTCCATAGACCGGCCGATAAACCGCACCTTTGACTGCGCCAGATTGATACCCGCTGCACTTTCAAACAGCTGCACCAGCGCATCTGACCCGTCAATCTCCAACACCTTACACAGCCGCCGTTCACCGCTTGGCAGTTCAATCTCAGCCAGCTCGTTAAACTTCACGTTCTGCACCTGCCGCACCAGCATCAGCGGCCCCGCCACCTCTTCAATGGTTCTATATTCCGTTGGCATATAACCCCTCCTGCGCGCTATTGTTCCTGTTGCTCCAGCAGTCCGGCGATTTCGTGCGTCAGCCGTGTCTCAATTTCTGCATATTCCTCGTCCACACGCTCTTCCGAATGATATTTGACTCGCCCGATCCGCTCCCGAACCGGCAGTGTGACCAATCCGTCAATAGGCGCGCCGTCCTGCAACGCTTTAATCGACCGGTCATAATAAAGCAATATCAGTTTCATCATCAGATATTGCTTGTGCAGCGACGTATAGGTGTCTGTTTCGTGAAATGCATTCTGATGCAGAAAATCCTCCCGTATCGACCGGGCGGTTTCCAGCTTCAGTCGATCAGACGCAGACAGCGCATCCATTCCCACCAGCTTCACAATCTCCTCCAACTGCGCCTCTTCCTGTAACAGCGCCAGCAGCCGCCCGCGCAGCGTCATCCAATCTCCTGCCACCTGTTTGACATACCAGTCCTGTAAACTGTCCAGATACAGTGAATAAGACGTCAGCCAGTTAATTGCCGGAAAATGCCTTCTGTAAGCCAGATTGGCGTCCAACCCCCAGAACACCTTCACGATCCGAAGGGTTGCCTGGGAAACCGGCTCGGAAATATCACCACCGGGCGGAGAAACCGCGCCGATTACCGAAAGCGCACCCTCTGTATCGTTAGAGCCATTCACGATCACCCGGCCCGCCCGCTCATAAAATTGCGCCAGCCGGCTGCCCAAATATGCCGGATACCCTTCCTCACCGGGCATCTCTTCCAACCGGCCGGACATCTCCCGCAGCGCCTCTGCCCAACGAGAAGTAGAATCTGCCATCAGCGCCACCGTATAGCCCATATCCCGAAAATATTCAGCAATCGTAATACCGGTATAAATCGAAGCTTCCCGCGCCGCTACCGGCATATCCGACGTGTTGGCGATCAGCACCGTCCGCTCCATCAGCGACGCGCCGGTGCGCGGATCCTTCAGCTGCGGAAATTCGTTGAGCACATCGGTCATTTCGTTTCCACGTTCACCGCAACCAATATAAACAATGATATCCGCCGCAGCCCATTTGGCCAATTGATGCTGCACCACCGTTTTGCCGGAACCAAACGGGCCGGGAACCGCCGCCACACCGCCCTTGGCAATCGGAAACATGGTATCAATCACCCGCTGCCCAGTCACCAACGGAATATCCGGCGACAGCTTGCGCTTATACGGCCGGCCCACCCGCACCGGCCATTTCTGCAGCATCGGCAACGACATCGTTTCACCGTTTTCCTGCCGCACCCGGGCAACCGTATCCGTCACCCGATAATGGCCGCTATGAATCTCAGACACCGTTCCAAACACCCCGTTTGGAACTAGAATTTTATGCGCCACAACCGGCGTTTCCTGCACCACACCCAGTACATCGCCCGGCTCCACAACGTCTCCGGCTTTTTTTAGCGCCTCAAACGTCCAGCGTTTTTCTCTGTTCAGCGCCGGCACCTCCACACCTCTGGTCAGATTTGTCCCGGTCTGGCGCATAATCTCCATCAACGGCCGCTGGATTCCATCAAAAATTGACCCGACCAACCCTGGTCCCAGCTCCACTGAAAGCGGCGCGCCGGTAGATGTTACCGGCTCACCCGGGCCCAGTCCGGAGGTCTCCTCATAAACCTGAATTGACGCACGGTCACCATGCATCTCAATAATCTCACCGATCAGATGCTGTTCGCTGACCCGCACCACATCAAACATATTGGCCTGCCGCATACCTGATGCAATGACCAGCGGCCCCGCCACCTTTGTGATCGTTCCTTTGCTTACATCCATACGCCGTTCTCCTATTCGTTGGATAAAATGTCCGAACCGACCGCTCGCTCTACACTGCGGCTGACCAGCTCCATGCCGATTCCCGTATTACCAAAAACGCCTGGGATCGGAATAATCGCCGGCTGCAACTGATCGGTATATTTTTCAATCTCCGCTCCACACTGTTCAAACAGCCACTCTGTGATATAAATCACCGCATAGTCGTTGTGCGCCAGCCGGCGAATAATTCCCGCCGCCTCAGCGCCGTCCTGCGTCTCAAATACATCCATACCCAACGCGCCGAATCCCCGGACACTTTGCGCGCTTCCAATCACGCCGATTCGTTTCATCCGCCGCCTCCTATGCCGTGTGCCGGATCCGTTCCAATGTCTGCTCGGGTGAAAACCCGGCCCGCTTGCAAGATAAAATAATCCGTACTGTCTGCGCCTGCGCCTGCCGTCGTAAAATATACGCCGCCAGCGGCGCCGGTCCAAAGCTTACATATTTTGCGCTGTCACAATAGTCAATCAATTTCTGATCACACCATCGCTCAAACGCGGCGACAGAATGTCGTAGCGCCCGGGCAGCGTCGCCATACGGCGTCGCCGCCAGATAATCGGCCAGCGTCTCCTCTGATTCTACGGCGGCTGACAGAGATGATTTTCGCAACGTCGAACACACCGCCAGCGCTTCCTCTATAAACGCGGCCGGTTTTTTCAGCCGAACACAGCGCACCGCGATGCGCATATTATAAATCGCTGCCAGCAGCGATCCCAATCCGCTGATAAACCGGTTTGCATTACGCGCCGACAATCCTTCTACCGTCTCGATCATCGCCCGATCCAGCAGCGCGTCTGAAAGCTGCCCGTCTCCGGTCTCCGCCAGCAGCGCATACGCCCGTTGTGCCGGTCTGCGCATATATTCCGGCAATGCCGTATACCGTTTCTGCCGCACTGCCTGTTCCAGCTCCTGTACCGGCACCACCGACGGATGCAGCAGCATCGGCGACGGATCTTTTTCGCTGAACAACGCTTTCAAGATTGTTTTCAAATTATGAAAATCATGTCGCACCAGCAAAAAATCAAATTCGGAAATATCCGGCGCGATTTCCCGAATCAACGCCCAGGTCTGCTGCGTCTCGTCCTGCTCGTCAAAATGCCATTCGTCTAAAAGCCGTCGGGCCTGCTCTACCGAGTCTGTCGCTGCCAACTGCCGGATCTGCTCCGGGTTCAGCAGCTTGTTCTCATTCATCCGAATCCGCGCCACCGCGGTGGTATATTCGGTTTCCCTCACCGGATCACCTCCGTCAGTCAAATAACAGCCGGTATACCTGTTGTGTCAGTTCTTCCCGCCGCTGCGCAAGCAGCGCCGCAAAACTGCAATTGATATCCACATTCCCATACCGCAGCACAAACCCGCCGTTTATAGTTTCGTCCGATTGTTCACATAACTGCAGACGGCCTTTCTCCCCCAACGCCGCATCTATCAGATGCATAAAGCCGCTGGGCATCCGTTTTCGATCTGCCGCAGATAACACCAGTTCGCCCGCTGCAGGCCTGGCATATTGTAAAATCAGACCTTTTAAGACTGTAAAATAACGATCGTCGTCCAGCTGCCTGAGCCGCTGCACACTTAAATCAAAGACTCGGTCGATCACCCTGTTTTTTGCCTGCAATAACTGCTGCTTTTCATCTCGTTCCACATCGGATTCCGCTGCGCGCTTGATCTGCTGCGCCTGCTCCTGCGCCCGGGCCAGCACCTGGTCACGCAGCAACACAGCCTGCTGTTCGGCCTGTTGCAGCTGTGCGGCTGCATCCACACGGGCCTGCTCCAACAGTTCCTGCGCCTCGCTGTGTGCAGATTCCGCAATCCGTCGGGTAATAGTTTCAATACCAGCCATCATACAACACAAATCCTTTCGGAAAACCCGTTACACCTGCATCCCTGAAATCGGCAAAACCGCCAGAATCGAAATCAGAAAGGACAACAGCGCATAAAACTCCACCAGCGTGGTCGAAACGATCGCTTTAGAAGACTCCTCCGGACGTTTGGCAACAATGGAAATGCCCGCCGCGGCCGCCCGCCCCTGGGCGATTGCCGACAGCAATCCACCAAAGGCAACCGGCAAAGACGCCGCAAAATACAGCAGTCCCTGGGTCAGTGAAATATCATAATTTCCGCCGATAATACCGGTGTTCAAAAAGATCATGACCGTTACCACAAAACCATATAGCCCCTGTGTACCGGGCAGCAACTGCAACACAATCATCTTACCAAATTTAGACGGATCCTCCGCCACTACGCCCGACGCAGCCTCCGACGCAATACCGACGCCCTTCGCCGAACCGATACAGGCAAACAGCGTCGCAAACGAAGCCCCCAAAAGCGCCCAAAAGATACCAGAGCTGAACATTTCCATTGATGACTCATCCTTTCTGATGTATGGATCTTTATTATACCGGCAAGCAAAATACTGATCTCAGCGCGTCGTATTTTGAACATTGCCGTCACAGCTGAAGCACACTATGAAACCGGATGGCTGCTATTTTTTAAACCGAAAATATCTGGTCTTTGCCGCAAACGGCTTAAACAAACGGCCGCCCCCCTGATAAAATTTTGAGAAAAACTCTACATACTGCAGCCGGATTGTATGCACATATGCGCCCAGCGCGTTCATTGCAAGGCTGATCGCCGTTCCAAACAGAAACACGACAATAAAGATTAAAACGCCCACGACCCCATCGGACATGGTCCCCAGCATATTGACCACCTGTGCCAGCACACCGGTGGCCAATCCCAGCGCCATCAACCGGGAATAGGACAAAATATCACTCGCATAAGACGTAACGTCATACAGGCTTGCTATGCCGGAAATCACTTTGCCGATTCCCTTCTTATGCCGGCCCTGGGTCAATATCAATCCTGCGGCGCCGCCAACGGCGACCCAGGCGCCGACAGCGATCAGCGGCGACATATCCATCGCCGCACCTGTCAATAACAGCAAAAGTGCGGCAATGGTCACCATCCATAACCCTACGTCAAACAGCGCGTCTAAAACCTTCCCGCTTTTACACAGACTGATAAACTGGATCGTCATACCGGTATAAATATGCACCACACCCAGCGCAAGACCAAAAATCAACAACGTCAGCGGTTGCTCCAGCGGGTTGAGCCACACCGGTTTGACAATGATTGCGTGCCCGAAAAAATTACCGGATATTTGTTGCAGTAAATCACCGAAATAGCTGCCAAACAGCACACCCCAAAAGATTGTGGAAATCCCGCCGAACAAAAACAGCTTTAAATTATTTTTCAGCCCTTCTTCCGGGTGAAATTTCAACAATGCCACCGCACAGGCCAACGTCACCAATAAGCCATATCCCGCATCCGACAGCATCAGCCCGAAAAACAGATAGAAAAACAACGCCATCACCCCGGTGGGGTCAATATCGCCTTTTCCCGGCGGCGAATACATATTCACAATTTCCTCGCACGGACGGGCAAAGCCATTGTTGTGCAGCAATACAGGAAGATCTTCGTCCGGTTCCGGATCCCGCAGCTGCACCGCCGCAGCAAACCGTCTCTCAAGTTCTTCTTTTAAGGCCGCTGCATGCGCCGCCGGGATATAACCTTTCACCACCATGGTGTTGCGGCTCTGCAGTTGCTGCCCATAAGCGGCGTACCGGTCGGCGCGCATCGTATAAAAATCTACAGCAAACTGAATATCCGCCCGCCGGTCTGCAAATCCGACGATCAGCGACCGGATCATCCGTTCATCCTGCTCCAACGCATCCTTGCGGGACTGCAGCAACCGCACCTGCTCTTTTACGGTGATCTGTCGTCCGTCATGTGGCGCAGCGGCAAATCCCAGCGCCTGCAACGTTTGCCGCAGCGCAGGCTCGTCTGTTTTCAAACACACCGCAAATATACAGGTTTGTTTTTCCCCGGTGCTGATAATCTCCAACGCATATGGATATCCGTCTCCGATCCGCTCCTGCAGCGCCTGCTGCGTATAGATTCCCTCCACCGTGCCAATCCAGATTGTCGTATATCGGGTGCCTCTGGTCATCATGGGAACATCTAACAGCAAATATGGCTGCAACGTATCCAGCAGCACAGTAATCCGCTCAACTTCGGCTCTGCACTGGTTTTGCTGCCGCTCCAGTTCCACCAGATCATAACAAAATTCCATTGTTTTGGCGGCCTGTTCCTGCCGGGCAATATATTCCTGTTCGTCCAGCACGGTCCGACCGTTCAGCGCCGCAAAGATCGATGACTTCTCCGGCGTTGTGCGGTCCAGAAGATCCAGCGCCTGCTGCGCGATCTGCGCTGTTCGGGCATAAGCGGCGCGCTGCGACGACGTATCTTCAAACGTAAACCGTTCCACTATCCGCGGTTTTTTCAATTCTACAACGCCACGCCTTTGCAAAAACCCCATCAGCGCCCGACGATCCGAACGCATACATGCGATCGTAATGCCTTTCATCTGCAATTTTGCCACGCGCCATCATTCCTTTCATCACGGTTGCAAATGATACCGGTTGTAAAATTGTAACGCAATCAATGGTTTAAAATTTGTTCAATCACATAATCCACTGTCGTATCTACCCGCTCCGCGGCCGCTTGTTCCAGCGCCTGCGCTTTTTTCAGATGTTCCGCCGACGCACGATTTGTGATCTTGTAAGCTGTATGCTGCGCAGTGGTTAAAATCGTCTGTGCCTGCTGCTGCGCCTGTTGCTCAGCCTGTCTGCACAGCTGCTGCCCCTGCTGTTCTGCCTGTTTACGCAACATCGCGGCTTGTGCTCTTGCCTCACTGATCGTTTGCTCCGCCTGCTGTTCCGCCTGTTGGATCTGTTCCACCATCTCCCGCGCCATCTCAAAACCTCCCTGCCGGTTCAAAATATCTATAGTTTTTCCAATATGCGCCGCATTATTCAAAAACGTTACGCGACAACTACAGTGGTCTGACCCGTAGAAAGCTGCAATTTCAAAATTGTACCATCCTGCATGAAAATATAAAAACAATCCTCACCCATCTGAAAACACGCCGCCTGCTGGTCTGAAACCTGTGGCAACTGATGATCTTCGCTGTTGACCAGATTGTTCAGATATCCCCACCAACAGCCCTGCTCGTTATTAAAAATAATATACCCCGCATTCACCAGAAACCGATCGGCCGCTACCAGCTCGACCACCAGCATATTCTCCGCATCCATCGTTGCAGAATAAGCCTTACCCTCTGACAAAAAGAATATATATGACCCGTCAATCAAAAACGACTCTGCTTTGCGCTGAATAAACACCCGATCTTCACTGCCGTCAAAAGCCGCCCGATGGATATATCCATCCTGCGCAATATAATAAATATTCGAGGCATACACTACCACCTGCCCTGCAGGCTGAATTTCAAATACTTTATTATTCTGATCCCATTTGGAATACCGGGCTAAAAAGCCTTCCCGGTTGATATAATAGACCCGATCTCCCACAACCAATGGATTTTTCGCATAGTCCAAAACCGTTTGCCGACTGTCGCCGTCTACATCCGTCAAAATCAGCGCATCCTGTTCCGAAAAGAAATAACTTCCCTGTTCATATTGCAGATTTCCCCCTCCGGTGCTTGCGATCTGAACAGGGTTTGAAAAATCTCCGATATTCACTCGAAATACGCCACCGTCCTGAAGCGGTGTATAAAACAGATAATCGTCTTGCTCCAGCACGCGACCGCCCTGCATCAGATTGGCAGAATAGTTACCGGCGGTCGTCGTACTCACCCGCGGCGGTGATTGAAAAATGGCTACAGACGTGATGCACAACACCGCGGCCATACATACAACCAATCCGACAGCCAGTAAATTTTTAATTCTTCCCTCTGTTTTTTCTTGCATCTGTCTGTCTGCCATATTAAACTCCTTTGATCTATGTAAAAAATCTCATGCTGTCAAGCAGCACCTTTTTTGCAAAATCATGCACGCTGTGGATCGTCCACTATCGGCCGGCAAACACACGCCCAGCTGTTAATATACTACGCCGTCTATAAACATGCGCGCTACAAACAACATCTCTGCTTGGTCAGATATCACACTACCGGTTCAAAACCGTCCAACCAAAGTCCCGCATACCATCGCTAATGTTACAAGTCGAGCTATCAACAACACCGCACCCTGAACCATCGACAATTTGACCGACCATACAACCCACTATGCCGATAATAACGCAGCGTAGAATAACCGCTTTCGCGGTTATT
>CALWVA010000041.1 GCA_944384875.1 uncultured Clostridia bacterium
CTTTACCTTATCACAGGTCTCGCCTATTCGCTTCTCTTTTTTTATCTTTTGTCACACATCATTGTAACACCTACAGGTTTATACTCGCTCGACAAAAAGAACGGTAGATTTTTTTTAAAGACTGTGCTATACTGTTTTTACATTTTAAATATAAAGAGGAGGAGGCCGAATGCGCCGCAAACTGTACGGACAGGGCATCCCGCGTGCTTGCAGCCATTGCTTTTTTGGTGTGCCGGCGCAGCGTGGCGATCAGATTTTATGTATCAAAAAAGGCGTTGTTGCGCCAGACTTTAAATGCAGAAAATATAAATATGATCCGCTGCGCCGAATCCCCCGGGTTCAGCCGGAGCCGGAACAATACGATCCTGCTGATTTTTCGCTTTAAAATAAGCTGTGTTGCCGGAAATCCTGTGATTTTCGGCAATTTCTATTTTTTTTGAAAAAAACCTTGAAGAATCAGGCTGATGATAGTAAAATAAAGAGGTTAATATGCTTTGTGCAGATGGTGTGCAACCGAGGGGGGAGCAAGCGGGATATGCGTTTGAAAATCGGGCTGTTCAACGAATCCTTTCCGCCGACCATCGACGGGGTTTCCAATACCGTGTTCAACTATGCGTGGTATTTGCAGAAAAATCACTGTGACTGTACGGTGGTTACGCCGAAATATCCCAATGTGACAGATGATTATCCTTTTCGGGTGTATAGATATCCATCCTTCGATATTTCCAGGCGTTTGGGCTATCGGGTGGGCAATGTGCTGTCTGTCAAAATGTTGCGGGATCTGCGTGCCGAACAGTTCGATCTGATTCATATTCATTCCCCGTTTGCATCGTCGGTGATCGCGTCGGAACTGCAGCGGTTTTCTCATAAGGTCCCGGTGGTGTTGACCTATCACACAAAGTTTGATATTGATATCGCCAAACGGGTCAAAAGTGCTGTTGTCCGTAAGGCGGCCATGAAGTTTTTGAAGCATAATATTTATGCGGCCAGCGAGATTTGGTCGGTGACCGAAGCCGCGGCGGAGAGCATGCGCAATGTGGGTTATCACGGCGATTACATTGTGATGGAAAACGGCACCGATTTTCCAAAGGGCAGCGCGCCGGAGCAATCCGTGGAGCGGATTCGGACGATGTACAATCTGCAACATTGCGGGTTGACGTTTTTGTTTGTGGGTCGGATGATGTGGTATAAAAATACCCGTCTGATTTTTGATGCGCTGCAGCTGTTGAAACCGGAACTGGCTTTTAAACTGGTGCTGGTAGGCGACGGCGCCGATCGAGCGGCAATGGAGCAGTATGTGCGGCAGATCGGGCTGGCGGATCGTGTAGAGTTTGCCGGGGCGGTCAACGACCGGGAGCAGGTTCGGGCCTTTTTTTCGGCAGCCGATCTGTTTTTGTTCCCGTCTACCTATGATACTTCCGGGCTGGTGGTCAAAGAGGCCGCCGCCTGCGCGTTGCCCAGCGTGCTGGTGCAGGGCAGCTGTGCGGCGGAGGGCGTGACCGACGGCGTTTCCGGCTTTTTATGTGCAGAGAACGCGGCAGCTCTGGCGAAGACGATTCGTCAGGCTGTGGCAGATCGGCAAAAACTGCAAATGGTTGGCCATGCCGCGCAGCAGACGGTCTATCTGTCCTGGGAGGATGCGGTGGCAAAAGCCTATGACCGTTATGAATATCTTGTATGCAACTGGCAGAAACCTCTGCCATATCAGAAAAGGAGCATAAATTCATGAGCAACATGCAACTGCAGCCGGCAAAGCCCGGCGATACCGTAGCGGTGATGCAGACCTCGATGGGGACGATCACAATCCGTCTTTTCCCTGAATATGCGCCCAAAACGGTGGAAAACTTTGTAACGTTGGCAAAGCAGGGTTATTATAACGGCATTCTGTTTCATCGGGTGATTCGGGATTTTATGATCCAGGGCGGCGATCCCACCGGAACGGGCATGGGTGGTGAAAGCTGCTTCGGACATCCGTTTGAAGATGAATGCTGTGTGGAACTGCGCAACTACCGGGGCGCATTATCCATGGCAAACGCCGGGCCGAATACTAACGGCAGCCAGTTTTTTATTGTTCAGGCCGGCAGCGTGGACGATGGGCTGGTCGCACAGATGGAGCGTTTGGCCGATGGCGGTTTTCCGGCGCAAGTGACCGAAAATTATAAAAAACTGGGCGGCACGCCCTGGCTGGATTTCAAACACACGGTGTTCGGTCAGGTAACCGACGGCATGGATGTGGTAGACGCGATTGCCGGCGTACAGACACTGCCGGGAGACAAGCCGGCGCAGGATGTAAAAATTACGGATATTCAGATTGTTGTACAGGAGGATTCAAAATGAACGGCAAAAAGTGGATCTGTTTGGGCCTGGCGGTAATGATGCTGTTGGCCGGTGCGTCCTGCGGGGAACAGAGCGCGTCGGAGACTGCGGATATAACGCAGAATACAACGCAGAATATAACGGCGCAGGCGGCTACCGCGGTGCCCGGCGCGCTGGAAAAGCCGGCATATGTCGAGCCCGGTGAAAACGGCAGCCGGTCGGACAAGCCGCTGGGGTTTCAGTTTGAGCTGCCGCAGATCGGCGAAGAGATCGCGGTATTAACAGTCAAAGATTATGGAGATATCAGAATCCGCCTGTTTCCGGATGAGGCGCCCATTGCGGTTGCAAACTTTAAATCGCTGATTAATGCCGGCTATTACGATGGTTTGACCTTTCATCGGGTGATTGCTGATTTTATGATTCAGGGCGGCGACCCCAACGGAAACGGCACCGGCGGCCAGAGCGCCTGGGGCGAAGATTTTGAAGATGAATTTAATATCAATCTGTTAAATTTCAGAGGTGCGTTGGCGATGGCGAATAGCGGGCCGAATACCAACGGTAGTCAGTTTTTTATTAATACGGCGTCCACAAACAGCTTTAAGGATATGAGTGTGGTTTCATCTTACGCACAACAATATGAACAGTATAAAATGCAATATCAATCCACGTTTGAATCACAATACGGAGATCAGTGGGAGGACGTGTTTAACACATGGTATAAATCAAATGTAAGCTCCGTGATATTCGATGTTGAAAAGGTTTCTGATGAGATTATTCAGATGTATAACGAAAAAGGCGGAAACATGTATTTGGACGGTGCGCTTTCGGCTCTTCAAACAGGGCACACCGTGTTTGGTCAGGTGTTTGAGGGAATGGAGATTGTCGATGCGATTCAGGAAGTCGAGGTAGACAGTTCTACCAGCAAACCGACCACAGAAATTGTAATTGAAAAAGCGCAGATCGTCACTTACGAAGGATAGGGTTTCATGCAAGAGGTTTTCAGCTATGGGCTGACTGTGGCAACACAGGTTATTATATTATTCATTCTGATTTTTGCCGGCTATTTTATGGGCAAAAGCCGGCTGGTCCGTAAAACCGGTATCACACAGCTGACGGACTTTTTGCTATATGTGATCACGCCCTGTTTGATCGTCGACGCCTTTATTTCGGTACAGTTTAATCCGGACACATTTGGCGAACTGCTGATTTCAGCGGGTTGTGCGGTTTTGACACATCTGATCGGTGTGGCGTTTGCTTTTTTGTTTTGCAAAACAAAACCGCTGGCCAAACAGGCGGTTTACCGCTATGGAATTATCTTTTCCAACGGCGGCTTTATGTCGGTTCCAATGGTGCAGGCGCTGGCCGGGGATTACGGCGTGTTTCTGGTATCGATGTATATTATCGTGATCAACGTCATCACCTGGACCTATGGCATCACACTCTATCCGTCAGAGAAGAAAACCTCGAAGCGCAAAGCAATCGTCAATCCAGGCACGATCGGTATTGCCATCGGTCTGCCACTGTTTTTTCTGCCGTTTGCTCCGCCGGAGATTATAGCCAAGCCGTTGGAATATTTATCAGATCTGAACACGCCGGTGGCGATGATTATTACCGGTTATTATCTGATTGGTTCCAATTTGCGTAAAGGGATGCGCGATGTTCGGATGTGGCTGGTTGCCGCTCTGCGGCTGCTGGTTATTCCGCTGATCATGCTGGTAATGTTCAAATATCTGTTTGATCTGCAAGATGAATTGCTGATCGCATGTATGGTGCCGGCTTGCGCGCCCTGCGCGGTAAATAATATGATGATTTCGGCCAAGTTCGGCGGCGATACGTCGCTGGCGTCGCGGATGATTTCGTTTACCACCATTCTGTCGATGCTGACCATGCCGCTGATTCTGATGCTGACCAAATTATAATTGTGAGGATGACCGTTTATGGCAAAACAACTGCAATCTGTTTATGATCCGAAAGAGGTGGAAAGCCGCCAGTATGCGTTTTGGGAAAAGGGCGGCTATTTTCACGCGGAGGTGGATCCGAATAAAAAACCTTATACCATTGTGATTCCGCCGCCGAATATTACCGGCCGGCTGCATATGGGCCATGCGCTGGATGAAACACTGCAGGATATTCTGATCCGTTTTCGCAGGATGCAGGGTTACAGCGCGCTGTGGTTGCCCGGCACGGATCATGCGTCTATCGCCACCGAGGCCAAGATTGTGGAGGCCATGGCAAAAGAAGGACTGACCAAGGCCGACGTGGGTCGCGACGGCTTTTTAAAGCGTGCATGGGAATGGAAAGAGACCTATGGCGGCACCATTTTATCGCAGCTGAAAAAGCTGGGCTCCTCCTGTGATTGGCAGCGGGAGCGGTTTACGCTGGACGAGGGCTGCAGCAAAGCGGTCAACGAGGTGTTTGTCAATCTGTATGAAAAGGGTTTGATCTATCGGGGCGAGCGGATCATCAACTGGTGTCCGCACTGTAAGACTTCTATTTCTGACGCAGAGGTCGAATATGCCGAACAGGCGGGGCATTTCTGGCATATTAAATATCCGTTTAAAGACGGCAGCGGGTATATCGAAATTGCAACTACCCGGCCGGAAACGCTGTTGGGCGATACGGCGGTGGCGGTACATCCGGACGATGAACGCTATAAAGACGCGGTGGGAAAAACGCTGATTCTGCCGCTTGTAGGCCGGGAAATTCCGGTGATTGCCGACAGTTATGTCGATCCGGAATTCGGCACCGGCGCGGTAAAGATCACCCCTGCCCATGATCCCAACGACTTTGAGGTGGGTCTGCGTCACAATCTGCCGGTGTTGAATATTTTGACTGACGACGCGAAGATTGTGCCGGAATATGCCGATTACGCCGGGATGGACCGGTATGACGCGCGCAAGGCGATCGTCCGCGATCTGGAACAGCAGGGTTATCTGTTGCAGGTTCGCGACCATACCCATAACGTGGGCACCTGTTACCGCTGTTCGACAACGGTAGAGCCGCGGGTTTCCAAACAGTGGTTTGTGAAGATGGAGCCGCTGGCAAAGCCCGCGATTGAGGCAGTTAAAAACGGCGAGATCAAATTTGTGCCGGAACGGTTTGAAAAGATTTATTTCCACTGGATGGAGAGCGTGCGCGACTGGTGTATTTCCCGGCAGCTCTGGTGGGGACATCGTATCCCGGCGTGGTATTGCGCCGACTGTGGCGAGATCACAGTGGCGAAAACGACTCCGACCTGTTGCGCGCATTGCGGCAGCACGCAGATCGAGCAGGACCCCGATACGCTGGACACCTGGTTTTCTTCAGCACTCTGGCCGTTTTCAACCCTGGGCTGGCCAGATCAGACGCCGGAGCTTGACTATTTTTATCCGACTGACACGCTGGTGACCGGCTATGATATTATTTTCTTCTGGGTTGCCAGAATGATTTTCTCCGGGCTGGAACATATGGGTAAGGTTCCGTTTCATACGGTGTTGATACATGGCCTGGTGCGCGATGCGCAGGGCCGCAAAATGTCCAAATCTCTGGGCAACGGTGTAGATCCGCTGGAGGAGATCGATAAATACGGCGCTGATGCGTTGCGCTTTACGCTGGCTACCGGCAACAGCCCCGGTAACGATATGCGTTATCTGCCGGAGCGGGTGGAGGCTTCGCGGAATTTCGCCAATAAGATCTGGAACGCGGCGCGGTTTATTCTGATGAATCTGCCGGATGACGAGCAGCCGCCCCATGTACCGGATCATCTGCAGATGGAAGATCAGTGGTTGCTGCATCAGTATAATACATTGGTGAAAGAAGTTACCGACAATCTTGAAAAATTTGAGTTGGGCATTGCGGTGCAGAAGCTGTATGATTTTATCTGGGATGTGTTCTGCGACTGGTATATCGAGATTGCCAAAATCCGGCTGGGCTCGGATGATGGCGCCGGCGTGCGCGCAGTGCTGGTTTATGTGATGAGCAATACCTTAAAGCTGCTGCACCCGTTTATGCCGTTTATCACCGAAGAAATCTGGCAGACGCTGCCCCACGAGGGCGAGAGCATTATGATTTCCAGGTTCCCGGAATACGATGCGCAATTGTGCTTTGCGGCGGAGAGCCGGGATTTTGAGCGGATCATGACGGCGGTCAAAGCGATCCGCACCCGCCGGGCGGAGATGAATGTGCCGCCCTCCCGAAAAGCGGCGATCTATATCGCCACGGGGTATCCCGCGGTGTTTGGAGCCTGCGCGCCGGTGATTATGAAACTGGCCGGCGGTGCGTCGGTGCAGGTGGCGGATCGTTTTGCGCTGGAAAATACGGTGAATATCGTTACAGAGGATGCAACCATTTATATACCGTTGGGTGAATTGGTTGACTTTGCGGCAGAGCGTAAGCGGCTGCAAAAAGAGCAGGCGCAGGCGCAAAAGCAGTTATCCGTTATCGAAGCAAAACTGCAAAATCCGGGCTTTGTGTCTAAAGCGCCGGCGCAGGTGGTGCAAAATCAGCGGGATCAGGCGCAGGCATTGCAGGAGAAGCTGCAAATGTTGGAACAGGAGCTGGAAAAGCTACAGTAAATGATCAGATCAACGCCCGTCGCGATACAGCCGCGGCGGGCGGCGTTTTATAACTTTGGCGTTTATCGCCGAAATCGGAGATGTGATATATTTGGATGATCAACAGGCCTTGCAGTATATCTATGCGCAGCCCCGGTTTGGCAGCAGTCCGGATTTAACACGAATGCCGCCGTTGCTGGCTGCGTTGGGCGACCCACAGCAGAAGCTGCGGTTTATCCATGTGGCGGGAACCAACGGCAAGGGGTCTGTCTGCGCCTATATCGCGGCGATGTTACAGGCGGCGGGCTATCGCATCGGTTTGTTTATTTCTCCGTTTGTGTTGGATTTCCGGGAACGGATCCAGGTCGACGGCCAGATGATCAGACAACGGGAGCTGACGGAGCTGGTAGAGCAGGTAAGACCGGTGTTGGAATCGATTCCGCCGGAACGCCGGCCGTCGCAGTTCGGGCTGGTGACAGCATTGGGCTATTTATATTTTGCACAGCGGCAATGTGATGTGGTGGTGTTGGAAACCGGGCTCGGCGGCAAAAGCGATTCCACCAACACCATTGATCCGCCGCTATGCAGTGTGATTACCCGGATCGGGCTGGATCATATGGCGCAACTGGGAAATACGGTGGAGCAGATCGCGGCTGAAAAGGCGGGAATTTTGAAAGCAGGCAGCCGGGCGGTGCTGTATCCCGATCAGCCGGAGGGTGCGATGCGGGTGCTGACTGCGGCGGCAGATCAGCTCAAAATGCCGCTGACACTGCCGGATCTGGATAGGTTACAGATCAAAATGCAGACGCTGCGTGAAACGCTGTTTTGTTACCGTGATACAGAATATCGAATCCGAATGTATGGAGACTGCCAGCCGCTGAATGCGATCACGGCAATAGAAGCGGTGGCAGCCTGCGGGCTGTCGGTTTCTAGCGCGGCAGTCAGGGCCGGGTTGCAAACAGCGTTTTTACCCGGGCGGTGTCAGGTTGTCAGAGCAGATCCATTGATTCTGGCAGACGGCGGACATAATCCCGATAGTGCGAAAACGCTGGCGGCATTGATCCGGCGGGAACTGTGCCGACCGGTAGCGGTGATCGGCATGATGCGGGATAAAGACGCCGACGGCTATCTGCGGCAGCTTGCGCCGTTGTTTGAAAAAATTTATGTGGTGCAGGGGGATACGCCCCGGGCGATGGATGCGCGGGCGCTGCAAACCATCGCCCGTACATACAACGAACAGGTCGTGGCGGCGCAGACAGTGGGGCAGGCGCTAAAAGCGGCGCTGGATACTGGCCGGCAGCTTTGTATTTGCGGCTCGTTCCTGACGGTATGCGATGCTCTCCGGTGGCTGCGCACGCAAAAAATTATTGCTGCCTGCGACTGATTTCGTGTATATTTTCACAATCAAACCTCTATCATAAATGATAGAGGTTTTTTTATTTTTTTGTAAAGGAGCGCAGAAATAACATGCAGTGTAAAATAGACGTGACCGGCAATATGGTTACTGCATTTTTAGACGGTGAAATCGATCATCATACAGCTAAGGAGCTACGGGAGCAGATCGATCTGGCTATCGAGCAGCATATGCCGGCAAATTTAATGCTAGATTTTCGGAATGTCACCTTTATGGACAGTTCGGGGATTGGGCTGGTCATGGGACGGTACCGTCATATGCAGCAGTTCGGCGGCAAGGTACATATATTAAATCCTTCACCGAGTATTAAAAAGGTGTTGCGGCTGGCGGGGATGGACAGGCTTGCGGCTATAGAGAACAATTGAGAGGAGTGGGCTTGAAATATGCAGATTTTAAATCAGTTTAAAATGGAATTGCCGGCGAAATCCGCCAATGAGAGTTTTGCAAGAGTAGCGGTAGCGGCGTTTATTGCGCAACTGGACCCCACGGTTGAGGAGATCAGTGATATTAAGACGGCGGTTTCAGAGGCGGTGACGAACTGTATCGTTCATGCTTATAAAGAGAAGATGGGTTACATATATATCACAGTGCGGATGTTAGCCGGCGGCCGGGTCTCTGTGAAAATCAAGGATAAAGGCTGCGGCATCCCAGATATCAAACAGGCGATGGAGCCGTTGTATACCACGGCGGGCGGAGAACGTGCGGGGCTGGGATTTGCGGTGATGCAGAGCTTTACCGATAAACTGACGGTGCGTTCTACGGTGGGAAAAGGAACAACCGTGTTGTTTCACAAACAGATCAGGAGCCGGCAATGAACGACCGGCAGCAGTTTATCGAAGATAATCTGCGGCTAGTTCATGCCTGCTGTCATAAGCTGCAGGGCAGAGGCATCGAATATGACGATCTGTATTCGGCGGGCTGTATCGGTCTGGTAAAGGCGGTGGACGGCTTTGATCCTGATAAAGGGTTTCGTTTTTCTACGTATGCGGTACCGGTGATTTTGGGAGAGATCCGCCGGTTGTTTCGGGAAGATGGCACCGTTAAGGTTGGACGCCGATTGAAAGAGCTTTCCAGAAAGGTGCAGCAGACTGCCAACGACCTGCGGGTTTCACGGGGGCGGCAGCCGCACGTTTCCGAAGTAGCGGCGGCGCTGGATATTTCCGAAGAGCAGGCTGCGCAGGCGCTGTCCGCTGCGCAGCCTGTATTATCGCTGACCTATGAAAACGATGAAGGACATCAGATGCAGCGGTTGCCGGCAGCGGATCAGACTGAATCGTTGATTGGAACGCTGGCGCTCAAACAGACGTTGCAGACATTGGATGAGCAAGATCGCCGGTTGATTGTTTTGCGCTATTTTCAGGATCAGACGCAGGCCCAGACCGCACGGGTGCTGGGAATGACACAGGTGCAGGTATCCCGTCGGGAGCGTGCCATTTTAATGAAAATGCGCCGGCAGCTCACGAGTTAAAAACCGGGAAGTTGGGCGCTATGGCTTCGCAGCATGGTGGATTCCGTTGCAGCTGCAAGCGTTTTGCCATGTAACAAAAGTGAATCGGCTTGGCGGCCTGTTGTTACCGGAGCGTAACAGCAGGCTTTATTTATAAAATCATTTCACAAAGGAAACAGTATCAGATTTATATAATTTTCAAGATATAGCACTGTTAACAGCGCGCGAAAAAACATATATTCAAAAAAATTTAGGTAGAACCTTGACAAGTGCTGCTACATATGATAATATATGAACAAATAAGCATATGTTCAAATGAAAGGGTGAGCACCATGACGGAACAGAAACAGGCAGAGAGTTGTGAGTATTTGTGCGTGCATGAAGATACAGTAGAAAAAGTGTTGGGCCAGATGCCGCCAGACGAAATGTTATATGATCTGGCAGAGCTTTTTAAGGTGTTTGGGGATTCTACCCGTATCAAGATTCTGTATGCGTTGTTTGAAGAAGAGCTGTGTGTCTGTGATATTGCACAACTGTTGGGGATTACCCAGACGGCGGTTTCACACCAGTTAAGAGTTTTGAAAACCAACAAGCTGGTAAAAGCGCGTAAAGATGGAAAAAATGTGTTTTATTCCCTGTCAGACGAGCATGTTTATAAAATCATTGGGCAGGGCATGGAACATATCGAAGAATAAAACCGCACAAATTTGCATGTGTAGCGGCTTTTAACTGAAAGGGGCATGATTTTAGATGAAAAAAGTTTTAAAATTGCAGGATCTCGATTGTGCTGCGTGCGCTCAAAAAATGGAGGACGCCATTAAAAAGCTGGATGGCGTAGAGGACGCGCAGGTCAGTTTTTTGATGCAGAAGTTGACTTTGACTGCTGCTGATGACCGTTTTGACGATCTTGTAAAACAGGTTATGAAAGTTTGTAAACGCGTAGAGCCGGATTGCAAGATATTGGTTTAATTATTTGCAGATCAACCGTTCGCTTGGCGATCTGGGCGTTGTTGTATTTATATAATGATATGGACCGGGCGGGGACGCTGGACAAAGGCAATATCGCTTTCATAAAAGAAAATTTATGCGTCGCCGCCGGATACAGGGGATGAATTTATGACAAGCAAACAGAAAAAACATTTAATCAGAATTTTGATTGGCTGTGTGCTGTTCGCAGCAGCATATTTATTGCCGGTAACGGGCATCTGGCGGCTCCTTGTATTTTTGGTGCCCTATGGTGTGGCCGGTTGGGATGTTTTGTGGCGAGCTGTGCGTAATATTGCCCACGGTCAGATTTTCGATGAAAACTTTTTAATGGCGCTGGCAACGGTTGGCGCATTTTGCACCTCCGAATTTCCCGAGGGCGTGGCAGTGATGCTGTTTTATCAGATTGGAGAATGGTTCCAGAGCTATGCGGTGGGACGTTCCCGGAAATCGATTGCAGCGCTGATGAATATTCGGCCCGATTATGCAAACATCGAACAGGACGGCGAACTGGTGCAGGTAGACCCGGACCAAGTTGCCATCGGCCAGGTGATCGTGGTCAAAGCAGGTGAAAAAATTCCTCTTGACGGTGTTGTTTTAGAGGGCAGTTCCACGGTGGATACCGCTGCGCTGACCGGTGAGTCGCTGCCGCGGGAAGTACAGCCGGGAGACGATGTAATCAGCGGGTGCGTGAACCTGAGCGGTCTGCTGCGGGTGCAGGTTACCAAGGTGTTTGGCGAATCTACCGTTGCAAAAATTTTGGATCTGGTTGAAAACGCGAGCAGTAAAAAGGCCCAGGCGGAAAACTTTATCACAAAATTTGCTCGCTGGTATACGCCCTGTGTTGTGATCGGCGCTGTGTTGCTGGCGGTGATACCGCCGCTGATCTTGCAGGGCGGCTGGAGCGAATGGATTCACCGGGCGCTGATCTTTTTGGTGATTTCCTGTCCGTGCGCGTTGGTCATTTCCGTGCCGCTGAGCTTTTTCGGCGGCATTGGCGGCGCGTCGAAATGTGGGATTCTGGTCAAAGGCGGAAATTATCTGGAGGTGCTGGCGAAAACCGATACCGTTGTATTTGACAAAACCGGTACGTTGACCAAGGGCGTGTTTAACGTCACCGCTATTCATCCGGACCGGTATACCGAAATGCAGCTATTGGAGCTGGCGGCGCTGGCGGAAAGCTATTCTGATCATCCGATTTCCCGTTCGCTGAAAGAGGCATATGGGAAAGAACCGGATACCGCCCGGGTGCAGGATGTGCAGGAGCTGTCAGGTCGGGGCGTGCAGGCCCGGATAGACGGAAAAATGGTGTATGTCGGCAACGATAAGCTGATGGATCAGATCGGGGTACACTGGCATCCCTGTCACCATGTGGGCACGACGGTGCATGTAGCGGTGGAACAGACCTATGTGGGGCATATCGTGATTTCTGATGAAATCAAACAGGATGCCGCACAGGCGATCAATGATCTGAAGGTTGCGGGCGTCGGTAAAACGGTGATGCTGACCGGCGATGCAAAACCGGTGGGGGAGCAGGTTGCACAGCAACTGGGATTAGACGAAGTGTATACCGAACTGTTGCCCGCAGACAAGGTGGAGCATGTGGAACAGCTGCTCAAACAGGTTCCGCCAAAGGGTGCGCTGGCTTTTGTCGGCGACGGTATTAATGATGCGCCGGTATTGTCCCGGGCAGATATTGGAATCGCGATGGGCGCGATGGGATCGGACGCCGCTATTGAAGCGGCAGACGTAGTCCTGATGGACGATCAGCCTTCAAAAATTGCAGTTGCGATTCGTATTGCGAAAAAAGCGCTGCAGATTGTAAGACAGAACATTGTGTTCGCATTGGCCGTTAAAGCGCTGGTGCTGGTATTGGGCGCGTTGGGTCAGGCCAATATGTGGGAAGCGGTATTTGCAGATGTGGGCGTGTCTGTATTGGCAATTTTAAATGCTATGCGTGCATTACGTGTGAAAAAGTGATAGAATATAAAAAGAGCAGGAGGCGATAAACAAATGTTAGAGTTGAAACATCTCAGATGGAGTCTGCCGGACGGCGCTGAAATTGTCCGGGATGTCAGCGTGGATATTCCGGATCAGAAGCTGGTGGTTGTCACCGGACCCAACGGCGGCGGAAAAACGACGCTGGCGCGGCTGATTGCCGGTGTGCAGACACCGGATTCCGGGCAGATTATTCTGGATGGCGAGGATATTACCGGGTTGGATGTGACCCAGCGCGCCAACAGGGGCATTGCATACGGATTTCAGCAGCCGGTTCGGTTTAAAGGC
>CALWVA010000042.1 GCA_944384875.1 uncultured Clostridia bacterium
CTTCGACCGCCGAGCGCAGCACTCTTTCCCTGCTCGTGCGGTTATTATACCATGTTGCCAACAGCAATATGGTATAATTGCACATGTTTGCGGTTGCCGCCCCGGCGGCGAGCAAACCTGCTTATAATGCCCCGCACAGCGGATAATAACCGCTTTTGCGGTTATTATACCACACAACGCAAGCTTATTCAATACAAACACATAAAATATGAAAATAATTCAAAAAATAGACATTGACTTTGCCAGTATCGGCGCATACAATAAACTTGATAGATAAAAATGAGATTTGCTGGTTCAAAATCAGGGGCATTTATGTATGCCATATTTTATCGCAGCGAAATATCACCTCTTCTGGCAACACAATCTGCCCGATTGTATTGAAAAAGTATATTTTACTGCAGTTACGGTCAAATATACTTTCAAAAATAATAAAAGGGAGTGTAAAACATGAACAGATTTGTACTGAATGAAACATCCTATCATGGCGCGGGCGCGATCTCCGCGATTCCGGACGAAATCAAAGGCAGAGGTTTTCAAAAGGTATTTGTAGCCTCTGACCCCGATCTGATCAAATTCGGCGTTACCAAAAAGGTCACCGATTTGCTGGATGCCGCCAACATTGCATACACCCTGTTCTCGGACATCAAACCCAACCCCACTATCGAAAATGTGCAAGCCGGCGTCACGGCGTTTAAGGACTGCGGCGCAGACTGCATCGTCGCTATTGGCGGCGGCTCGTCCATGGATACCTCCAAAGCAATCGGCATCATCGTTAACAACCCTGAATTTGCGGATGTACGCAGCCTGGAGGGCGTCGCGCCCACTAAGAAAGCCTGTGTGCCGATCATTGCCGTTCCTACCACTGCCGGCACCGCCGCAGAAGTGACCATCAACTATGTGATCACCGATGTACAGAAAAATCGCAAAATGGTCTGTGTGGACGTGCACGATATTCCGGTCGTCGCTGTGGTCGATCCGGATATGATGTCTACAATGCCCAAGGGGTTGACCGCCGCCACCGGGATGGACGCATTAACCCACGCAATCGAAGGTTATATCACCAAAGGCGCCTGGGCGATGTCTGATATGTTCCATCTCAAGGCCATCGAAATCATCTCCGATTCCCTGCGCGGCGCGGTAGACAATACCAAAGAAGGCCGCGAGGGCATGGCGCTGGGACAATATGTCGCTGGCATGGGCTTTTCCAACGTAGGACTGGGCATTGTACATTCGATGGCGCATCCGCTGGGCGCACTGTATGATACGCCCCACGGCGTGGCTAACGCCATTATTCTCCCCACAGTAATGGAATATAACGCGCCGGCGACCGGTGAAAAATATCGAGACATCGCTAAAGCTATGGGTGTGCAGGGCACCGAGTCCATGACGCAGGAGGAATACAGAAAAGCCGCCATAGATGCTGTCAAACAGTTGTCCGCCGATGTCGGCATTCCCGCTGATCTGAAAGAGATCGTAAAGCCCGAGGATATTCCGTTTTTGGCTCAGTCGGCTTACGACGACGCCTGCCGCCCCGGCAACCCCAGAGATACCAGCGTCGAGGAAATCGCACAGCTGTATAAATCTCTGCTGTAAAATAGCGCGTTGTTTTGCAGCATTGATCCAATGCTGTTCGGCACAGACATAAACACCTTTTGTGTGTCGAAAGATAGATAATCAGAGCGTCAGGCTGTTGCAATACAGCTTCAAATAACTATTACAATAAACCCGCAGAAAATGATGATTTTCTGCGGGTTTATACAATTGTGTCCTTATACAGCATTCCAAAACAGCAGATGAACAAGTTTTGAAAACATTCGTATGTCGTTTTCAATTTTTTATCCACTTACCATATAACGCAAAGATTTATCATATCAAAGCGACAGATGATTCAAACTACACCGTCAGCCCTTTGCCGATCACCAGTGGAAAAGACTTATACCCCATCAACGTACGCCCTTCTTTGATATGTACATTCTTGTCGGCCACAATATATCCCAGACTGCAATTTTTGTCTACCTGGCAGGACTGCATTAAAATACAGTTTTCCACCTTCGCGCCCTTTCCGATCCGCACGCCTCTGAAAATAATGCTATTTTTGATTTCACCCTCGATCATACAGCCATCCGCGATCAGCGAATCACAGATCTTTGCATCAAATCCATACCGGGCGGGCATATCGTCCCGCAACTTGGTGTATACCGGCCGTTCCGGATCAAACACCTCGTCTCGTACATGTTTATCCAAAAGCCGCATATTCGCTTCAAAATAACTTTGAATACTGTCGATCACCAGCGCATGGCGGGTGATCTCATAGCCGTACATCTTATAATTACCAACCTCCCGCTGCAACACATCTACACCGAAATCAGTAAAATTATGCCGGTAGGCGTTTTTGATCAGCGTAATTAACAGGTCCCGCCGCATCAGCAAAATATTCAGGCAGACATTGCGGCCCAACAGCGTCGCGTCAGAATCGGTATTGACACCGGTGACAATCCCATATTCATCCATATCCAGATAAATGGAGCCTGATATCCCCTTTTTGTAGACCAGCGTAATATCCGCCTGCATCTTTACATGCCGGTCAAACATCTTTTCAATATCAATATTCGCTACCACGTTTGCATCAGTCAATAAAATATACTCTTCTGTGGCATATTCCAGGTAAGACAAATTCCCATACAGCGCATCAATTTTTCCTTTATATACACCGTTTTCCGCATATCCATAAGGAGACAGCATGCTTAATCCCCCATTTTTGCGGGCCAGATCCCAGGGGCGGCCGCTGCCAATATGGTCCATCAATGACTTATAGTTTCGTTTGGTCACCACACCGACTTTGAAAATTCCTGCGTTGACAATTGAAGAAAGCGCAAAATCAATCAAACGATATCGGCAGCCAAAGGGAACTGAACCGATCGTCCGTGCAGCGGTCAGCTCGGATAACTTCTCATCATTGGTGTTGGCGAACACAATTCCCATGATATTTTTGCTTCGCATCTGTGCTTCCTCCTAAAGTCCAAGCATTGCCCTAGGCTCCACAATTTTACCCGCCGGGATCCGCAGGCCGGGACCGATGGTCGCAATACCCCATTTTTCCTTATCCAAACAATCCTCTGGCCGTTCTCCTACGACCGCCCGTTCACCGACAACTGCGTTTTCCGCCACGATCGCATATTGTACAACCGCGCCTTTTTGAATCACCGCACCAGGCATGATCACACTGTCACGGATGACGGCATCCTCTTCCACAACAGCCCCGGAAAACAAAACCGAGTCGGTCACTTCGCCGTCTACAAAACAACCCTCGCTGACCAGTGAATTCTGCACCGTCGCTCTACCGTTGATAAAATGTGGCGGCAGCGCCCGTGTCCGAGCATAGATCCGCCAGCTGGGATCATCCAGCTCCAGCGCCATGTTTGGATTCAGAATATCCATATTGGCCTCCCATAGGCTGTCAATGGTTCCAACATCTTTCCAATAGCCTTCAAACGGGTATGCAAACATCCGCTGGTTATCTGCCAGCATCGCCGGAATAATATCCTTTCCAAAATCATTGGAAGACTTCTTGTTGTTTTCATCCTCGGTCAGATAATAGCGCAGCGCCGCCCAGTTGAAAATATAAATTCCCATGGAGGCCTTGTTGTTTTTGGGGTTTTTCGGTTTCTCTTCAAATTCATAAACCCGATCGTCTGCATCGGTATTCATAATGCCAAACCGGGGCGCCTCTTCCATCGGCACCTCGATAACCGCAATGGAACAATCAGCCTGATGTCGAATATGAAAATCCAGCATTTTGGAATAATCCATTTTGTAAATATGATCGCCAGATAAAATCAGCACATATTCCGGCTGATACCGCTCGATAAAGCCCAGATTTTGATAAATGGCGTTGGCTGTGCCACGGTACCAATCAGTGCCTTTGATTTGCTGATAAGGCGGCAGGATATGCACACCGCCGGACATCCGGTCCAGATCCCAGGGCTGTCCGGATCCAATATAATCATTTAGTTCCAGCGGTTGATATTGGGTCAGGACGCCCACCGTGTCAATACCGGAGTTCACACAGTTGGACAACGGAAAATCAATGATTCTGTATTTCCCGCCATATGGAACAGCAGGCTTGGCGATATTCTTGGTCAACGCCCCCAGTCGGCTGCCCTGACCGCCGGCCAACAGCATTGCGATACACTCCGTTTTATATCTCATCTGCAAAACTCCTTTGTCGTAAACATACAACCCAAACCGGGACGCCCAAGCCGCACATCCCGCAGTTATTTTTCACCCGCCGATTTTTTTGCGGCACGCCGGGTGGAGGCCGCCTTCGCCGACGCCGCCTTTTTCGCAGCGCCTGTGCCACGAGCCGATGCGGAATTTGTCTGTTTCGTCTGTTTCGATTTACCTGCCGAAACCGGTTTTTTCGCCGGTCGCGGACGCGGCGGGACATGTTTTAAATATATGACCGACAACGGCGCAAGATGCAGGCTAATGCTGTTTTCAAAGCCATGCATCCCCAGTTTTTTGCTACGCACACGTCCTTTGGTTCCGATCCCTTCGCCGCCAAAAACCGGATCATCGGAATTAAACACCACTTCATAACTGCCGGATACAGGCACACCGATCCGGTAATCTATTCTTGCCACCGGAACAAAATTACACACCACAATCAATTCCTGACCGGTGCTATCTATCCGCCGAAAAGCAATCACACTCTGTTCGTTGTCATCGTGTGAGATCCAGCTGAATCCTTCCCAATCATAGTCGATTTGCCATAACGGGCTGTTTTCTTTATAAAAATGGTTTAGCGCCCGAACATAATTCTGCATCTGCCGATGCGCTTCATAGTCCAGCAGTAACCAGTCCAGCTCCTGCTGGTAATTCCATTCGATGAACTGGGCAAATTCCTGCCCCATAAACAACAGCTTTTTACCGGGATGCGCCATCATATAGGCATAAAACGTTCGTAAAGACGCAAATTTCTGCGTATAACTGCCCGGCATCTTCTCGATCAACGAACATTTGCCATGCACGACCTCGTCGTGAGACAGTGGCAGAATAAAATTTTCTGAAAAGGCATAGAAAAAGCTGAAGGTCAGGCTGTCATGGTTGTATTTTCGGTAAATGGGGTCCAGCGACATATATCGCAGCATATCGTTCATCCAGCCCATATTCCATTTATAGTTGAAGCCCAGTCCCCCGACGCTTTCCGGCTTGGACACGTTCGCCCACGCGGTAGATTCCTCAGCAATCATCATGGCATGTGGGTATTCCTTGAAAATCTGCGCGTTGAGCTGCCGCAGAAAGGAGATTGCCTCCAGGTTTTCGTTGCCACCGTAGATATTCGGCACCCACTCGCCATCACGGCGACTGTAATCCAGATACAACATGGATGACACTGCGTCTACCCGCAGACCGTCGATATGATATTGGTCCATCCAGAACACCGCATTGGAAATCAAAAAGCTGATTACCTCCGGCCGCCCATAATCAAACACCATTGTGCCCCATTCGCGCATTTCGCCCTTGCGGGGATCGGCATATTCATAACATGCTTCGCCGTCAAAATAACGCAGCCCGTGGGCATCCCGTGGGAAATGCGCCGGAACCCAGTCCATAATCACGCCGATACCGTGCTGATGTAAAATATCTACAAACCGCATAAAGTCCTTCGGTGTCCCATATCGGGAGGTTGGGGCGTAATAGCCGGTAATCTGATAACCCCACGAACCATCGAATGGATGTTCAGCTACCGGCATCAGTTCCACATGGGTATACCCCATATCTGAAACATACGCCGCCAGTTCCTGTGCCAGTTTTACATAGTCAAACACCGTGCCGTCAGGATACAGTCGCCAGGAGCCTAAATGCACCTCGTAAATATTGACCGGCGCATCCAGCGCGTTGGTTGCCTGCCGCCGGTTCAAAAAGTCTTGATCGTTCCATTCATAGCCCCGCAAATCATAAACCCTAGAAGCGTTGGCCGGCCGGGTCTCGCAGTGGAACGCATAAGGATCGCTTTTGAGCTCAATTTTACCGGTATGCTGCAAAATTGCATATTTATAGCTGTCATATTCCCGCACGCCGGGAATAAAACATTCCCACACACCGCCGTCTGTGATCTTCACCATCGGGTCGGCGCCGTCTTCCCAGCCGTTGAACGAACCTACGACCGAAACGCCGATAGCATGCGGCGCCCAGGTGCGGAACACGACGCCCTCCTGCCCATCCAGCGTGATAAAATGCGCGCCCAGAAAATCATAGACACGAAAATTCGTTCCCTGATGAAATAAATATTCTGCTACATCGTCTTGATTTAACAAGATATTTCGTTTGTTCAATTTCATTCACCCCGCAGGCCGCCATATTATGGTTTTCACAGTTGCGTGATCAAAACCACTTTTTGCTATTTGCATATCTCTTGCCGTTTCACATCGGCAGTCGAGACGGAATGGCAAAAATAGGATTTTAATGGTTTTTGATTTCCTGTTTTTATAATTATAACAAATTTGTCGCCGTGATTCAATAGAAAATTAGCACTTTTTAATCAACTGCATCCATATTTTTTGTTATTTTTTTGTTAAATCTATATAAAATTATACAGCTTTTTCGATTTTTGCTACCAAAATCGTGATATCATCCTCATGTCCGTCGTCCCGGCGGCGGACAGCCCCCTGCGCCAAATGCTCTGCCAACTGCTGCGCGGTTCCCCGCTTGTAATTCCGGATTTCATTTTCGATCCACTCCATTCCGCCGGAAGTGGCACCGTCAGACACCATAATCACAACATCGCCCGTTTGCAGCACCGTGCTGGTTTTATCAAACTGCACATCCCGCAGAATGCCGGCCGGATAGGTCTTACAGCCTGCCCGGCCGATCTTGTTCCCCCGCAGCACAATGGTTTCCGGCGTGCCGGCTTTAAAGAAATCCGTCTGACCAGAATACAGATCGATCGCGGTGATATCTACTGTTGCCAGCGACTCATCCGAAGATTTAAACAGCATTGCCGAATTAACCAGCTTCAGCGAACACTCATAGCCAAAGCCGGCTTTGACCAGTCGGTGGATCAATCCGACTGCCATGGAGGAATCGACCGCGGCCCGGCCGCCGCAGCCCATCCCATCTGACAACACCAACACCATGCCGCCCCGGCTGTCCTCAAATAGTTGATAGCTATCGCCGCAAAGACGGGCGTTTTTATAAGAATATTGCGCTACGCCGGTCTCTACCCGATATACTGTTTTTTCAACCAGTGTAAGCAGCGCCGCGGCGCTGCTCTGGGTAATACACGGCACATCAAAACGTTTGCCGCAGGCCGCCGACAGCTGTTTCATCAGCTCGGATTTGTTGACCGTTTTTACATCCAGCCGCTCCACCCGGATCTCCAGCGTCATCCGGCTGTGCCGGTCAATCCGGCAGCTGACGTCGCTGGGTTGGATTCCCATCCGGCGCAAAACGCCATCTACCCGGTTTGCCGTATCCGGATCATAGCGTTCATAAGTGTCAAACTCACCGGACATATCCCGCAGCATTTCCGACAGACCGTCCATCTGATCCGACACCGCGCTGCGAATAGCGGCGATCCGCTGTTCTGCGGCCTGCTTGCTGCGATATTCGGAAAAATAATCATATAAAGTCTGCGCGACCGTATCCGGCTCCAGACAGCGGTCTACCCATGGCTTTGGATAATCCTCCGGTGCAAGCGGCCCCTGGTTTCCCATTTTGCCGGTCATGGCCTTAAACGCCGCATAGGTTTTCTCCTTGGAGGTTTCAAAACAGTGAATGCGCAGGCCGCACTTATAACATGCAGCATTTTCAGTTTTGACGAATACGTCGGTCAGGCTGGGCGTATTCATTTTACGCAGCCGGCCGGCAACCTCTTCTACTGTGCCCGACACATCATGCAATGCTTCTGAGGCAAATTTCAGCCGCATTACGACCGATTTGCGCAGCCCGTCGGTGCGTGCCAACGCGGGCGCCGGCGCAAAAAACGCGCCCGCGGCAGACAGCGCGTTTTTCGGTAAAAGCAGAAATAAAACACCCGCCAGTGCAGTTTCAACCAGCTCCGGAATTATCGGATAAGTTTCATAAAAGCCCAATACCATCACTGCATTACTGAGCAAAAACGCCACAATACACGCCAGCCGCCCCAGCCTTGAAAACACGCCGGCGATCAGTCCGCCCAGCGCATATGCACCAACAATGAAATACATGTTATCAGATACCGCGCTCATCGCAAACCCGAACGCCACGGCGCATACAGCGCCTGTGGTCTCTTTTCCGAAATAAGCGGCGCACAACAGCAGCAATACCGCCGCAATCCGCGCAACACTGACGCCATATATAGTAAACGAAGCCACCGACATCAACAAAATAGAAACAGAGATCACCGCGGCGCACAATTCCTCGACCGACAGTTTTGCCAACGACCGCCGCGCAGTAAGCATTTCAAACGCCGTTCCCAGAAAATATGCGCTTCCCACCGCCAACAGCGTCTCGCAGATATAACGGGTCAGAAGATCGGCGGAAACGCCGCCCGCCAGCAGCAAAACCACAGCGCTCGAAGCCGATCCCAGCAGCGCGTACAGACAGGCAGAAGTTTTGACCCGCAGCGACTTATAAGCAAAATCAATAATCAGCTTCAGCGCGAGGATGACCGCAATCCCGCCGATATAGCGTATCGACGGCGCGCCGTTGGCGGGATACAACGATCCGAATATCGCGCCTGCCCCCGCCGAAATACAAAAACTCCGCTCAAACCCGGCGCACACCGCCATACCAAACGGCATAAAACTGCCGAATACCGTAATCCGCGCAGTAAAAAAACCGGTCAACAGCGAACAAATGTGTAAAAACACCAGACGGGCAACCGCTGTGCTCTTATCTTTATAAAACCGCTTGATCGCCTGTATCAACGCCGCCACCCCTTAGCATAAAATTCCATTTCCTATTATAAGGCTCGTCCGGCTGATATTTTGTCATTGTTTGCAGGATACAGATGATGTTATCATGCGGAATTCACGGGTTTTCGATCAAAAACTGGCGCTTTGGGGCAAAACCTTGACAAACCCCGCTAAACCCGGTAAAATAAAATGAAACTGAAATAAAGGAGATTTATCATATATGGCAATGACGATGACCCAGAAAATCCTTGCGCGTCACGCCGGATTAGACCAGGTTTCTCCCGGCCAGCTGATCAACGCGAAACTGGATATGGTTTTAGGCAACGACATTACTTCTCCGGTCGCTATCAACGAATTTGAAAAATGCGGCGCAGACCGGGTATTTTCCAATACCGCAATTTCGCTGGTGATGGATCATTTTGTTCCGAATAAAGACATCAAAGCCGCACAACAGTGTAAACGGGTGCGCCAGTTTGCAAACAAATATGACATTCAGAACTATTTCGACGTCGGGCAGATGGGCATTGAACATGCGTTGCTGCCCGAAAAAGGGCTGGTCGGCCCCGGCGACTGTATTATCGGCGCCGACTCACACACCTGCACCTACGGCGCATTAGGCGCCTTTTCTACCGGCGTCGGTTCCACCGATATGGCGGCGGGCATGGCAACCGGCATGGCCTGGTTTAAAGTTCCGACCGCGATTAAAGTCGAGATCACCGGCAAAAAACCGCCCTTCGTCAGCGGTAAAGATGTTATTTTACATTTGATCGGTGAGATCGGGGTAGACGGCGCGCTGTACCAGTCATTGGAGTTTTGCGGCGATGGGCTGCAGGATCTATCGATGGACGATCGGCTGTGCATCGCAAACATGGCTATTGAAGCCGGTGCGAAAAACGGCATTTTTCCGGTAGACGCTGTTACCATGGCTTATATCGAAGGCCGCTTCCAGAGACAGCCCATAGTTGTAGAGGCTGACCCGGACGCGGAATATACAAAAACCGTGCACATTGACTTAAACACTCTGCGTCCAACAGTCGCGTTTCCGCATTTGCCTGAAAACACCAGAACGATCGACGATGTTGGTCGCGTAAAAATTGATCAGGTGGTGATCGGCTCCTGCACCAACGGACGTATGGAAGATATGCAAGCCGCCGCCGAAATTTTAAAGGGGCGCACAGTGGCAGACGGTGTGCGGTGTATCGTCATCCCCGCGACACAGCAGATTTATCTGGATTGTCTGCGGCAGGGCATACTTGAAATTTTCATCAAAGCCGGTGCTGCGGTCAGCACCCCGACCTGCGGCCCCTGTCTGGGCGGTTATATGGGCATTTTGGCCGAAGGCGAACGGGCGATCTCAACCACCAACCGAAACTTTGTCGGACGCATGGGACATGTAGATTCTGAAGTATATCTCGCCAGCCCGGCGGTAGCTGCGGCCAGCGCCGTTACCGGCTATATTACCGATCCCGCGTCACTTTAAGGAGGCAGCAACATGAACGCACACGGTTTTGTACATAAATATGGAGACAATGTGGATACCGACGTGATTATTCCCGCCCGCTATCTGAACACCGCAGACCATGCAGAGCTTGCAAAACACTGTATGGAGGATATCGATCAAAACTTTGTAAACAATGTAAAACAGGGCGATATCATCGTCGCAGAGAAAAACTTTGGCTGTGGCTCCTCCAGAGAACATGCGCCGATCGCCATCAAAGCCTCGGGGATTTCCTGCGTAATCGCCAAAAGCTTCGCGCGGATTTTCTACCGCAACGCGATTAATATCGGTCTGGCAATTTTAGAGTGTCCTGCGGCTGCAGAAGAGTGCAGCGCCGGCGACGAGCTGGACATTGATTTTGACACCGGAAAAATCAACAATCTAACCACCGGGAAATGCTATCAGGCGCAGCCTTTTCCGCCGTTTATTCAAAATATCATTCAAAAGGGCGGGCTGCTCAACACCATTTTATAGTCACCCGTAAAAATCAGACAGATACAATATTCCAGTCAGCAGAGCGCTGTTGTGTCTATACTGTAAGGAGCGCCGTTATGGATTATATCACCGTCGGAACAGATCAAATTTCCAAAATTATTTTGGGAACCGATAAAATCGAAGCGTTTTCGAGCCCGGAACAGGCTTATCGGTTTTATGACAGCTATCTTTCTCTGGGCGGCAACTGTTTTGACACTGCCAGGATTTATTCCGGCGGCGCCAGTGAACGACTTTTGGGTGATTATATCCGGCAGCGCGGCAAACAGGATTTTTTCGTCTGCACCAAAGGCGGTTTTCCGGATATGACCACCACGCCGCCAGCCTCACGGCTCTCCTGTGAAGCGCTGCATGCTGACTGCGCCGCCAGCCTGCAGGCGCTGGGAATCGAATGTATCGACCTGTATTGGCTGCACCGCGACGATCCGCAGATTCCGGCGGGCGCAATCATTGAAGCACTCAACCGGCTGCAAAAAGCCGGCATGATCCGGCAGTTTGGCGCGTCGAACTGGACAGCCCGGCGCATCAACGAAGCAAACGCTTACGCCGCCTCTCACGGGTTGGACGGCTTTTGCGCCAGCCAGATCCAGTGGAGCGCTGCGCGTACCGACGATGCGCGATACGGCGATTACCGGCTAGAATTCATGACAACGGCGGAATATGCGGCATATCTGCAAAACGGTCTGCCGGTATTTGCATATGCGCCCGCTGCCGGCGGGTTTTTCAGCAAACTCGCCGAATCCGGCGCAGAAGGGCTGTCTGAAAAACTGAAAAACCGCTTTTACAGCCCGGAAAACACCGCTGTCTTACCAAAGCTGCAGGCTTTTGCCCGGCAATACGGCTGTTCGCTGTCGGTGGCGGTTTTAGCCTATATCTATCACAACCAGCTGCCAGGCGCAATCATCACCGGCACGAAAAACCCAGATCGGCTGTGGGAAACTTTCGAGGTGTGCGCACTGCACTGCCCGCCCTTTGATTTTGAAATTTAATGTATGAACGGCGGCCCTGCTGCAAAACCTATCCTTGAAAGAGGTGATTTCAATGGATATCTCCAAACAGAGCCCCGAGATTAAACAATATTTTGAATCGCTGCCCGCATCATTGCAGGAAACGCTGATTCAAAGCGGCGCCAAAATCGATTCGCTGGAACAGCTTCAGAAGCTGGCAGCAGAATTTCAAAGCAAACAATAGAAACAAACATCACACAACCAACCGCCCCGATCCTGTATCGGGGCAATCTTTTTTAATCTTTCTGCATAACCGGTGTCTCCCATAGTGAAAGCGCTGTTAAGCAAAACCGACTTTCAAGTTGCTTGAATATGGATCGTTCAACATCAGCAAGTCTTCTCTCACTTGCGAAAACGTAAA
This sequence comes from uncultured Clostridia bacterium, assembly GCA_944384875.1. Taxonomy (GTDB): domain Bacteria; phylum Bacillota; class Clostridia; order Oscillospirales; family Acutalibacteraceae; genus RUG14109. Next base: position 12,259 of record CALWVA010000042.1, read on the forward strand.
TGTGATATAAAACCGGGCATCAATACGCATATGCTATAAAGTAACATAAAATGATAGGCTGTTGCGCAAATCATCTTTGATCTTCTGATAAGAACAACCCAACACGTCATGCATATTTCTCCCTATCGGACATAAAGGCGATGGTGCTGGATGAACCCCAATTAGTTTGGAAAGAAAATGCGGTTCTATGGCTTTACATATACGATATAGCGTTATTTCGCCCAGTGAACAGACAAGTGTTGCACCGCCTGCTCCAGATTTTACTGATAAAATGCCATCTTTCTTAAGAGCGCTCAGAATATTTCGGATGGTAACCGCGTTGATACCCGTAGAGTGCGACAACAATGTACTGGTAACTGTATGATTTTCTCCATATTCATAAATAAAAACAAGACAATGAATCGCCACCGAACATTTTGTACTGATATGGATAGTATCCCTCTTTCTGTTGTTTTGCTATTGTAATCTATTATATTGCAAGATTTCTTGCCTGTAAACATTGACATGACACCTTATACAGACTATGATTGTTGTAAATCTAAATATTACAGGAGAAATAAACATGCGTATCGTACAAATTGTTTTTAGTCCCACCGGGGGAACGCAAAAAGTTACTGATATTATAACAGCGGAATGGGAAAAACCTGTTACAAAAATCGATTTGTCAAACGCAACAAGCGATTATACCG
>CALWVA010000043.1 GCA_944384875.1 uncultured Clostridia bacterium
ATAAATAAATGGCCACATATTTAATTTGAAAAGTTCTGCTGGCTGAACCGGTCGTTTCCATAACAGCAAAAAAACGGTGTACTGTAATAGTACACCGTTTTTGAATTGCTGCAAAAACAAATGAATTACTTGAGTTCTACCGTAGCGCCGGCTTCTTCCAGCTTTTTCTTCATCTCTTCAGCTTCATCCTTCGAAACTGCTTCTTTCACAGTGCCAGGAGCGCCGTCAACAACAGCCTTCGCATCAGCCAGCCCTAAACCGGTGATTTCACGAACAGCCTTGATAACCTTGATCTTTTCAGCGCCGACGTTCGCCAGAACAACGTCAAACTCGGTCTTCTCAGCCGCAGCAGCGCCTGCATCGCCACCCGCAGCCGGTGCAGCAGCAACCGCTACCGGAGCAGCAGCGGAAACGCCAAATTCTTCTTCCAACGCCTTTACCAACTCAGACAGCTCCAAAACAGTCAGAGCTTTTACTTCTTCGATCAGATTTACAACTTTCTCGGATGCCATATTCATTTACCTCCAAAATAATCATTTTAAAATTTGTTTCAAATACACATTATATGTGCAAAATCAAGCACAATGATCATGCGCCCTGTTTTTCTGCAATCGCATTAAGCGCACAGACCAAACCACGAAGATTGGCGTTCAGCACACCAACAAAGCCGCTGATCGGCGCATTCAAGCCGCCCAGCGCTTTGGCCACCAGCACCTCTTTCGAGGGCAGTTTCGCCAGATCTTCGATCCCCGATGCATCAATCACCTTGCCGTCAATAAAGCCCTTTTTGATCTTGAAAAATTCATGATCTTTTGCAAATCCACAAAGGATCTTCGCACCGGCAACATAATCACTCTCGCTGACTGCAACGGCGGTCGTACCTTCCAGGACATCATCCAGCCCCTGCAGACCGGCATCATCCGCTGCAAATTTCAACAACGTGTTTTTCACAACCGTATAATGCACGCCCGCTTCACGCAACGCTTTTCGCAGCGTAGTATCATCTGCAACGTTGATACCCTTGTAATCTACTACAATACCGACACAGGCGTTTTTCAGCTTTTCAGAAAGATCTGCAACAACCTGTTTCTTCTGCTCTAAAACTGCTGCACTTGGCACATTTATTCACCTCCAATATTGTTCAGTTGCCGAATTCACTTTATAGCATTCTATAAAAAGTGAAAAACCCTTTTCTCACAAACGCGAGAAAAGGGCAAATACACAAAACAGACAATAATGTCTTCTTTTTGCGCACCTTTCCTCGGCAGGCGGTCTGACGACCTTTAAACATATCACGCATGCACCTGCTGTCTTTAGAACGGACAGCTCCATAAGAATAACATACAATTATAAAATTGTCAATGGCCAATTCTGAAAAACTGCCGTTTTTCGCAAAAATTAGCCCAATTTACTGGGATTGACCCGAACGCCAGGACCCATTGTGGTTGCCAGCACACAAGAACGGATATACTGGCCTTTTGCACTGGCCGGTTTTGCTTTGACGATCGCAGACAACAGTGCATCAAAGTTTTCCTGTATTTTCTGCTCTCCAAAAGAAACCTTCCCAATCGGGCAATGGATAATATTGGTCTTATCCAAACGGTATTCAATCTTACCAGCTTTCGCCTCTTCTACAGCCTTGGCGACATCCGGCGTTACAGTGCCGGCTTTCGGACTGGGCATCAGGCCACGGGGGCCCAAAATCTTACCCAGACGGCCAATCATACCCATCATATCCGGGGTTGCGATTACAACGTCAAAATCCATAAAGCCTTCGTTTTGAATTTTGGCCACATAATCCTCCGCGCCAACATATTCGGCGCCGGCAGCCTCTGCAGCCTTAGCGTTATCCCCTTTTGCGAACACCATCACGCGCACCTTTTTACCGGTTCCGTTGGGCAGAACCACCGCACCGCGCACCTGCTGTTCCGCATGTCTGGAATCTACACCCAGACGCACATGCACTTCAATAGTTTCATCAAATTTTGCGGTTTTAGATTTTACCGCCAGCGCAACGGCTTCACTGGGATCATACAGCTTATTTCTCTCGATGAGCTTTGCGCTCTCTACATACTTTTTACCGTGTTTCAATTTCATTTACCTCCCTGTTGAGTGGTGATACGGAATTTTCCTCCCACCCGGGAACAATCAATCGACCACTTCGATGCCCATGCTGCGCGCAGTACCAGCGATCATCGACATAGCGCTCTCGATCGTGGCCGCGTTCAAATCAGGCATTTTCTGCTCGGCGATTTTTCTGACCTGCTCTCCGGTAATCTTAGCAACCTTGTTCTTGTTCGGAACACCCGACGCCTTCTCAATGCCGCACGCTTTTTTAATCAGCACCGCGGCCGGCGGGGTCTTGGTTACAAATGTGAACGAACGGTCGGCATATACGGTGATAACCACCGGAATAATCAGACCTGCATCGTTCTTGGTACGCTCGTTGAATTCCTTTGTAAAAGCCATAATATTGACGCCGTGCTGACCGAGAGCCGGTCCGACCGGCGGCGCAGGCGTGGCCTTTCCGGCAGGAATCTGAAGCTTGATATAGCCGGTAACTTTCTGAGCCATAGTTTGCACCTCCAAAAATTGTGGTTACGGCGGAACAGATCAACCGTTCCTCCCACAGGGCTGACGCCCTCTTCTAATATGCGGTTACCCGCAGATTATTCATTAATCTACTGCCGCGACCTGTGACAACTCCAGATCTACCGGAGTCTCCCGGCCGAACATTGAAATGGTGACCCGAATACTGTTTTTCTCAGGATCAATGCTGTCCACAATGCCGACAAAGCCTTCCAGCGGCCCATTGACAATTTTAACGTTGTCACCCACGGCATACTGCACTACGGTTTCATGCTTTTCTACACCCAGCGCAGCCACTTCCTGATCTGAAAGCGGCACTGGCGCGGTAGAAGAAGCACCCACGAAACCAGTCACACCACGAACATTCCGGACAATAAACCAGGAATCATCGGTCACAATCATTTTCACCAGCACATAGCCGGGAAAAATCTTGCGCTCCACTTCCCGCTTTTTATCATCTTTGATCTCGGTGACCTTTTCAGTGGGGATCTTGACCTCCAGAATCAAATCCTGCATGTTGCGGTTCTCCGCAATGGTCATCAGATTATCCGCGACTTTGTTTTCATACCCTGAATAGGTGTGTATTACATACCATTTGGCCTCTGCCATAAAAGCTACATCCCTTCTATTCCGAGGATCAGCCCCAACAGCTTCGCAAGGCCGAGATCCAGCAGCCAGATATAAATGCCGACTACCGCGCACATTATCAGCACTACCACAGTATTTCTGATCACGGTTTTGCGAGACGGCCATACGATTTTAGTGATTTCACTCTTATAGTCTTTGAAAAAGTTTAAAATTCTGCGGAGGATCGGAAGCTTTGCGCCATTCGATTCCAAAACCTCTGCATAATCAGATACCAACAGGGATATCACCGACAACACAAAAGCGCCAACTGCCACCAGCAGCGCCGGCAGGAAAAACAGTTCCTTGCTGACAGATGTAACGGTTTCCAACGGACGGGTATCCACAAACTGTGTGACAGATCCCGCACAGAACAAAACCGTCAGGTTAATCGCTGTTGCCAGGCTGGCTACCAACGACGCATACCGCGCGCCTCTGATCTTAAAGCTCAATGCCGAAAACAGCAAACTCAAAGCCGACAGGATAAACGCGAACATATACCATGCGCTTTTCCAGAGACTGATCTGTTCACCATTCAGGGTCTGCTCCGAACCAAAAGCAAGCTGAAATCCGGTAAGCGTAAACGCACCATCCGGCGTCACAACCGATACAAAGCTAAAGAAAAACAGGGTCAACGTTACGATTGCTGCGACGCAGTTCAAAATTTTAAAGAACATCGATGCTGCTTTCATTCCTGCGCCCCCTTACTTTGTCTCTTTATGCAGAGTGTGTTTTTTACAAAATCTGCAATACTTGTTCATCTCAAGCCTGTCGGGGTCATTCTTTTTGTTTTTGACCGTATCATAATTGCGCTGTTTACACTCGGTACAGGCCAAAGTGATCTTTACTCTCATGACGGCACCTCCAGTTTTTTTGGAAAAATTTTGCCTCCCTCAACCTGTCTTTTTAGGCGCAAAAAAAAAGACCCGTTTAGAGGTATAAACAATATACCATATTCCCTATGGCAAAGTCAAGTGTTTTTTCAAAAATATGCTCTATTATACATTATATTAATAGAAAAAACAGCAAATTGGCATTTATTTCAGATAAAAAGCGATTCGGCCTTGACAATATTTAAAAGATCGTGTATACTTTTAAATTGCCGCAGCATGCGGTTTATTTCTGTTATATATTATAAAACAGAATCCTTGCTCTGTAAAGAGCCATATGTCCAAAAGGAGGTGTAGAGAGTGGCCAACGCTTATGAAACCGTCTTTGTGTTTTCAGTGAAAAACGGAGACGAAGCGGCAACAGCCCTGCGCGATAAATTTCAGGAGCTGATTGCCAAAAACGGCACTGTCGAAAAAGTAGATGATTGGGGCAAACGCCGACTGGCTTATGCGATCAACTACGAGACAGAAGGCTATTATGTGGTAATCAACCATAAAAGCGCGCCGGACTTTGTTGCTGAGCTGTCCCGTGTATTAAACATCACAGACGGCGTGCTCCGGTATCTGACTGTAAAAAAAGATTAAGATGATTAAAGAGAGGTGCTTTTGATGCTGAATATCGTTGTAATCATGGGCCGGCTGACAGCCGATCCTGAATTGAAAACCACCAACAGTGGTATCTCTGTTACCAGCTTTTCCGTTGCGGTCGACCGTAACTTTGCAAAAGACGGCAACCGGGAAACTGATTTTATCAACGTGGTTGCATGGCGCTTTACGGCAGAGTTCATTTGCAAATATTTCCGAAAAGGGCAGATGATTGCAATCAACGGCAGTCTGCAGCAGCGTTCTTACACCGATAAAGACGGCAATAAACGCACCGTATACGAGGTTGTGGCAGACAACGCCAATTTCTGTGGTTCCAAAGCGGAAAGCGGCGGCGGTTCTGCTCCGATTCGTAACGAGCCGCCTGCGTCCTACTCTAACGCTGACGTCGGCGACTTTGAAGAGATTGCGATGGGCGATGACGATCTGCCCTTCTGATCCAATATTCCAAAAGGAGGAAGCCGTAAATGGAAAACGTTGAGAACAATACCGCTAAGGTTGAAACGGAACAGGCGGCCCCAACCGCGCCTGCACAGCAGGCTGCTGCGCCCAAGGCTGAAAGAGCCGAACGGCCGGAACGCCCTGAGCGTCCGCAGCGTCCGTTTAAAAAAGGCAGAAGAAAAGTTTGCAGCTTTTGCGTAGACAAGCAGCATACCGAAATTGATTATAAAGATGTGGCGAAGCTGCGCAAATATATCTCTGAGCGGGCCAAGATCCTGCCCCGCCGCGTTACCGGCACCTGCACACGGCATCAGCGCGAGCTGACCGTAGCGATTAAGCGCGCCCGGCATCTGGCGTTGCTACCATTTGTAAGCGACTAATTTTAAAAGACCGTTGCTCTCCTTCGGGCAGCGGTCTTTTCTGTGATTTACAAAAAAAAGGAGAATGTAAAATGACCATCTCTTCCGACAGCACCTCTATTTTCAGCCTGCCTGATCAGGTTGCTCCATTAAAACTGATTGTACAGCCCGGCACCGACGAGCTCGCCGAAAAAATCAACCACTATCTGACCCAATGGTCGGAACAGAGTGGCCGGCAGGACGAGCCCTTTCTGATCAAGGGCGAGTGCCCGCGTTTTGCCTCTGGTGATGGCAAAGGTTTGCTGAAATCCAGCATCCGTGGCGATGATCTGTTTATTCTGGTTGATGTTGGAAATTATAGCTGTACTTATAATATTTTCGGTCATACCAACTGCATGTCGCCGGACGATCATTTTCAAGATCTCAAGCGTACCATTCAGGCTGTAGGCGGCAAGGCACACCGCATCAACGTCATTATGCCGATCCTGTTTGGCGGGCGGCAGCACCGCCGCAACTACCGGGAGTCGCTGGACTGCGCCTGTGCGCTGCAGGAGCTGGCTAACATGGGCGTATCCAATATCATTACATTTGACGCGCACGACGCCCGGGTGCAAAATGCTGTGCCGCTGATGGGCTTTGACAACATCATTCCCGCTTATCAGGCGTTGAAAGCGCTGTTTAGAGCTTTTCCGGACATTCAGCCGGATGCGGAACATCTGATGATCATCAGTCCGGATGAAGGCGCGATGCACCGAAATATGTACTATGCCTCCAATTTAGGCGTAGAGCTGGGAATGTTTTATAAACGCCGGGATTATTCGCGGGTGGTCAACGGACGCAACCCGATTGTGGCCCACGAATATCTGGGCAACGCAGTAGACGGCAAGGATATTTTTATCGCCGATGATATTATTTCTTCAGGTGAATCCATGCTGGATACCGCCAGAGAGTTAAAAAAGCGCAATGCCGGACGGGTGTTTGTATACGCCACCTACGCTATATTCACCAACGGGTTGGACGCTTATGACAAGGCCTACGCTGACGGAACCTTTACAGGCGTGTTCGGAACCAACCTCACCTATTGCTCACCGGAGCTGTTAAGCCGGCCCTGGTTCCATCAAGTAGACGTGTCCAAATACATCGCTTATATTATTGCAGCATTAAATCATGATGTTTCTGTCAGCCTGCTGATGGATTCGCATGAAAGAATCATGAAACTGATCGAAAAACATAATCAGAAATAAAACTCCCAGCCGCATATTATAAAGAAAATTCAATAATCCCGGCAGAACACAACAGTGTTTTGCCGGGATTATTGTTATCTATAATGATATTGCCATGTGATAATTTTTTAACATTCGCCCGAGCATAGTTTCAATACCACATGATCTGCCACATCAAACGATGTTCATAAAGGCGAACCACCTTCTATACCAACGAAGGAAGGTGAGAATTCTGACTTCCTGCCATATTTCATGACACCCTCTGCTTTATAGCGTCCCTTTGATCCGGTCTAACGCGCCTTTCTCCAGCCGGGAAACCTGTGCCTGTGAAATGCCGATCTCCTTGGCAACCTCGGTCTGCGTTCTCCCGTCGAAAAAGCGCAGTCTTAAAATCTGTTTTTCCCTGGGGTTCAGGTTTTTAATCGCTTCTTTCAGTACGATTTCATCAATCCAGTTACTATCGTCGTTTTTATCCCCAACCTGATCCATCACAAAAATGGTGTCGCCGCCGTCGGAATATACCGGCTCATACAGCGAAACCGGCTGTGCGATGCTTTCCAACGCCACCACCACGTCTTCCCGCGGCAGGTCCAGTTCCCTGGCGATTTCTTCGATAGACGGTTCCTTCTGATTTTTATTGACCAGCGCCTCTTTCACCTGCATCGCCCTATAGGCGGTATCCTTCAGCGACCGGCTGACGCGAATAGAGCTGTTATCCCGCAGATAACGTCGAATTTCGCCGATAATCATCGGCACCGCATAGGTGGAAAAACGTACGTTCAGGGTAATATCAAAATTATCAATGGATTTGATCAGACCGATACAGCCGATTTGAAACAGATCGTCCATATTCTCACCGCGGGTACAAAACCGTTGAATCACGCTGAGCACCAACTTGAGATTGCCGGAGATCAGCTGCTCTCTGGCAGTTTTGTCTCCATTGTGCATTGCTTTTAGCAACCGCATTTTTTCAGATTCCTTCAACACCGGCAGAGACGACGTGTTGACCCCGCAGATTTCCACTTTATTGTTATATGAAAACGCCACGGCTTTCACATCCTTTGAAAAAGAAACTCTAATCAAAGTATGTGCCAAAGCGGCGTTGTTCATTCCGGGGGCCGGCAGATATAAATTTTTTGTTTCGACAAAAAAGGCTTGACTTTTCAAACAGCTTTGCTATGACAGATCAACGGAAACTTTTGATCTTTTTTGCATATGCTAACAATAGAACAAGGGCGTTCATCCACAATGGATGTATGCTCTTTTATTTTGGAGCAGAAAGAAGTTGTTGCAAATGTGTTCTATTGCAGGCATGATAGACTTGAAACGGGATATTCGAGCCTTTTCTGATGATTTTACCGCTATGCAGCAGGTATTGCGATCTCGCGGGCCAGATCAAAACGGCACCTACATCACCGACAACGCCGCCCTGCTGCACAACCGGCTGTGCGTCATTGATATCGACAAAGGACGCCAACCCATGAGCGCATTATATGGCGGCCAAGAATATACCATTGTGTATAATGGCGAATTATATAATACGGCTGAAATCCAGAATCAACTGAAGCACAGTGGATTTCGTTTTGCCGGACATTCAGACACCGAAGTAGTATTAAAATCTTATATATACTGGGGCGAACACTGTGTTGAAAAACTCAATGGCATTTTTGCTTTTGCCATCTATGAAGCCGGAGCCAAACGGCTGTTTCTCGCCCGAGACCGCATGGGTGTCAAACCACTGTTCTATACGCTGCAAAACGGCAGCCTGCTATTCGCCTCTGAATTAAAAGGCCTGCTGGCACACCGGGAAGTATCCGCCCGGGCCGACCGGCAGGCATTGTTAGAGATTTTACTCACCGGCCCCGGCCGAACACCCGGTTATGGCGTATTTTCCGGTATATCCGAACTACCGCCGGCATACTGTGGATATTTTGACAAAGACGGATTGCGGCTGCATAACTATTGGAGACTACACCCACATGAGCATACCGATTCTCCGAAGCAAACCATCGAGCATGTGCGGTATCTGGTGACAGACTCTATCACACGGCAGCTGATATCCGACGTGCCGCTGGGAACCTTTTTATCGGGCGGGCTGGATTCCGGCATTATCAGCTCCATAGCAAACCGGTATATGTCAGAACGCGGCGAGCAGCTTCAAACCTTCTCTGTCAGCTATAAAGATAACACCAAATATTTTCAGGCAAGCAAATTTCAACCCGCCAGCGACGATGACTATATTGGTAAGCTTCGTGACTATTTAGGCTGCAAACACCATTTGATTACACTGGACACCGACGAGCTGGTAGACGCACTGTTTGCCGCGGTAGACGCCCGGGATTTGCCCGGCATGGCGGATGTAGACGCATCGCTGCTGTTGTTTTGCAAAGCGGTCAAACAACATGTAGACGTAGCGCTGTCCGGCGAATGCGCTGATGAAATCTTTGGTGGCTATCCATGGTATCGCGACCCAAAAATTCGGGAAACTGATGGGTTTCCCTGGGCGCAGTCCACCGCCTACCGTGCTTCGTTCATCAAGGAAGAAATCCTGGATGGCACTGACCCGGCAGCGTTTATCCATGATAAATACCTGCATACCGTCGCGGACACTGAAACACTACCGGATGACAACCCCACCGAACGTCGAATGCGTCAGATGATGCGTCTGAATACCGACTGGTTTATGCAGACGCTGCTGGATCGTAAAGACCGGATGAGCATGTACAGTGCGCTGGAGGTACGGGTACCCTTTTGCGATTACCGGATCGCTGAATATTTATATTCGGTGCCCTGGGCGTTAAAGGACTATAAACACTTTGAAAAGGGGCTGCTGCGGCAGGCAATGGAGGGTTATCTGCCAGCCGAAATTTTGTGGCGCAAAAAGAGCCCTTATCCAAAAACACACAACCCTGCCTATCTGCATGCGGTACAGCAGCGGCTGCAGGAACTGCTGCAAAACCCGGACGCGCCGTTACTGCAAATTGTCAAGGCAGACCGGTTACGCGATCTGCTGCACGACGACAACGCGCAGCCCTGGTATGGGCAGCTGATGACTACACCTCAAACCATCGCCTATTTTCTACAGATCAATTACTGGTTGGAAAAATACCATGTGCAACTGATATGATTATATGTAAAATCAACAGGCCCCGCCGTCTACTGATCCGGCGGGGCCTGTTTGCAAATGGGCGTATAACGTTCGCTCAATTTCTATTATTTCGCAGTCGCACATAAACCACCTGGGAATTGGGGCTGCGCAAATTGGCGGTATCCATTTCGCTGCGAACCTCGAAAACACCCAGCGACTTAATAAACGGAACCATCTTTTTATAACCGAAATTGCGAACATCAAAATCCGCATATCGTTTCCGCAACAGATTCCCCAGTTCGCTGACCAGCATCCAACCATCTTCATCCGACCGGCTTTCTATAAACTCTACCATCGCCTTTTTAATCGTCTGCTGATTGGTCTGAGAAGGCGTGTCTTCCGGCCCCTGCACAGATACGGGGTCGGCCGCCGCAGCCTGTGTGGGTTCGGCTGGTTCCATTTGCTCTTTAAACAGCATATCAATAAATTTAAACTGATTGCACGCAGCAATAAACGGTCGCGGCGTTTTCTGCTCGCCCATACCGATCACCGTCATACCCGCTTCCCGCAGGCGCATCGCCAGCCGCGTGAAATCGCTGTCTGAAGTCACCAGACAAAAACCGTCTACTTTACCGGAATATAAAATATCCATTGCATCAATAATCATAGCAGAATCGGTGGAATTCTTGCCGGCCGTATAACTGTACTGTTGGATCGGTGTAATAGAATAATCCAACAACACCTGCTTCCATGAAGCCAGTAAACTGCTGGTCCAGTCCCCATAAATACGCCGATAGGTTGCTATACCTTCACCGGCAACCTCCTCCAGAATCAACTTGATGTATTTGCTGGAAATATTCTCTGCGTCAATCAAAATCGCAAATTTCAAATCGTCAGTCATACAATGCACTCCTTTGATAAACAGGCTTTGTTAATTGCGTCCATGGGTAAATTATCTGTTTCGAAAACACCTTGTAAATCATTATTACACATGCTCGAAATACTTCTTACAAAGCAGATATGTCACGGATAATAGCCGTTTTTTATTATTATAACACACTCGTTCAGACAGCGCAATTCTGAAACAAATTATCGTCTGGCCGATGCATTTTAATGCTTGCTATTTTACAGACGTCATACAGATCGCCAACTCTGCCGGAAGCTGCGATGGAAAAGCTTCCATTTCATTTTCTCATCGCTGAACCTTACAAGATTGTCAGCCCACTTGAAAATACAGCACATTTCCAGCCACAAATAAGATATATACTTCTCGTCATATTGCCAAAATGTGTGTTTTTTGTCGAAATATACCCTATAAGGCGGCGACGAATGCGTAATTTTCCCCTACAATAAAATTATGATCCATAAGTTGTTAGAGGTGAAATCATGAATACGATTTCCAACGTGGGAAAAAATCTGAGGCGTATCCGCATAAGCCAAAATCTATCTATTTTTACCGTATCAATCGATCTACAGATGAGCTATCACAATATCAGCAACATCGAACGCGGCTTTGAAAACCCATCTTTAAAAACTCTGGACAAACTTGCAAACTATTATAACATTCATATCAAGACGCTGTTTGATGAACCAACATAGACGCTCGCCGCTTGCAGCCAATCAGGATTTAATACGGAAATATCCACTGATCCGCCAAGCCCACCCGTTTTCATGGCCAGGTCCTTCTCACATAAATCACATACCATTGCGCCGACAGGCAACAAATGATCCCGATCGCTACAAAATCAGGGGCATAGATAAACTTGAGAGCCCCAAACATTTGCGCTGTCATATACAAAATAGCCCAACTTTCGATTTGTTTCCAGTCATATAAATTTCTTTTAAACACATAACATAAATTCTAATAACTTAAAAGTATACCGTCGGCAAAATTGCCGACGGTATACCCTTTTACTTATGCATCTTTTTTACAGACTGTTGACCTGTGATACATGCAGTTTCACATCTATATTAGATGAAAACCCTTATCGAGGCTGGCGAATCGCAGCCTGTGCTGCAGCCAACCGTGCAATCGGCACACGGAACGGCGAGCAGGACACATAGTTCAAACCGACATTGTGGCAGAACTCAATGGTTGACGGATCGCCGCCGTGTTCGCCGCAGATACCCAACTTGATATCGGGTCTGGTTGCCCGGCCCAGCTCGGCAGCCATTTTTACCAGTTTGCCGACACCAACCTGGTCCAGTCTGGCAAACGGATCATTTTCATAAATCTTATTCTCATAATAAGCATTTAAGAACTTGCCCGCATCGTCGCGGCTGAATCCGAATGTCATCTGTGTCAGATCGTTGGTACCGAAGGAGAAGAATTCAGCTTCTTTCGCAATTTCATCTGCTGTTAACGCCGCACGCGGAATCTCAATCATGGTGCCCACTTTATATTGCAGATCGACGCCCGCCGCTTTAATCTCGGCATCAGCCGTCGCGACAACCGTTTTCTTAACAAACGCCAATTCTTTCACTTCGCCTACCAACGGGATCATGATCTCCGGCACAATATTATATTCAGGATGTTTCCGATTCATATTGATTGCCGCTTTAATCACCGCTCTGGTCTGCATCGCCGTAATTTCAGGATAGGTAACAGCCAAACGGCAGCCGCGGTGACCCATCATCGGGTTGAACTCATGCAGAGAAGCGATGATCGCCTTGATCTGCTCCACCGTCTTACCCTGGGCCTGTGCCAGCTGTTCAATATCTTTTTCCTCGGTTGGAACAAATTCATGCAGCGGCGGATCCAGGAAGCGGATGGTAACCGGCTTGCCCTCCATCGCCTCATACAGTTTTTCAAAGTCGCCCTGCTGCATTGGCTCCAGCTTTGCCAATGCTTTTTCGCGCTGCTCTACTGTATCAGAGCA
>CALWVA010000044.1 GCA_944384875.1 uncultured Clostridia bacterium
ATAGCCGTTCCATGCAAACAGGGCTTGTTCCGCTTCGTTACCGTAAACCTGTTTTACATTGCAGATATACAGATAGTGGTCGCCAACCTCATGGTATTCTTTCAGGCTGCATACAATCGCTACACGACTATGAACGGGAATTTTAATTGCGCTCTCTTCTACTTCCATAAGCGCAATATCAAATTTTTCCGCCTTGTTTGTATTTCGACCTGTTGTACTGCCGCAGCCCATTACCGCGTCTGCAATTTCTACGCCGGGAATTGTAAGGATCACATTGTGATTGTTTCGCACCATTTCGCCGCTAAAAGAAGTCTTTGCCATTGCAAAAGCGATCATGTTGGGGCTAAAGGAGAGGTATGTCCACCATGAAACGGTGGCAAGGTTGGTTGTGCCGTCCGGTTTTTGGGTACATACAACCGTTACCGGATTGGGAGAGGTTAGGTTTGCAGCCTGCGGTAAATTTATTTTGTTCATCATAATCGATTCCTTTCCTGTTAGTGAATGGATTCTCCAAGCTGATAGGCTTGCTGTAATTCCGGTTTTCCTTTTATATCGCCGACAGCCATAACGCCGCCGCACAGTATCTTACCAAGGCTTTTCCAGCCAAGATGTTTTTGAAGTCGGTCATACCAATATTCGCTTTCCTCAAAGCCAGAACCTTCGGCTGCCATGATCAGAATACTTTGCTTTTTGGGATTACGGTAATGGGGGTCGCATTCTGCAACGGCAAACAAACGGTCAAAGGCAGATTTCAGTTGGCCGCTAATTGTCCAGTAATAAAGCGGTGTCGCAAGAACAACGATATCAGCCGCTTTGTATACAGGATAGATTTGATCCATATCATCTTTCTGAACACAGGGGCTTTCTGGATTTTTACCTCCGCCAAAACAGCCTTTGCAGCCGTTTATGTGCAGGTTGTCAAGAAAAAACTCTGTCACGCTGTTTCCGGCCGCTTGCGCACCTTTGGTAAACGCAGCGGTTAATGCTGTGGTATTGCCGGCCTTTCTGGGGCTTCCGTTGAGAATCATGATTTTTTTGTTCATAGTTGCCTTCCTTAGATTGCGTCGGCTAAAGCCGCTGCTTTTTTGCAGCCGTCAGTCTTATCAATGTCTCCGACATTCAGTACGCCGGGAACCAGAACCTCGCCGATCATCTTCCATTTGTTCAGAGCCGCCATACGTTCGATAGGAATGCGAACACCGTCCATAACAGACATATCATCTTCCTCGCAACAGGTAATCAGCGCACATTCTTTGCCGGCAATCTCTTTACCGCCAACAACCAAAGAATAGATGCGATCGATCACGCCTTTAATCTGTGCCGGGATCGAATACCAGTAAACCGGGGTTGTAAACACGATGGTATCTGCCTCCAAAATAGCTGGTGCGATGGTGTTGAAATCATCATCGAAAGTGCAGGCTTTTCCTGTGGAGAAACAGGTTTCACAGGCCCGGCAGCCGCCTACTTTTTTCATGGCAGCGTCAAACCGAGTAACTTTATGTCCCTTTGCTTGAGCCGCTGTGATGAATGCGTCAGTCATGGCAAAGCTGTTGCCATTTTTCCGGGGGCTGCCCGTTATCACGACAATTTTTTTACACATAAGATTGATCCTCCTGATTCTGTGGGATTGACTTTATTTACATTTGATATTATAATCATAACAAGAATATAAATAAAATCAAGTACGCACATTAAAGTGTGATACTTACAATCAAGATAAATACTTACCTTAAGGAGAGCGTAAAATGGGTAAACGCTGTATTGCAAATGAGTGTCTTGGAACAACAGGATTCAGCTATACACTATCGCTGATTAACGGTAAATATAAAATGACAATCCTGTATACTTTGATGGAGTTTGGCGTTGTACGCTTTAATGAAATGAAAAAGTATATCGGTGAAATCTCCTATAAAACATTGAGTTCCACATTGAAAGAATTAGAAGCAGACCAATTGGTATATAGAAAAGAATATCCGCAGATTCCGCCTAAAGTAGAATATAGCCTGACAGCGCGCGGGAAATCTTTAATTCCAATTTTAGACGAGATGTGCGAATGGGGCGAAAAAAACCGGTTATAAAAAGCAACAGGCCGAAGTTTTTAAACTTCGGCCTGTTGCTTTTTTGACGCGCATCTGTTTATGGAATGATCATTGTGTTGTTTTCACTTTTTATCAAACGGTATGGGACGCGTGGTTGTGTGTACCTCTTTATGCACGGTGAGCATGATCTGGTTGGTTATTGAAAGCAGTTCAAAAAAACAGAATCACCGTTATATCACACGGGATGCTTATAAAGGCCTGTCTTCATAGAGAGACAGGCCATTTTTCATGCATACCCGGGGACGAGCCGTCATATAGTGGAGTAAAGAGAAAGGAGCTTTTAAATGGATCAGGCGTTTAACGACGCAGTGTCTGTATTACAGGAAAAGATTTGCCGGGTTTTGCTGATGCTTCCCCAGACGCTTAAAAGCAGCGTGCAGGAGGTTCGGATCCGGGTCAGACAGCCTGTGATGTTAACAGTTTCAGAACAGAACCAGGTCGTTTCAGACAGTTTTGGCAACCCTGTGATCTGTGACCAGTTTGATCTGGCCGAAAACTTCCGCAGTTTGTGCGATTATTCGGTTTACAGCTATCAGAGCCAGATCAATAACGGGTTTATCACCATCAAAGGCGGACATCGCGCCGGTATTTGTGGCACGGCAGTAACTGAAAACGGCAAGATTATCAATATCAAACAAATCACTTCAATCAATCTGCGCATTGCCCGGCAGCATGCAGGGGCCGCCCGACAGGTGCTGCGCTGGTATATACAGCATGGGCTGCAAAATACTCTGTTGATTGGCCCGCCCGGCAGCGGCAAAACCACCATGCTGCGGGATCTGGCGCGGGGGGTGAGCAACGGCGGGCAGTTGCCGGGCAGGCGGGTTTGTATTGTGGACGAGCGGGGAGAAATCAGCGGCAGCACTGGCAGCGGTCCGGCTTTCGATGTAGGCGGTATGACCGACTGTTTATATGGATATCCCAAGGCGGTGGGAATCAGCAGCGCGCTGCGGTCGATGTCGCCGCAGGTGATTTTGTTTGACGAAATCGCAGATGCGGCCGAACTGCGGCAGGTGGCTGAAAGCTTTTATGCGGGTGTGAACGTTATTACCAGTGTTCATGCCAGCAGCAGTGAAGATTTTTATAAAAGACGGATTGTTCGGGAACTGTTGGACAGTGAAATGTTTGACTGTTTTGTATTTTTATCCGGTGGGGCGCCCGGGAAAATCGAATTTATCTGTAAAAGAAGGGAACTGCGTGTTTAAGGTCTTTGGAATTTTACTGTTGGCTGCATGTCCTGCGGCGGCGGGCTTTTTATTGGCGGGAGCGAAAAGTAAGCGTATCGCGCAATTACAGGCTGCGTTGGTGTTGCTGGGGGCGTTGGAGCAATATATCTCCTATGAAACGGCGACGCTTTCGGAGATTACATACAAGTTGAAAGAGGACGCCCGTTTTCGGGTGTTGGGGCTGTCTATGTTGGATACTCACCGGCGGGACGCGGCCGCAGCACTGTGTGCGTGTTTTCAGGATAATCCGGCGTTGTGTCTGGAGCAGCAGGATGTGCAACTGCTCTGCGATTGCTGTTCGAATTTGGGGGCGACAGATACCGACGGACAGATCCGGCATTGTCAAATGTACCGGCAGGCGTTGGAGCAGCGGCTGGAGGAACAGCGGTCGGTATGCAGGCAGAAAAGCAGGCTGTATCGTTCTTTGGGTGTTTTTGCCGGCTTGTTTTGCGCAGTGCTGTTTTGTTAAACGCCGGTCGCGGCGCTTTGAATATGGGATGGTCTGAAAGGAATGGGTATCAGGTATGGACGTGGATCTGATTTTTAAAATTGCCGCGATTGGAATTATTGTAGCGGTATTACACCAGGTGTTGCTGCGTTCGGGCAGAGAAGAACAGGCCATGATGGTGACGCTGGCGGGTATCGTCGTGGTGTTGATGATCGTTGTGCAGGAAATCAGTTCGCTGTTTGAAACGGTGAAATCGGTGTTTGGACTGTGAACAGTATGATTGCCGTCTGCGGCTTTTGCCTGATCTGCACGGTGATCCTGGTGCTTTTGCGCAAAGGGAACCCGGAATTTGCAGTGCCGGTATCGCTGCTGGCCGGTGCGGCGGTGCTGCTGTTTATTATCGGCAGCAGCGTGGGTATTTTTAATATGATTTCGGAATTTTCCCAGAACGCCGGTATGGATGAGGCGCACATCAAGCTGATCTTTAAGGCGTTGGGCATCTGTTATATTACCCGGCTTGCCTGTGACGTCTGTAAGGACAGCGGAGAAACGGCGCTGGCATCTAAAGTAGATCTGGCGGGGCGGATTACCATCGCGGCACTGTCGCTGCCTTTGATTACCACGTTGTTGCAAACAGTGACAACACTGCTTATGTAAAAGGAATCACAATGATGAAAAGACTGTTGTTGGGGATGTTGTTTGTCTGCCTGTTTTATCTGCCGGCGTCGGCCGAGACCTATGAATTTCAGCAGCAAACCGTTTCGGATACCGATACACTGTATGAACAGCTGTATGATGAAATCGGCCTGCAGGAACTGATGGACGATGTGCCGCAGCAGGCAAAGCAGTTGCTGGATAAGGCGCAGGTGCAGCCGCAGGATCCGGCCTCGTTGTCAGATCTGTTCAGTGTGCAGGGCCTGCAGGAACTGGGCAGTTACCTGCTGGATCAGATCCTGTCTCCGCTGCGATATGCGGCGGTGCTGTTGACGGTGATTCTGCTGTGCGCGGTATTATACAGCATGCGGCCGGAGAGTGGGGCGGGTGGCAATGTGCTGTTTTCGCTTCAGACGGCGGCGGTATTGGTCTGTATGCTGACCATCTGCGCGCCGGTGTTACAGCTGATCGCAGATACAACCGATGCGATCCAGTCGAGCGGCATTTTTCTGGCCAGCTTTGTGCCGGTGTTTACGGCGGTTTTGATTGCCGCAATGCGCACAGGGACCGCCGCGGCGGTACAGCCGCTGCTGTTTTTTGCTTCGCAGGCAGTGGCGCAGCTGGGTCAGCATGTGATAACGCCATTGGCCAGCGCATATCTGGCGCTGGGTGCGGCGGGGGGCGTGTCCGGCGGCATACAGTTAAAAGGGCTGACCGATTTGGTAAAAAAGGCTGCTACCTGGCTGTTGACCGGAGGTATGACGGTATATCTTGCGATTTTGTCTGTGCAGACGGCGATCACCGGCAGCGCGGATACAGCTGCGACCAAAACCGCCAAGTTTTTGGTCGGCAGCTTTGTGCCGGTGGTGGGCACTTCGGTTTCAGAGGCGCTGAATACGATGCAATCCTGTGTGATGCTGGTAAAATCTTCGGTGGGGATCTATGGGATTATTGTATTGCTGATCCTGCTGCTGCCGCCGCTGCTGGAGCTGGTGTTCTGGAAGCTGGCGCTGCTGCTTTGCAGCGGAATCAGTCAGATGTTTTCCCTGGATAGTGTCAAGACGATGCTGGAGATTGTATCCGGCGCGTTATCATTGCTGCTGTCGGTTCTGATTGTGATTGGTATGATGACGGTTATTTCCATTACGGTGCTTTTAATAGGGAGCGGTGCGGTATGAGTATGTTTAAAGAGGCGGTGACAGCGGTATGTTTTGCGGCGATTGCCATGGGTGCGGCGGAGTTGCTGTTGCCGGACGGTGGGATGAAACCGCAGCTGCGCCTGTTAACGGGAACCGTATTGATCATTGCGATTTTGACGCCGTGTATCGGGTTGCTGCGCACGCAGCCTGAACAATATATCGAAGATTTTTCAGAATATACACAACAGCAGTCTCTCGAACAAACAGCGGCAAAAAGCTATGCTCGCAATTTATCGGTATTGCTGTCTGCTGCCGGTGTGCAGGATGCAAAAATCCAAATAAACACGGATATGTCAGAGAGCGGCAGCATACAAATGAAAGGGGCAACCGTTTATGTCAAAGAGCTGGAGCAGGACGCTGAACAGCTGGAGCAACAGCTGTCTGCACAGCTGGGGGTGACGGTAACGGTCGAGGAGGAGCAGCAAAATGACTGACTTAAAAGCATTGGGAACTAAAATATTGCCGCAGCCGTTGAAAAAACATGCAAAGTTGTTGCTGTTTACCGGTCTGGCGGGTATCGCGCTGATTTTACTCTCTGGTCTGTTCACCGGCGACAGTCAGGAACAGGCCATAGAAACACAGCTGACGGCAGAACAGTATACGCAGATGCTGGAAGATAACCTGCGAAAGACGGTGCAGGAGATTGTAGGAGGCAAGCCCTCGGTGATGGTAACGCTGGAGACCGGGGTGGAATATGTATATGCCAATGAGGAAAAGGCGGACAGCAATGAAGATACCGCCAAACAACAGAAAAAGGATTCCAGTGAGAAAAAGGTGGTGGTGGTCAATTCAGATTCCGGGGAAATTCCACTGACTGTTACACAAATTATGCCCACGGTAAAAGGGGTGGTGATTGTGTGTAACGGCGGCGGTGATGAGACGGTGCAGGCCATCATTAAAAATACGGTTACTACAGCGCTGGCCATCGACGGCAGCAAGGTCTGCGTGACCGGTACATTATTAAAACAGTAACAGGAGGAAGCAGTATGAAAACCAAGAAAACCCGTATATACGGAAAACGGATGGCTGTGTTTGCAGTGTTGCTTGCCACGCTGTCGGCAGCGGTGTATCTGAACTGGCAGTATACAGCGAAAAGCGGCGGGCTGGACTTGACGGCGGCGTTGGACTCTACCGAAAAATATTTAGGAGACGCCAAATATGTCAATGCAGCGGAGGGAACGGAATCCACTGTTCAGAATGATTTTTTTGCCAAAAGCCGGGCTGACCGGGAGCAGGCCAGAGAGGAATCCATCGCAACGCTGAAGGAAATTGCCCAAAGCGCGAAATCTGACGAGGCGTCTAAACAATCTGCCAATGAACAGATTGAGGCGTTGACGCAGAACGCCAAAAAGGAAGCGGATATCGAGACGTTGATCAAAGCCAAAGGTTTTGCCGACTGCGTGGCGGTTTTTACAGATACGGGAATTAACCTGATTGTAAAATGTGAAGAATCCGGCTTGGCAGCGAATGAAACCGTGCAGATTCAGGATGTGGTTTTGCAGAATTCTGAGATTTCCGTTGAAAATATTAAGATAATTGAAGTAAAGTAGTTGTGAAATGCTTAAAATGTTGGTATAATACTATCAGCAGTATGGAAAATGCGATGTGTGGCGGCGCGCAATACAGACGCCGGCAGCCGCGCAGCGCTGAAAGGATGGAAAGGCATCATGGAAAACAGATTTAAAAGCGCGGGAAACGTGGTCATTTCTGACGATGTGGTAGCAAAGATTGCATCGGTAGCGGCGACGGATATTGAGGGCGTTGCCGACGTCGTCAGCAAGGCGATGAATATCAAAAAGTTTTTTAACAGTTCTTCTGCTGCCAAGGCGGTGCATGTATCCACCAGCGGCAGCGGCACAGTGATTGATATTTATGTGCGGCTGAAAGAAGGATATAAGATTTCTGCGCTTGCAGAACGGATTCAGAAAAATGTCAAAGAGCAGGTGCAGAACATGACGGGGACGGTTGTAACCAGAGTCAATGTACATGTGTGTGAGATTGATCTGAAAAAACCGGCTCCGGCTGAGCAGAAGTAAAAACATCGCCGTATCGATGCGGCGGAGAACGGCGGTTTAAATGACAAGAAGTGAACAAAGACAGTGTATTGTGGCGCTGGTTTATGAGAAAACCTTTCATCCAGAGGAGCCGGTCAGCGAGCTGATTGATCTGGCGGTTGAGGCCCGTGCGTTCAAAACAGATCCGTTTATTGTCCGGGCGGCCAGCGGCGTATATGAGCATCTGGAACAAATCGACGGGCTGATCGGGGCACACTGTATCGGCTGGAAATTACAGCGTATCCCGCGGGTGCCGTTGTCTATTTTGCGTGTGGCGGTATATGAATTGTTGTTTGAGCCGCAAATTCCGACTGGCGCAACGATCAACGAAGCGGTGGAGCTTGCGAAAACCTACGGCGGTGAAAAAGATGCCTCCTACATAAACGGGGTGTTGGGCGCCATTGTCAGAGAACAGCAGCTATGAGTGTGTATCTGGGCATCGATACCAGTAATTATACCACCTCTGTCGCTATTTATGATCAGGCGCGCCGGCAAATGGTGCAGCGCAAAAAGCTGCTGCCGGTTGCACAGGGCCAACTTGGTCTGCAACAGAGTAAAGCATTATTTTATCAGATCAGGCAGCTTCCTGAGGTGTTGGAATCTGCCTTTTTAGCATATGGAGAAACAGCGTTGAAAGCAGTCGGCGTTTCAAGTCGCCCCAGAATGCAGCCGGGGTCTTATATGCCGGTGTTTCTGGCGGGACAGGCTGTGGCGCGGAGCATCGCGGTTTCTCACAATATCCCCTGCTATGAGACGGCGCACCAAAACGGGCATGTGGCAGCAGCGTTGTATGCGGCTGCGCGGCTGGATCTGTTGGAGCGGCCGTTTTTAGCGTTTCATGTGTCTGGCGGTACGACGGAGGCGCTACTGATTACGCCGGATCGACAGCAGATTTTTCACTGTGAAGTAGCGGCAAAAACGTTGGATCTGAATGCCGGGCAGGTGATTGACCGGGTTGGTGGGCTATTGGGTCTGCCATTTCCTTCCGGCGGGGCGTTGGACAAGCTGAGTCAAAACGGTGCACAGCCATCGGGCATCCGGCCTGCGCTTAAAGGGGCGGACTGTTGTCTGTCCGGCGTCGAAAATCAGTGTATGGCGATGCGGCAGAAGGGGGCGCCGACGGCGGATATCGCCCGGTATGCGATCGAATATATTTATCAGACGGTTAAAGAGATGACCGACCGGCTGCGGCAGCAGTATGGCGATCTGCCGGTGGTGTATGCCGGCGGCGTGATGCGCAATTCGCTGATCCGTGAACGTCTGGCCCGGTGCGGGGGGATTTTCTGTGATCCGGATTTTTCGTCGGATAACGCAGCCGGCGTAGCGGTGTTGGCAGCGATTTCAGATCAGAGGAGCAGTATATGAGCGAGACAAATGAACGGCGGATTTTGTCTGTAACGCAAGTGAATATGTATGTCCGGTCGCTGCTGGAAAGCAGTGTGCATTTACATGATTTGTGGATTATGGGAGAAATTTCTAATTTTACAGATCATTATAAATCCGGACATTTGTATATGTCTTTAAAGGATGAGAACGCGCTGATCAAGGCGGTGATGTTCCGGCAGTATGCGGCGAAACTGCAATTTAAGCCGCAAAGCGGTATGCGGGTGTTGTGTCGCGGGCGAGTGTCTCTGTATGAGCGCGATGGGCAGTATCAGCTGTATGTGACAGAGATGCAGCCCGCAGGCGCCGGTGCGCTGGCGGTCGCTTTTGAGCAACTGAAGGAAAAACTGAAAACGCAGGGGTTGTTCGATCAGGCGCGTAAACGCCCGATCCCGAAGTTTCCGGATCGTATCGCGGTGATTACTTCTGAAACCGGCGCGGCGGTGCGGGATATTTTGAATATTTTAGCCCGCAGATATCCGGTGGCACAGGTGGTGTTATGTCCGGTGCAGGTGCAGGGGGACACTGCGGCGCCGCAGATGGTGCAGGCGCTGCGGCAGGTGAATGAACGCCGGTGCGCCGATGTGATTATTATCGGCCGGGGCGGCGGATCCATGGAGGATTTATGGGCGTTTAATGATGAAAATCTGGCGCGGGCAGTAGCGGCTTCAGAGATTCCGGTGATTTCGGCGGTAGGGCACGAAACTGATTTTACCATCTGCGATTTTGTGGCGGATTTACGGGCGCCGACTCCATCGGCTGCGGCGGAACTGGCGGTGCCGGATCAGACGGAGCTGAAAAACCGGTTACGTGCCGCGCAATATACGCTGGGGACATTGCTTAAGCGACAATATACGCAAAAACAGGCCCAGCTGCAAACGCTGCTGCAAAAGCAGTGTATGCGCGATCCGCTGTTTTTGATTGATCGTCGGCGGCAGGATATTGATCTATTGTTGATGCGTCTGAAGGCGGCGTTTCAGCAGCAGGTGGAGAGGTGGAAAACGTTGTTTTCCACGGAGGCATCCCGCCTGGCAGCGATGAACCCGCTGTCGGTGTTGCTGCGTGGATATGCGGTGGTAACCAAAGAAGGGCAGATCGTTTCACAGGCTGCCGGACTGCGGAGCGGCGATCAGGTGAAAATCAAATTGCATGATGGCGAAAAGAGTGCTATAATAACAGAAGAACCGATCAACGGGAATGAGGGCTGAATTGTTTGGAAAAGAATAAACTGACCTTTGAACAGGCGCTTGGGCGCCTGCAGGAGATTACCGAACAGCTGGAAAACGGCAATTTGCCACTGGAAGAATCTATGAAGCTGTTTGAAGAGGGAACAAAGCTGGCGCAGTTATGCGACAAACAACTGGATGATGCAAAGCAGCAGATTACCAAACTGTGTGATCTGCCGCAGGAGGATGCGTGATATGGGATTTCCCGCGGTATTTACAGACTATGCGCGGATGGTGGAGCAGCGTCTGGAACAGCTCGTATCGGATCGGGACGCGCCGGAGATTTTGAAACAGGCGATGTTATACAGCTTAACAGCGGGCGGAAAACGGCTGCGTCCGGCAATGTTGCTGGAATTTTACCGGGTGTTGGGTGGCGATCCGGCTGATGCGCTGTCTGCTGCTTGCGGTATCGAGATGGTGCACACTTATTCGCTGATCCATGACGATCTGCCTTGTATGGATAACGACGATTTGCGGCGGGGTAAACCGGCCTGCCATATCGCGTTTGGTGAAGATACGGCGCTGTTGGCAGGCGATGCATTGCTAACATTGGCGTTTGAAGTCACAACGCAGGTGCCGTCTGTCATTTCTCCGCAGGCTGTGGTGCAGGCCGTCCGGTTGTTGGCCGGCGCGGCGGGAATGTCCGGCATGGTTGGCGGGCAGGTCTTAGATCTGCAAAGCGAAGGCAAACAGATTACATTAGAGCAGTTGCAGCAGCTACAGGAAGGAAAAACGGTGGCGATGCTGCGGGCGGCTGGGCAGATTGCCTGTGCATTGGCCGGTGCGAATGCGCAGGTGACGGATGCTGTCACGGCGTATTGCAACTGTATTGGCCGGGCGTTTCAAATCCGCGACGATATATTGGATGTTATCGGCGATACAAAAACGTTAGGCAAGCCGGTGCAATCAGATATGCAAAACCAGAAAAACACTTATGTGCGCTTATTGGGTGTTGAACAGAGCGAGCGGCTGGTCGACAAACTCACGGAACAGGCGAAGGGTGCGCTGCAGCCGCTTGGAAATTGTGAAAATTTGAACAGTTTAGCCGATGTGTTGGCAGGGCGAATGCAATAGGAGAGGACAGGTTTAAGTTGTTAAAAGATTTGTTTAGCAATTATATATTGCTGGCGGCGGTAGCGGCCTGGCTGATTGCGCAGATCTGTAAATTTTTAATTGTGCTGTTGGCAACAAGAAAAGTCAGAGCCGAGCGGCTGTTCGGCGCGGGCGGTATGCCCAGTGCGCATACGGCGATGGTTTGTTCGATGACGATTGCCGCCGCCCGGGCGGTGGGTGTTGCATCGCCGGTTTTTGCGATTTGTTTTATTATGGCCTGTATTGTGATGTATGACGCGATGGGCGTGCGCCGGCAGGCAGGCAAGCATGCCGAGGCGATCAACAAAATTGTGCGCGAGGAAGAAAATGAGGAGCAGTTTGATCTGCTGAAAGAAAAGCTGGGACATACGCCGCTGGAGGTGCTCGGCGGCGCATTGCTTGGAATATTGGTATCCATGACAGTCGGGCTGGTCATGTAGGAAAGGACAGTTCTTATGAGAAAAAATAAATTTTCAGTATTGACGCTGCACCTGTTTATTCGGATCGCCGTTGTAGATCTGATTTGTTTTCTGCTCAGCTTTTTTGTGTTTGCAGCAGTGTCGGATCAGTGGCTGCGGGCGTTGATTCAGGCCGGCTGTATTTTGGCGACAGTTGCGATGATTTATTCGCTGCCCCAGGAGGCGGGCAACGTTGACCGGGGGTTATACAGCACCGGCCAGTATAAGCGGCATTTGTTTAAAGGGCTTTTTGCCGGGCTGTTGGCAGAGTTGCCGCTGTTAATCAGCGGTGTGCTACTGGTGTTGTCGAAGTTTGGCTGGATTACCGAGAAGTTTATTGGTTATTATAAACTGATCAATGCTATTTATTTTCCACTGAATCTTTCGATTTTACCGGTGGATGAAACCATTTTTTCGCTGCATTGGGGCGTGGTATTGCTGTCGCTGTCCATGCTGCTGGTGATTCCATTGGTAACGATGTTTGCTTATATGCTGGGCTTTTACCGGTTTTATTTTAAAGAGGCGTTGCTATATAAAAAAGCCAGCGATTGACAACCCAAAACCCGCTACCGTAACGCACCGGGCCACATTATTGTGACGAACAGATCGATGTAATAGGCGCCATACTATCGAGATCTTTGTAAGATAGGAGAAAATAAGGCGTTTGTGCGAAATGAAAAACCGCAGACAGGCAACTTCCTGTTTG
>CALWVA010000045.1 GCA_944384875.1 uncultured Clostridia bacterium
GAGCAGCCCTTTCGGACTACTCCTTTACATAGGAATGTTCAGTTGCGTTATGAACATTCAAACTGGTCCGAGTGGCGGGACTTGAACCCACGGCCTCTTGACCCCCAGTCAAGCGCGCTACCAGCTGCGCCACACCCGGTGATATTGTCGCAACCAATATTTTAGCATAAAGGGATGTTGAATGCAACTATAAATTTTACAAAGCGAAAAAAATTTAAGAATTCATAAATTATTCTTTTATTTTACATGTAAGTATGCTAAAATTGTACATAATGCAAAAATCTGATTATCAACACAGAAAGAGGCTATTGTTTTATGGGACTTCGCGATATGCTGCTGGGTTCTTACAGCAAGCGTCAGCTTAAAAAAATCAAACCGATCCAACAGGCAACGCTGGATCTGGAGGATAAATATAAAGCATATACAGATGACCAGCTGCGGGAGGAGACCGAGCGGTTCAAAGACCGGCTGCAGACCGGCGAAACGCTGGACGATATCCTGCCCGAGGCGTTTGCCGTCTGCCGGGAGGCCGCTGACCGGGTATTGGGTATGCGGCCATATCCGGTACAGGTAATCGGCGGAATCGTGCTGCACCAGGGGCGGATCGCCGAGATGAAAACCGGTGAAGGTAAGACGCTGGTAGCGACGATGCCCGCGTATCTGAACGCCCTGAAAGGCAACGGCGTGCATATCGTCACCGTCAACGACTATCTGGCCAAGCGCGACTCAGAGTGGATGGGCAAGCTGTATCGTTTTCTGGGGTTAAAGGTCGGCCTGATCGTGCACGGGCTGGACGCTGCCCAGCGCAAAGAGGCTTATGCGGCGGATATTACCTACTGTACCAACAATGAGCTGGGTTTCGATTATCTGCGGGATAATATGGTGACCTATAAAGAGCAGCGCACCCAGCGCGGCCACAGCTTTGCCATCGTCGACGAGGTAGACTCGATTTTGATTGATGAGGCCCGGACGCCGCTGATCATTTCCGGTCAGGGCGAGAAGTCCACCGAGCTGTACGCTAAGGCGGACAAGTTGGCCCGGTTGATGAAGATGATCAAGGTGCGGGAGCTGGACTCGAAGGTGGATACCGACGAAGAATATACCGACGGTGATTATATTGTCGATGAAAAGGCGCGCACCGTGACGTTGACTGCAGAGGGCGTAAAAAAGGCCGAGGCGTTTTTTGGGCTGGAAAATCTCAACGACCCTGAAAACCTGACCATCGCACACCATGTCAACCAGGCGATCCGGGCGCATGGCATCATGCACCGCGACGTGGATTATGTCGTCAAAGACGGTGAGGTGATCATCGTTGATGAAAATACCGGCCGTCTGATGTTCGGCCGGCGGTATAACGAGGGGCTGCACCAGGCGATCGAAGCCAAAGAGGGCGTGAAGATCGCGAACGAGTCCAAGACGCTGGCGACGATAACGTTTCAGAATTTCTTCCGGCTGTATAACAAGCTGTCCGGTATGACCGGTACGGCGATGACCGAATCGCAGGAGTTTTCTGAGATCTACAAGCTGGACGTGGTGGAGATCCCCACCAACAAGCCTATGATCCGCGAAGATTTACAGGATCAGGTCTATAAAACCGAAAACGGCAAATATCATGCGGTGATCGAAGATATTGTGCGGCGTCATGAAAAGGGGCAGCCGATCCTGGTGGGCACCATCTCGATTGAAAAATCCGAAAAGCTGTCGGCGCTGTTGAAAAAGAACGGTATCAAGCACAATGTATTAAACGCCAAAAACCACGAGAAAGAAGCCGAAATCATCGCGCAGGCCGGCAAGTTCGGCGCCGTGACCATCGCCACTAACATGGCCGGGCGCGGAACCGATATCATGCTGGGCGGCAATGCGGAATATATGGCCAAAGCCCAGATGCGCAAGCAAGACTTTTCTGAAGAATTGATCGCCGAAGCCACCGGGTTTGCCGAGACAGACAACGAAGAGATCCTCAACGCGCGCAGGGTGTTCTCTGAGCTGAACGCCAAATATAAAGAAGAGATCGCGCCGGAAGCCCAGCGGGTGCGTGAGGCCGGCGGCCTGTGTATCATCGGCACCGAGCGGCATGAATCTCGCCGGATCGACAACCAGCTGCGCGGCCGGGCCGGGCGGCAGGGCGATCCGGGCTGCAGCCGGTTTTATGTATCGCTGGAAGACGATCTGATGCGTCTGTTCGGCGGCGAGCGGCTGTATCATATGATGGAGTCTTTAAAGGTAGACGAAAATACCCCGCTGGAAATGGGGATCCTTTCGAAATCTATCGAAAGCGCCCAGCAGAAGATTGAAATGCGCAACTTCGGCATGCGTAAAAACGTGTTGGATTTTGACGACGTTATGAACACCCAGCGGACGATTATCTATGAACAGCGCAACCGGGTGCTGGACGGCGACGATCTGAAATCCACGGTGCAGGGTATGATTAAAGAAACCATCACCAAGGCCTGTCACGATTATCTGACGGGTGAGAGTGCAGACGAGTGGAATTTCGCCGGCCTGAAAGATTATCTTGCCGCGTGGCTGGATGTAGGCGATACGCTGAATTATACGGTCGATCAGCTTAACGAGGCGACGCCGGATTCGGTGGCGGAGCAGATCAACGAGCTGGCAGAGCAGAAATATGAACAGCGTGAGCAGGAATTTGGGCCTGAAATGATGCGTGAGATCGAGCGGGTTGTATTGCTGCGCAGCGTAGATACCCACTGGATGGATCATATTGACGCGATGGACGAATTGCGTAACGGTATTTATCTGCGTTCTTATGGCCAGCATGACCCGGTGGTGGAATATCGCAACGAAGGTTATGAGATGTTCAACGCTATGACCGAATCCATCCGGGAGGAAACCACCAAGATGGTGCTGAATGTCCGGGTACGCCGGCAGGAGGACGTCAAACGGGAGCAGGTGGCAAAGGTCACCGGTGAATCCGGTGGCAGCGACGGCAGCGTGAAAAACGAGCCGGTCAAAAAAGCAAAGAAACCGGGCAGAAATGATCCGTGCCCATGTGGAAGCGGAAAGAAATATAAAAAGTGCTGCGGTGCAGACGAATAAATAGATCAAATAAATCCGCCGGAGCTGCTTATTGCAGCTCCGGCGGATTTGCTGTTCGGCGTCTTCAGGCGGAAGGGTTCTGATTGAATTGTTTACGCCGGGAGAGGCAAGACACGGCGCATCGATCTGAAGAAAGCTATCTGAAAAAGAAGCTTCCGCCGGTCGAACGTCTGAACACAAGCTGTAAGTAAGCCTGTTAAGAAATAAACGGTTGTAAGGCCGGCGTTTATCAGCGATCTTCGGCATATTCCGCTATACGCGATCACTGCGCCGATCCTGTTGCAGGTTTGCGACCTAGGTCTGCCGCATCATAAAAAGACTGTCTGGCGGCACTGTTGGAATACCAGATGTTGACCTGCGTTGTGAAAATACACCATAAAGCGGCGATACAGAATTGGCCGCTATACGCGGCGTTACTGTCTGTCGAATACCCGCACATAGTCGACTCTCCAGGTATCGCCGACAGCGTCCCGCAGATCGTCCCACTGGTTCCAGGTGGCGCAGCGGTAACCCACAGCTTCGGTGGTCAGCAGGATGAACTGCTCCCGCTGCGAGACAGGATACGGCGCACGAACCTCCCAGGTCATGACGCCGTCTACAAAATAGCGGTAATATTCGGGCGTCCATTCCACCCCGAACCTGTGGTAACCGTCTGCAGTTGGCTGCAATTTTACGGTATACGCACCGGTGGTTTCATGCTGGCTTCCATATCCGTTCCAGTGGTTGTTGTGCGTGATGCTGTTATGGGGTTCGAATTTGGTGCGCCAGAACTGCTCCATAATATCGATTTCAACGCCGCTGATTTGTGGATCCAGCGTTGAGCCGATCACCGGGGATTGCAGCCAGAATGCAGACCACCAGCCTTCTTTTTGCTGCATCCGGCACCGGCATTCATAATAACCATATTTATGCATAAATTTCGGTTCCCGGATCTTGCCAATCGGCCAGGTGAAATAATTCTGTCCGGCTTCGGAATGGGTATGCATTTCCGCAGAAGTCGGGTCGTATTCTTCACCGGCGTTGTCCATGAAATTATAACCGGTTTGCAGCTGGGTGGTGCAGTAAACGCCGTCTTTTTCGATCAGATGAAAAACAAGATCGCTGTTTTCAAAGGAAATGCCCTCTTCGCCAACGAAATGTTTGGCGCGTTTGCCCATCATACTGTAGCGAAAATCCCATTTTGAGCGGTCTAACTGGTCTGCGTCGAACTCATCGTTCCAGACCATCTTCCATTCGCCGTCTGGCAGAAAGCTGGAAGCATGGCGCTCTACCTTATATTCCTGCATATGTTGTCCTCCTGCATGGATTGGGCCGAATGGATCGGCCCAATCGTTTTGGATGTTGGTTTTCTGTCTGTTTTATTTGTCAATGTCTGTTTCGTCCAGCGTCGGCAGAATCTGTTTGAACGCGTAGATTCTGAAATCATACGGATCCAGCTCTTCGGCGTCTTTCAAAGCGGCCTGCGCCTGCTGTGTTTTGCCCATTCCCAACAGCGCGTATGCTTTCAGGATGCTGCCGTCGCGGGTATTGTCTTTGACAATATCGTCTTCAAAGGGCATCGGGGACGGAGACCCTACGCCGTAATAGCTGCGCAGATCGCAGTTGTCCAGCGTATGCTGTGCGGTTTGCAGCATTTCGTCCAACACTGCCTGTGCCTGCTCTTCGTCGCCCAGCTTTTTCAGCGCCAGCGCCCGGAACAGCGAAATTTCGGATACGGCAGCCTTATATACGGCGGCGTTTTCATAAGCCTGTTTGGCGTTGTCGTTTTGCTGCTGCGCTTCATACAGCCGGCCCAGATAGTAATAAATATGGGCTTCCTGGTTAAAGAAGGTTTTGGCTTCACCATAAGATTTCGGCATGTTGACGCCGTCGAGGTACGCCTGCTGCGCGCCGGCCAGATCGCCTGCGGCAAACAGCGCGTTGCCGTAAAGGACATGCATCCACGCATGCTGTTTGGTGAGCTTGCCTTCGCCGCCCTCGTAAATATGGAACCGCTTCTGCCGGGCCGAGTCGATGGCGCGTTTGTATTCGCCTTTCAGGCACCACAGAATAATCCGATCCAGATAACAGTCGTCCCGTTCTTCCAGCAGTTTCGGATATTTCTCATAAACAGCCAGACGCTGATCCGGCGTATAATTCATGTTTTTCAACAGCTGCTGAAATTCCAGCAAAAGCCGCGGATCGTCCGGCTTATAGCGCAGGGCCTTTTCCATTGCGTCTTTTGCCGCTTCAGGACGATGGAATTTATCGAAATAGGCCAGAGAAAGATTGCGCCAGGTTTTGTTGTGTTCAGGATTGATTTCCACACACCGTTCCCATGCGCGCACAGCCCGGTCATACTGGAACCGGTCGTAATACAGACAGCCCAGATAGTAATAGGCGTTGGATCCCTGCGGATTCTGGTTGATTGCACTTTGTAAAACAGCGATATCCTCCAGCCGGGCGGGGAAGCAGTATCCGGTATCCATCGCTTCAGCCTGCTGGATTTCTGCCGCGCCGCTTTTGCCAAGCTTTTCAAGGCAATAGGCCTTGTAATAGTGTGTCAGCGGATAATCGTTGGGATCCAACTCCAACACAGCCAGCGCGTCGTCATAAAAACCGGCGGACATATAATCGGCGGCTACGGTGATAAAGTTCTCGCTTTTGGAGCCGTGCACCGTCAAAACCGGCTGCGAGTCGCCGTTTTGGAAGTAAAGTTCCACCGCGGCCCACATATCCAGCAGGTCGTCTTTGGCGTTGCGCTGCGCACAGTCCTTGGCGCGTTCGTCACCCAGATGACGCAAAATAGCGGTCATCAGGTTTTGCGCTTTGGTGTGCCCGGCGTTCAGACCCAGCGAGATCTGTGCTTTCTGCAGCGCAGAAGCATAATCGCCGGCCTCGCAATCCAGACAGGCCAGTTCATAATAAGCGGCGCTTCTGTGGGTATAGTTCCAGGCCGCTTTATACAGCCAGTCATAGGCTTCGCGGTTACGGCTCAGATATTTCAGCGCCAGACCCTTGAGGTAAAACGCCTCCGTATCCATCGGATGCTGGTTGCGCGAAGTTAAACGTTCGATCGCTTTATCACAATAGCCGATACACTCTTTAAACGCGCCGTTTTTGAAACACAGCCGCGCCATAGAGGCGTTGCAGCGGATATCGCCGGGATCCCGGCGCAGGCCTTCCAGATAGTAATCTTCCGCACGGTAATTGTGTTGTTTATACTGTTCCAGATGCAGGCCGTTGATATACAGCTCTTCTACCGTCTGGATTTCCCGCGGCCGTTTGACCGGCTCTCTGACGGCAATCGGCTGTTTTTGCCCGCGAATATAAGGCTTATAGGATACCAGTGTTTTACCCTCGGCTGACGACAGGCAGACGGTGATATCATTATAATCGGCGCCGTTGAGCGGAATGGTTTTCAGATAACTGTCGGCCGGGTTCATGTCTACAGTCTCGGTAAACAGCAGATGGTTGCTGTCTTTGACGGTGACCACGGCGTCTTTAAAGGTTCCGGTAACGTTAAAACCAAAGAACAGATCATCTTCACGGCGTTCCATATTCATAGCCGCATCAATAGTGGCGTTTACCACATTGCCCAGATCACGCACCGGATACCAGTATTGTTCAAATTCTCTGGATTCATAGGGTGCGATCCAGGTGAAGTCCGGCTGGTTATCGGTATAAACGCCGGTCATCAATTCGATATACGGGCCGTTTTCGTCGGTCAGGTTGGAACACCACATGTCGCCGAACTCGCCTTTGCCCCAGTGCCACATTTTTTTGCCCGGGGAAATATAGTGATTGGCCACCGTGGCAATTCCTTTTTGCAGGCCGGTATCATACCCGGCGATAAAGTCCATATCTGACTGGCCCTGTGAGACCAGGTAAGAAGACGGGACCTTAACCGCCGCATAACGGGAGATATCGGTGCCCGCGCCAAAATCATAAGGGCGAGCGGTTTTATAAACGCCCTTTGCAATCGGCCATTCCAAAACGGCGCGCCGGTCGTGATCGTTGACCCATTCTACATCCGGTGGGAAGACAGTTCGATAGTTGTCGTTCACCGGAACAGCCAGGTTCGCCCACCACATGAAAATCTGCGGCATACCGGTACGGTTATAGATCCGCACTTTTGCCTTTATGTAGCTGCGTCCTTTGTCCAGTGTGATGCCCACCATGCCCTTCATGCGGTTGAAAGGTTCTACTTCGCCGGTCCACACGGTTTTGGAGCCGTCGGCGTTTTCCTCTGTGACCGCTTCCAGCGGCATATACGTGGTGGGGCGATGGTGCTGCGGCCAGTTGAATTCGATACCGCCGGAGATCCACGGCCCGGCCAGCCCGACCAGCGCGGGTTTTACAACTTCATTATAATAAATAAAGTCATAATCACCGACTTTATCATAGCCCCGCAGGATCTTGCCGCCAAACTCGGGCAACACCTGGGTTTTGATATATTCGTTTTCCAGAGTATAAATCTCATAGGCTACGTCTTTTTTCTCGTCGGTAATGCCGTCGGCATATGGGATCGGATATAATCTGCCGGAAGCGCCCTGATAAGGCTTGTGTTCAAAGAACATCGGCAGATCATGCGCCTTTTTTGGAATATAAGTAGGGATATTCTGCGTCTGCTTTGTAAGCTGGACTTCGTTCATAAGATTCGCCTCCGCTATTATTATAGCGCAGGATCTATATTTCGAAAGACAATTTTTTTGGGAACAACGGCGAAAAAAGTTGTGCTTTTCGATGTTTTCGGCGCCGGCCGGGCCGGCAGGCGCGCGGTGTGTTCCGCAGGTGATCTGCCGCGCGGCATTTCCAGCGGGTGTGCTCGCCGCCAGAGCGGCACCCGCCCCAAACAGGTTTGTGTAGATGGTGTAAAACAACATTTTTTCGAGTTTTTGGAATTTGCCCTTTTCATTTGCATGATAACTCTGTATAATAAAAATATGGCGGTGATGGCGGGATGATGGAGATTGTTGTCAAAAACGGCGCTGAAATCAGTTCCTGGGATCGTGAGATTCTCAAAGGCTTAGAAAAAGAATTGAAAACCAAACGGCTGGATTACCGCATTCTGGAGAGCTGCCGTCAGGCGGCGCCCGGCCGGCAGCCGATTGTGCTTATCGGCTCTGATTATGCGACGCTGTCGCAGGAAATCGAAACTGCGCGGCAGTTGGGGCGTCACCCCGTGATTCTCGGCAACCAGCCGTATAATGCATTCGACGGCAATTACAGCTGCGTATGTTCCGATACGGGCAGCGCCATGTTGTGTCTGATTGATTATATCCGGGCACACGGCGGCGAAAAAACCGCGTTATATGGCGTTAATCCCGCTTCCCTGGCCGATCAGGAGCGGCTGGCGTGCTTTGAAACATATTGTAATAAGGAAGATGTATATTTTAACGATCAATCGCTGGAAGCGTGCTTTCAACAGTTTTGTTCGGCGGCGGATCGATATGATGCGGTGATCTGCGCCAATGATCTGGCCGCGGTCTCGCTGGTCAGACGATTACGCGAACATGATCAGAACGATCGACGGCTGATTATTACAAGCTGTTCCGGTTCCAGACTGCTCAGCCGTTTTGCGCCGCAGGTTATCCCGGTCTCGCTGCATTTCGGCGATTTTGGACGAGGCGCGGTGTTTGTTTGCGAGTCGATTGTGAAACGGCCCTATATTTCAGCTTTGTGTGTTAAGATCGGTTGCGAAATTCAGGCAGACGCTTCGAGGGGCGCACCGGTGTTCCAGCCGGCGCCGGCGCCGGGCCGCCTTTCCAGTGACGGCGAGTTTCAGGCTATGCTACGAATTGAAACGATGCTGGAGCTTTGCGATCAGACCGATCTGCAGCTGCTGGACGGGCTGTTGCAGGGAAAATCTTATCAGGAGATTGGCGACAGCTGCTTTATGGCGGTAAATACCATCAAATATCGTGTTAAAAAGCTGATGCGTGCCTGCGGTGTGGAATCAAAAAAAGATTTTGTGGCGCTGCTTTCGCCCTATATGCAATGACGGGTGAAACAGTTTTGAGCGCGGGACAATCGGAACTGAACGGGTTGGTTGTAATGGTTATTTACAGCGTTTTGACGCGGCGCAATGCGCCGCCTTTCGCCGGGGGTGTGTTTTGGCTACGTAACCCGGGAGAGATGTGCGGCAGCAGATCCGTATATATACGATGAAAAGAGGTAGCGTATGATGCACAATACAAAATGGTTACCGGTGTTGCTGCTGTTTCTATTACTAACGGTTGCAGGCTGCACTGCCGCCGGTAATACTGCAGAGCTGCCGCAGACCACAGTAGCGACGCCGGTGTTTGTTTCTGAATGGCCGGAAAATATATATACCGACAAAATTCCTCAGCCGCAAAACGCAACACCGGATTATATGATTGACGATTCGCAAAACGGAAGATATTCTGTTTTTGTCAAAGATCTGGATCAGTCGGCTTATACTGCTTATATTGAAACACTGCGGGCGCAGGGATACAACGAAGTTGCGTCTGCTGAAAACGACGTTTCCAGCGGCCTGATGTTGTCGGGGAACGGCGCCACACTGCATATTGCATATTCCGGCGGCAATATGGGCATTACCATTACAATGGGGGAACAGCGGTAACAGTAAGCATATAGTATTTGCAATTCAATATTGATACCTGGAAAAGCGGCGGTACATCAAAAATGTACCGCCGCTTTGCGTATTTATCAAATTATAAAAAGTTATGCTTTGGCTCTGCCATGCAATTAGTTTTTCGCAGCCTCTTCCACCGCAACGGCGCAGGCGACTGTAGCGCCGACCATCGGGTTATTGCCCATACCGATCAGGCCCATCATTTCCACATGTGCGGGCACAGAAGAAGAGCCGGCAAACTGCGCGTCGCCGTGCATTCTGCCCATGGAGTCGGTCAGACCGTAAGAGGCCGGGCCGGCAGCCACGTTGTCAGGATGCAGCGTCCGCCCGGTGCCGCCGCCGGAAGCCACTGAGAAATAGTGCTTGCCATTTTCCATGCACCATTTTTTATAGGTGCCGGCCACCAGATGCTGGAACCGTGTGGGGTTGGTAGAGTTGCCGGTGATGGAAACGTCTACATCCTCGTGACGCATGATCGCCACGCCTTCCAGCACATCGTTGGCGCCATAACACAGAACCTTGGCTTTTTCACCGTCGGAAAACGCCTTAGTTTCCACGATTTTCAGCGCGCCAGTCTTGAAATCGTAATCGGTTTTGACATAGGTAAAGCCGTTGATCCGGGAGATGATATAAGCCGCGTCTTTACCCAGGCCGTTGAGAATCACTTTTAAAGGCTGTTTGCGCACTTTATTGGCGGTGCGGGCGATACCGATCGCACCCTCTGCCGCCGCAAAGGATTCATGTCCCGCCAGAAAACAGAAGCATTTGGTTTCTTCTTTCAGCAGCATCGCGCCTAAATTGCCGTGGCCCAGACCCACGTTGCGCTGTTCCGCTACCGAGCCGGGTACACAGAACGCCTGCAGCCCGATGCCGATCGCCGCCGCCGCGTCAGATGCGTTGGAGATACCTTTTTGCAGCGCAACCGCCACGCCCAGGGTATACGCCCAAACTGCGTTTTCAAATGCGATGGGCTGCACGCCCTTTACGATGCTTTCAACATTTATACCTTTTGAAGCGCAGAGCTCTGCCGCGGCCTCCAGGCTGTCAAGGCCATATTCTTTCAGACAGGCCTGAATTTTGTCCATCCGGCGTTCTTTGCCTTCAAACATCACGTCGTTTGCCATTGTTTGTTTCCTCCTTTGAAATCAAATTATTCCTCGCGGGGATCAATATATTTCGGCGCGTCGGCAAATCTGCCGTATGTACCGGTGTTTTTCTCATAGGCTTCGTTGGGAGTCATACCATGACGGATATCCTCCAGCATTTTGCCGAGCTTGACAAACTGATAGCCGATTACTTCGTCGTTTTCATCCAGCGCAAGCTTGGTTACATAGCCCTCGGCCATCTCCAGATAGCGCACGCCCTTTTTCCTGGTAGAGAACATGGTGCCCACCTGGGAGCGCAGACCTTTGCCCAGATCTTCCAAACCGGCGCCGATGACCAGGCCGTCTTCGGAGAACGCAGACTGGGTCCGGCCGTAAACAAACTGTAAAAAGATCTCCCGCATCGCGACGTTGATCGCATCGCAAACCAGATCGGTATTCAAACATTCCAGCAGCGTTTTGCCCGGCAGAATCTCTGCCGCCATAGCGGCGGAATGGGTCATGCCCGAACAGCCGATGGTCTCCACCAACGCCTCTTCGACAATACCCTTTTTAATGTTCAGCGTCAGCTTGCAGGTGCCCTGCTGCGGCGCGCACCAGCCCACGCCGTGAGACAGGCCGGAGATGTCTTTGATTTCATATGCCTTGACCCATTCGCCTTCTTCGGGGATGGGCGCGGGACCGTGATGCGGACCTTTTTTTACAACGCACATTTGTTCAACTTCATGTGAATAATTCATGCTCGTCTTCATTCCTTTCAAAGCGATTTTTTTACCGGGTTTTATTATAATCAAAAAAACGGCAAATTGCAAGCGGTTGCGGCAAGATTGTATAAACTTTAACAAAGAATAGGCAACATGCCTAATTCACAAAACCGGACGCCCAAAGAATTGATGCTTCCTGAATAAAGCCTTTACAAGCGAATTGATGAAAAGGCCGCCGCGGGCGATCGCCCACGGCGGCAAAATGGCAAAACAGCTTATTGATAATACCGTACCCAGTCAACGTAATATTTCTGCGGGAATACGGTGGTTTCGTCCGGATCACCGGGCCAGCCGCCGCCGACGGCGGTGTTCAGCAACACATAATGCGGCCGGTGGAACATCGGCAGGTTGGAAATATCCAGCTTGTTATAGACCACATCGTCTACATAAGCTTTGATACAGTTTTCGGTCCATTCGATGCCGAAAATATGAAAATCGTCGCAGAAATTGCCGTGGCGCAGTTCATAAGCGCGGGGCAGCGGCTTGCGTTCGTCGGGATAGTGGATGGTTGCCTGCACCACGTTGTCGCCCATATGATCGTCAAACGGGCAGGTAGCAAAGGTGGTGTTCACACCGCCCACCATTTCCATAATGTCGATCTCACCGCAGGCCGGCCACGGATTTTCGTTGATATCTACGCCCAGCGTCCAAAACGCCGGCCAGATGCCCTTGCCGAAGGGCAGCTTCGCGCGCATTTCCAGACGGCCATACAGAAATTCCTGTTTGCCCAGCGTGTTGATGCTTGCCGAAGTATACGGGCAGTCAGGGTCGCCGGTTTTGATGCTCTGGATTACCAGGCAACTGTTTTCAGTATAGGCATTTTTGGGATCATCGGTGTAAATCTGCAATTCATTGTTGCGGATATAGCCGATCTCATAGCCCCAGACTGCCGGGTCAATGCCGTTGTCAAATTCCTCGCTCCAGACCAGCTTGTTGAAACGCTCCATATTTGCAACCATCCTTCCTGTTGGTCAGTTTGATTTGTGGTTTTATTTTAAAAGGGAACCG
>CALWVA010000046.1 GCA_944384875.1 uncultured Clostridia bacterium
TAAAAATGGGGATCGTTTATGCGGTATAGAATAGCGTTGGTAGGTAATCCGAATTGCGGTAAAACTACACTTTTTAATGAACTGACCGGTTCTAATCAATATGTGGGCAATTGGCCGGGTGTTACGGTCGAACAGAAGACCGGCCATCTGAAACATCACGAAAATGATGTGGACGTGGTGGATCTGCCGGGTATTTATTCTTTGTCGATCTATTCGCTGGAGGAAGTTATTACCCGCGACTATATTGAGAAAGAGCAGCCGGATGTAATCATCAATATTGTAGATGCTTCCAACATTGAGCGGAACCTGTTTTTGACGCTGCAGCTGGCGGAGATGGGTTGTCCGATGGTGATCGCACTGAATATGATGGATGTGTTGGAAAGCCACGGAGACCGGTTGGATGTCAAAAAGCTGGAACGTCTGCTGTCGATTCCGATCATGCCGATCGTCGCCCGGAAATCCGAAGGAACCCACGAATTGATTCATCTGGCGCTGGATCAGATCGGCAAGCCCTGTGCGCCGCCGGATATTTATTCTCCGCGGGTGCAGAGCCTGATTGACGAACTGGAGCAGAAAATGCATGTGACGGTATGTCCGCGGATGCACGCTGTTCGTTTTATCGAAGAGGGCATCGGCGCATACGCCGGTCACGATATCAGCGAGGTGCGTCTGGCGGCGCTGAACGAGCTGGTCGAAAAACGGATTGCGCCGATCAAAATGGATCGGGATATGATTATTTCAGATGAAAAATATAAATTTATCACATCGCTGGTGTCGCAGTGTATGCAAAAATCCGGACATAAACTGACTACTTCAGATAAAATCGATACGGTAGTGACCAATCGGGTTCTGGCCATTCCGATTTTTCTGGGTATGATGTTCCTGGTGTTTTTTATTGCCTTCGGCCCGGTTGGAAACTGGATCTCCGACGGCTTTTCCTGGTTGATAAACGATTGGGCCATCGGCGGCTTGTCCGGCCTGCTGCATGGGCATATTCCAGACTGGATGTACAGCCTGGTGTTTGACGGGATCCTTGCAGGTGTGGGCTCAGTGCTCAGCTTTTTGCCGCAGATTGCGATTCTGTTTTTGATGTTGTCGTTTCTGGAGGATTCCGGCTATATGGCCCGGGCGGCGTTTATTATGGATCGGCCGCTCAAACGGTTCGGTTTGTCCGGCCGGTCGTTTATTCCGATGCTGATGGGGTTTGGCTGCACGGTTCCGGCGCTGATGGCGGCGCGTACATTGGAAAATGAGCATGACCGGCGGCTGACGATGATCATTACGCCGTTTATGTCCTGTTCGGCCCGGCTGCCGCTGTATTCGCTATTGGCGGGAACCTTTTTTCCGGAGTCGCAGATGATTGTGATTTTTTCCATGTATCTGTTGGGTATTGTCGTGGCGATTCTGTCCGGCATTATTTTGAAACGTTTCGTTGCCCGTGGGAAAACGTCTAATTTTATTATGGAGCTGCCGGAATATCGCAAACCAACCGTGAAAAATCTGGGACTGCACACCTGGGAAAAGATTCGTGGATTTGTTGTAAAGGCCGGGACAGTGCTGGTCTTGGCGTTTATTGTGATCTGGTTCTTACAGCAGTTTGATTTTACGTTTCATTATGTATCTGATGGATCTGAGAGCATGTTTGCACAGATCGGGAAATGGATCGCACCGATTTTTACCCCGCTGGGATTTGGCGATTGGCACGCGTCCAGCGCACTGCTTTCCGGTATTGTGGCAAAAGAAGCGGTGGTGGGCACGTTGGAAATCACAGGCGCAAACTTGGCTTCCATTTTCACGCCGCTGTCTGCTGTGGCGTTCATGGCTTTTGTGCTGTTGTATATTCCATGTGTGGCGGCGTTGGCCACATTGCGCCGAGAGATGAACTCGCTGAAATGGACGGGTATCGCCGTGGGCTACCAGTTGCTGACGGCGTGGATCGTCGGTTTTCTGATCTTTCAGGTGGGAAGTCTGCTGGGTTTTTAAAATGGCTGTTTTGCAGTTGTGCAAGCCTCTGCAGTCGGACATAAAAACATTGCTATTTGGCGGGAAAACGTGCTATACTAGTAATAAAACATATGGAGCGGAGGTGTCGGGTTGAAAAATTGGTGGAACCGAAAATATGCAGTAATCGCGCTGTATGGCTTTTTAGCTGCGGCTGCGGTGGTCGCGCTTATTTTCGCTATTTTGAATTTTCCGACGTTTTTGTCTTTCTTTTATGATTTAATTGGTATTTTAGCGCCGTTTATTATTGGTTTTGCAATTGCATATCTGCTCAATCCGGGATATCGTTTTTTTCGCCAGAAGGTTTATGGAAAGCTGTTTGCCAAAAAACCAAAGCCGCGGCTGACCAAAATTTTGTCTTTGCTGACGATCTATCTGATTGTTTTGGGTATTGTGGTGTTTTTGCTGTCGATTGTGGTGCCGCAGCTGTATAAAAGCATCGAAACGCTGGTGAGCAACATCGAGGGTTATTATAACGAATTCAATGCATTTATTGAAAGCTGGGGCTTGAACAAGTTTATAAACCTGGGCAGCATCAGCGAAACCATCGATATTGTTACCAAATGGATCATTGATTATATCAAAAATATCAATCTGGATGATCTGCAAAATGTGATGGATGTAACAGTATCGGTCGCTTCGGGCGTGTTTTCTTTCGTTATTGGTTTGATCGCTTCGGTGTATATGCTGTATAACAAAGAATTGTTTTGCGCGCAGGTCAAAAAACTGGGTTATGCCGTCTTTCCGAAAAAATTCATGTATAAATTGCAGCGGCTGTTAGGCACCAGTAACCAGACGTTCAGCAAATATCTCAGCGGTGTTTTAATTGATGCGCTGGTTGTGGGAACGACCTGTTTTATCGTCATGCAGATCGCAAATATTCCTTATGCAATTCTGATCGGCGTCATGGTGGGCATCACCAATATGATCCCGTTCTTTGGGCCGTATATCGGCGGCGTTCCCAGTGTGCTGCTGGTATTGATGGTTGATCCGATTAAAGCCATTTGGGTGGTGGTGATTCTGGTTGTTCTACAACAGCTGGACGGAAATTTCCTGAATCCCAAGATTGCCGGACAACGCACTGGTATGTCAGCGCTTTGGGTGATGATTGCCATTATTGTGGGCGGCGGGCTTTTTGGCGTGATCGGTATGCTGATTGCGGTGCCGGTGTGCTCGGTGCTGTTCTCGGTGACGAAAAGCTTTATGAACGAGCGGCTGAAGAATAAAAAGATGTCAGCCAAAACAACCGCTTATTATGCAGATGCAGAGGTTTCTGCTAAATACACACCCGACGAAGAGCCGGATACGCTGGATAATCCCGAACAGGAACAGCTCCAAAACAGTTCTGCGACAAAAGAATCAAAATAAAAACGACTTGTTGTTAAGAGCCGGTCTGCCAAAATGGCGGTCGGTAAACCGGCGATTGAGATGATTACCGGTTATCCAAAGTGAAATTGTTAGAATATACTGTAAAAAATAAGAGGTATCGACCTGAAAAGCCTGATACCTCTTAAATGCTTTATAAAGGTTTTATGATTTAAAACACAGATTGAATACACTTTTCCGAACCGGCGGGAGAATATTGCCAGTTGTTTAAATGCGCGCCGGTGTAAAAATATTGCAGACCTGTCGCAAGGGTCGCAGCGGAAAATGCATCAATGATGATCAACTTGATTTTCATTTTTTCAGGGATAATGCTTTTTATGTAAACGCTGGCCTGCTGTCCGGGTAATACACCTTCTTTCGGCTCTGCCAGACCCGCAAGATTGGGCATCAGCTCTATAAAAATGCCATATGGTTCTACCGAGCGGACAATGCCCGAAACGGTTTCGCCCTGTGAAAACAGCGCGGCGTTTTGTTCCCAGCTGCCCAGCAGCTCTTTTTGTGACAGGGTAATCCGCCCGTTTTCAATGTTTTTGACTACGGCTTTGATTTGATCTCCCGGGGAAAAACGGTCTCTGGGATGTGAGATGCGGGATACGGAAATGGAGTCAATGGGCATCAGAGATGGAACGCCGCAGCCGATATCGCAAAACGCGCCGAAGGGTTCCAAATGGGTGACGCAGGCGTCGATTACATCGCCGGTTCGGAGTTTGCTCAGGTATTCCTGCGTGCATTTTTCCTGTGCTGCCCGGCGAGACAGTGTTGCGACCGGCCGGTTGTTTTCGTCGGTGCCGATGGCGGAAATAATAAAACAGACCGGTTTTCCGACTCTGGAAATCATCGCGATATCTCGTACCGAACCATCCGCAATTCCCATAGCGCCCTCACAGCGGGGAATGATGCCCTGCATGCAGCCCAGATCTACGATCAGGTTGTGTGCGGTATCGCATAAGATTGCACGAGCTTCTAAAATTTGTTCTTTCGCGTAGGCGTCGGCCAGAGACAGGGGCGAATGTAAAGCGGTTCGGTTTTCCCGGGTGCCGATCAGCATCCCTTCGGGTTTGTACAGATTGTTCATTTGTCTACTCCCTTTCTTTTATAACATGAAAAAGCACCCTTTCAGTTCCATTTTAATATATGCACCTCTGTTCGGGGATAGCACTTCATTCTTTTACAGAAATATCATAGCCGCCGGCCTGCAGCGCGATGGAAAGCGCCTGCCGCAAAACCTGTGCGTCCGGTGCGCTGAACTGCAAAATGGCGCCGCCGTTTTGCGCCGGCTCAAAAAACGCGGTGTAAACCGGACCGCCTTCGGTAATATGCGGCAGACCGTTGAGATAGGCGGTGTGGTTGCCGTAGATTTCCTCCGGCTTCACCGGATATTGCGCTGGCAGGTCATCTGTCTGCCGCACTATCGGCGTGATTTTTAGATTTTGCAGCGGCAGTGCTTTCAG
Source organism: uncultured Clostridia bacterium (assembly GCA_944384875.1). GTDB lineage: Bacteria > Bacillota > Clostridia > Oscillospirales > Acutalibacteraceae > RUG14109. The sequence goes on from CALWVA010000046.1 coordinate 4,839, forward strand.
TCTGCCCAGGGCGAAATCTGCGGAATCTGCATATTCAAAATGGATCGTTGCTTTTTTCATTTTTTTACAAATCCTTTCGTTATTGTAGCATTAGTATTCCAAATAGCTTGTCGGATTTGCAAAAAACTTTCAACCAATTTTTTAAAAGAACTTTTAAATTATCAAAAAATGTGTTAGAATATACAGGTATATTGTCGAGAGGAAAGGAGCGCCGGCATATGGACCAGCTGTTAACGCAGATCCAAAATTATTATCTGTTTGCAGCGCGGTTTTTGATTCCGCTAATTTGCATTTATTTGCTGCTGAGCTGTGCACGGCGGTTGTTTGCCTCTGGAAAAAATCAAACCATTGCCAGGTTGGTAATGCAGGACAGCGCGGTGGATTTTGACATTACATCGCAGGAGTCGGCCATCGGCCGCAGCGCGATCTGTGATATCCGGCTGAATTTACCCAGTGTTTCCCGCCGGCATGCGGTATTAACTTATAATGAAAAATTTGGTTTTAAAATCAGCGCGGTCGGCAATGCCGAGATTAGGGTCAATGATATCCCGGTTGACGGCTATGCTTATATCCAGAACGGCGACGTGGTGGAGTTGGGCGGCGTGAAATTTTGCCTGACTGCTGTGCAGGACATTACGTCTGGGAGCCACAGTGCGCCGAGGCGCTCGAAAGGCGCGGTGTTTGAGGCGGTGATGCTGACATTGTTCCAGCTGCTTGCCTTTTTTGAAATTGCTTTACATTATCAGACAGAGCTTCCGGTGTCGGTAGCAGCGGCGTTTGGGCTGCTGATCATAGGGGAGTGGATCTATTTTGCCATCCGCCGGTTCCGGGGCAATATCCAGATTGAAATTCTGGGGCTGTTTTTGACAACGTTCGGAATGCTGGTGGCGGCGTCGGCCGCGCCGTCTTCAACGATGAAACTATTGCTGTGTGCCGTGATTGGTGTTGGTTTGTTATCTGGTTTTTGTTTTATTTTCCGCGATATTGAACTGACAATGAAGCTGCGGTATTTTGTCGCCGGCGCTACCATTTTACTGCTGGTGGTCAACTTGATTTTCGGCGAGAATCTGAATGGCGCTAGAAACTGGATCAGACTGGGATCGGTAATTTCCTTCCAACCGTCGGAGCTGATCAAATTTGCGTTTATTTTTGTGGGCGCTGCGACGTTGGAACGGCTGCTGACCGCTAAAAATATTGTATTATTTCTGGGCTTTTCCTGCTGTTGTATCGGCGCGCTGTTTTTAATGCGGGACTTTGGAACGGCGTCGATCTATTTTGTAACGATGTTGATCATCTGTTATATGCGGTCGGGGGATATCCGCCCGATCCTGGTAATTTTGGCGGTGGCGGTAGTAGGCGCCGTGGTGATCATCAATGTGATGCCTTATGTGACCAATCGGTTTGAGGCTTACAGGCATGTTTGGGAAATGGCGGCGGATCAGGGCTATCAGCAAACCAGAACCATGATCGCGATCGCCAGCGGCGGTCTGTTCGGATTGGGCGGCGGCAACGGCAATCTCTATAAAGTTGCTGCGGCGGATACCGACCTGGTGTTTGGCTTTGTCTGTGAGGAATGGGGCATGATCGCTGCATTTTGTATCTGTGCAAGCTTTATTATTCTTGCAATTTACGCGTTTAAATGCACCCGGCGTACGGGTTCGGCATATTATGCAATCGCGGCCTGTGCTGCGGCTGGGCTGTTTATCTTTCAGGCTTCATTGAATATTTTTGGATCTACAGATTTGTTACCGCTGACCGGTGTAACGATTCCATTTGTCAGCAACGGCGGATCCAGCATGATCGCAAGCTGGGCGTTGCTCAGTTTCATCAAAGCGATCGGGCAACAGACGGGACCAACGCTTCCGGCTTCTTCGCCTGCTGGACGAGGCGTAACAAGCCGACGCGCCCGCATATAGTTGCCGGTGTTTTTCAGGAAAGGAGATTCCTATGAAGCAAATGTCTCTGCGCGCGATCGTGATGCTGATTATTTCCGGCGTGTTTCTTGCCGGGCTGATTGTGTTTTGCTGCTTTTATGTGACAGATGCATCTGACTGGGCGCTGTATCCCGCCAATACTCATCTGTTCAACGACGGGCAGATCAGCCGGGCCGGGAAGATTACCGACCGCAATGGAACGGTGCTGGCGCAGACCGTAAATGGAGAGCGTATCTATAATGACAGTCGTTCGATCCGGAAGGCCACGTTACATGCGGTGGGTGATCTGGACGGGTTTATTAAAACCGGCCTGCAAAGTCAATATCTGGGAGCACTTTGCGATTATAATTTGATCGACGGCGTTTATCAGTTGCAGAATACTGGCAATGACCTGCAAACTACGCTGGATGCCGACGTTTGCGCGACGGCGCTTGAAGGATTGGGGAACGACGCGGGAACGGTAGGGGTTTATAATTATAAAACCGGTGAAGTGATCTGTATGGTCAGCACACCGACTTATGATGTTGAAGACGCCGACGATGTACAGAAGGCCAAAGACGGCGCATACGCGGGGGTATATATCAATCGGTTTTTATCCGCCACCTATACGCCGGGATCGACCTTTAAAATTATTACTGCGGCGGCGGGTATTGATACATTTTCAGATATTTATGAGCGTGAATATGTCTGCCAGGGCGGTGTGGAGATCGACGGCGAGTGGGTATCCTGCATGGGCTATCACGGAACACAGACCCTCACCGAGGCGTTTGCCCACTCCTGCAACGCATATTTCAGTCAGCTTGCCGTAGATGTGGGACAGCAAAAGCTGGACGAATTTGCGCAGAAAGCCGGGTTTAATCAGTCGTTTGCAATGGACGGTATTTCGGCTGCCACCAGTTTTTTTGATATTTCCGCCACCCGTGACATTGACCTGGCCTGGGCGGGTATGGGGCAGTTTACCAATATGATGAACCCGCTGCAATATATCACCATGTTAGGCGGGATTGCCAACGGCGGTAGTACACCCAATCCTTATATGGTAGAGAGTATCACCTCTCCGATGGGGATTCCGCTGCATATAAATCTGTTTCGCGGTTCGACGACGGTGTTTGACAGTAAGATCTGCGCCGAAGTAACCGAGCTGATGCGTAATGCGGTGAAAAATAACTACGGAACCTGGCGGTTTCCGGGACTGGATGTGTGTGCAAAGTCCGGTACGGCCGAGGTTGGTGAAGATCAAACGCCGCATTCGGTATTTGTAGGATTTACGACTGATGAAGATTTACCGCTGGCTTTTGTCGTGTTGGTCGAACACGGCGGCGCGGGCAGCTCCCGGGCTTGTAATATTGCGGCTTCAGTTTTACAGTCTGCCAGAGAGCATGTGGTATTTTAAAAGGCGGGACGTTTTGAGTTGTAGGCCAAATATATGACCGTGGCAGGGTGGTAAATGCCTTATAATAATGATTTTCTCTGTGAAAGGATTATTATGTTGCGTTGGCCGTTTAATTGATATGCGCGCCCAAAGTGTATAAATGTGATAAGCCGAAAGGGAACAGCTATTTCCCTTTCGGCTTATTTTCAGATTTATAGCCATTGCTATTTCGACAGCAATGTTAGAAAAGTTGTATATTAGCGAAATTATTTCAGCAATTGTCTGATATGATCCCGATCGCCTAAAACCATCAGAGTTTCCTCGGGAACAAAGACATGGTCTGGATGGGGCAGCGGATGGATTTTTCCGTCTTTTTTAGTTGCCAGAATGCTGACGTGATATTTGGAACGAACGTTTTTTTCTAGAATACTTTTTCCACACCAGCCGGTGGGAACAGCGATTTCATAAATGGAATATTCCGGAGACAGCTCAATATAATCGCGGATATTGTTATCGCCGTATTTGATTGCCAGCCGTTCGGCCATTTCCCGTTCAGCATATACGACGTGATCTGCGCCGTTGCGCAGCAGCAGCTTCTTGTGTACGTCCCGGCTGGCTCTGGCAATAACAAATTTGCTGCCCATATCTTTCAGAAGCACCGTCACCTCTAATGCTGTTTGAAAATTATCGCCGATGGCGACAACACACATGTCGAAATTATCCACCCCAAGCGAGCGGATAAAATCCTCATTGGTTGCATCGCCGATCTCAATATCACGGATCAGGGATACTGCGTTATCGGCGCGTTCTTCATTTTTTTCGACAGCCAGCACTTCGTTGCCGTCTTCGAGAAGCTTTTGGGCCATATGCCGGCCGAATCTGCCCAGCCCGATAATTAAGACCGATTTCATTTTTTCGTGTTCCTTTCTATAATACCGTTTATTTGACATTATAAAAACCTTCAACGTCTGAAGATTTTTGAGAATATGATAAACAGACGGGGCGGATGCATCCGGCCCGTCTGTATTTTTAGCCCACCTGGACCTTTTCTGCCGGATGCTTGGAGACCACTCCCGGACGGTTCGAAGCGAATGCCAGCAAAATCGTGATAGACCCCACACGTCCGAAAATCATCAGTGCAGACAATATCACGCAGGAGACGGCGCCCAGTTCCGGGCTGAGGCTTAAGGACAGCCCCACGGTAGCGATCGCAGATGCTACCTCGTACATAGCCGGGAGAATAGGGATATTCTCGACGCAGGAAATGGTGATCGTCGCGAAAATGGATAACAGCAGATACATCATAAAAACACAGGAGGCAGAACGCAGGGTATCGTCGTCTACCCGCCGGCGAAAACAATCTACAGATTTTTTACGCTTGATCGTGGAGAATACCGAGGCCACCAAAATAGCCAGTGTCGTTGTTTTTGCACCGCCGGCGGTAGATCCGGGAGAGCCGCCGATTAACATCAGGCAGATCATAACCAACTGACTAGCCTCGGTCATGGCAGTGAGATCCACTGTGTTAAACCCGGCGGTACGCGCAGTGACCGATTGAAACATCGCGTGTAATATAGACTGGGGCACAGAGGCCGTATTGGCCGGATTGTTGTATTCGGTGATGAACAGCACGGCTGTGCCGCCCAGAATCAATGTCGTCGACATCACCAGCACGATTTTGGAATGCAGCCGGTATTGCGAAAAGTGAAATTTATGTTCCCGGATATCTGCCCACACGAAGAATCCCAAACCGCCGATGACAATCAGCGCCATGATAATAACGTTGACATATACATTATCGGCGGCTGATGTGAGTGAAGAAAAAGGAGTGGCTTCACCCATTAAATCAAAGCCGGCGTTACAAAAAGCGGAGATAGAATGGAATATCGAAAAATATATGCCTTTTCCAAACCCAAATAACGGACAGTAATAAAACGCGAGCAGTATAGCGCCGAGCCCTTCAAACAGCGCTGTGCCGACGAAAATAAACCGGGTCATGCGCACCATGCCGCCCAATTGCGGAGAACTGACCGACTCTTTCATCAGCACGCGGCTGGAAAGACCGATACGCCGGCGGGTAAAAGAAATCACCAGCAGGGTAAAAGTCATAAATCCAAGGCCACCGACTTGAATTAATGCCAGAATCACCAGCTGGCCGAACAGTGTCCAGTGGGTATAAGTGTCAAAACGAATCAACCCGGTGACACAGGTTGCAGAGGTCGCTGTAAAAAATGTGTCCAAAAAAGAGGTAACCTGGCCGTTTCTGGCAGCAAACGGCAGCATCAGCAATAATGCGCCGGTTAGAATAATGCCGCAATATCCCAAAAAGATGATTTTCATCGGAGAAATTTGAGAAAGAATCCGATTGTGTACAGTTTTCAAAAAATCCGCCCCGTCTTATTAAAGTATATATGCTCCTATATAATAACAAATATTTATAAAAATGTATGAATAAAATGTGAATAAAATATGAAGCGGATGGTTTTTACATTATAAAATTTTTTGAGAAAGATTTTATATTTTGGCAACATTTTCGCAGCAGAAACTGTTATAATGAAAAAAACTTGGGAAGGGTTTGAGATATGAATATACTTTTTTTTCTGAAGCCGAAAAGCACAGTCAGCTTTATTTACAGCGACCATACCGTTCGGCAGGGGCTGGAGAAGATGCGGGCGCACGGTTATACCGCCATCCCGGTGATCCATCGGGATGGGCGTTATGCGGGAACGGTCAGCGAAGGGGACTTTCTCTGGCATATACTCGACGGCCGGAGCGCCAGCATTAAAAAGCAGGAAAAATATAAGATTACCGATATTATGCGGCCGGAATTTAATCCGGCAGTAACGGTAGATACAGATATTGATTGTCTGTTAACCAAAATGACCGAGCAGAATTTTGTGCCGATTGTGGACGACCGCAATGTGTTTATGGGGATTGTAACCCGAAAAGATATTATTAAGTTTCTGTATTCTGAAAAGTCCGAAAAGGGAGCAGGTCAGCATGCGGCTTACGCTTAACACCGATTTTGGACTGCTGCAGATCGTCGAACAGGACGGCTGGATCACCAATCTGTCTATCGTATCATCTGTAGCGTCCGGTTTGGAAAATGCGCCGCAGACACCGGTATTGGAGCAGGCCGCAAGGCAACTGCAGGCGTATTTATCAGGCGACAGAAAGACGTTTGATTTACCGCTTCGCCCTGCCGGGACAGCGTTTCAGAAGCAGGTCTGGCAAGCGGTGGCGCAAATCCCTTATGGGCAAACGGCGTCTTATTGTGATATTTGCCAGGCGATCGGCCGGCCCACTGCGTTTCGGGCGGTGGGCGCTGCGATTGGTAAAAACCCGTTGTGGATCGTTGTGCCCTGTCATCGGGTTGTGGGACAAAGCGGTGCGCTGACCGGCTATGCCGGCGGGCTGACTATGAAAGCATCTCTGTTGGAGCTGGAGCGCCGGTTTCGTTGAAAAATATAGGTGACAAACGTGTGAAGATTTGTTATAATATTATTCGATATGGCTGAATGAAGGAGTATGAATCATGAATAAAAGCTTTTACAGTTCCATTCTCAACGGGATCGAAAATCTTTTAAAAGAAAAGGGATATCATCGCACAGTCGATGCAGATTTGGAATATTTCACAAACGGCGAACGGGCTGTGATGGTAGAATATGATGAAAAAGACAAGCTGTTGCGGCTAAAGAACGCCGTTTTGGAGGAGGGCAGCGAGGTCAAATGGAACGAGATGTCTGCGTGGTTTCTGGATGAGAATTCAACAGAAGCCGACAAAAAAAGCATCGAAAATGATTTTGTAGACAGCCTTTCGGAATTGATCGGCGTAAAAACCTCTACGCTGATCAATCAGCAGCAGGTAGATTTGCCGTCTAAACGCGCCAAAGCAGATACGATTGATATTGAGGGAATGACGGCGCGCTTTTTAGCAATGTACCCGGTGTATAAAGACGCTTATAAAGAAAATGTGGCCGTTTACGGCGACTTTTTATATGATAAATTTTTTACCGATTATGCTGTGCCGGAGCTGCGTAAAGCGTTGCAGGCTGACAATAAAAAACAGATCAACAAGCAGATTGATTTGTATAATACGTGTTATCTGAAAGGGGACGAAGCGGTGGTTACCACCGTGGTTTATACCGTTTTGGGCGGTGCGCTGTTGGGGGATGC
>CALWVA010000047.1 GCA_944384875.1 uncultured Clostridia bacterium
TCCCCTCAACTGGCGTTCCCCAAAACAGGTCTTATTCTCTTTTCCAAATCTGTAACACATCATTGACAAACCTACATGTTCGTTTGTTGCGTGTTTTATGACGCGTTATTTTTTGAGCGGGCCGGTAGCGGGATTGTCCAACAGTGCGCCGTCTTCGGCAAACCGTGAGCCGTGACATGGACAATCCCAGCTGTGTTCCGCCTGATTCCATTTCAGCGCGCAGCCCATATGGGGGCAGCGTTTGCGCGAAAAGGTCAGCAGGTTGGCGATGGCGCTGCCGCCGTTGATCAATAACTGGGGTTTGAGCATGTTGCGCGACGGATTAAACAGTGGTGCGAACGCATTGTCCCGGCCGGTGACAAGATCGGTTAACAGCTGGGCGGCCACCATAGAACCGGTGATACCCCATTTGTTAAAGCCGGTGGCGACATACAGGTTTTGGGTTCGGGCGGAATACCGGCCGATATAGGGAATGCTGTCCAGCGTCATACAGTCCTGCGCAGCCCAGCGGTATTGCACACAGGCGTCCGGATACTGCATGGCGGCAAAGCGCTCCAGCACACGCCAGTTGCCGCCGGGTTTGCCGGTTTTATGTCCGCCGCCGCCCAGTAATAACAGGTTGTCTGCATTTCGGAAGGACAGGCCGTCGTCTGCCTCGTCAACATACATGCCTTCTACCGTCGGTGCGTTACGCAGCCCCAACACATAGGACCGGTGTTGAAACATTTTCAGAAAATAGCCGCCATGTTTGTTCAGAAATGGAAAATGCGTCGCGACGATGATCGACCCGGCGGTGATACATCCGTGGTCGGTGATTGCCTTGGTGCCGCGCAGTTCCCGGATGGGCGTATGCTCGTAAATGCGCAATACCCGGGCGAAGGAACGAACAAACTTCAGCGGATGAAACTGTGCCTGGTCGTCCATCCCGACGGCGCCGGCGACGGTCACCGGAATTTGCAGATGTTCGGTAAACACCGCAGGGTATCCCAGCCGCTGCAGCGCCCGGATCTCCCGCTCGATCTTGCCGCGGTTGTCGACGCTGTAAACAAAGGAGGGTTGTATCTGATAATCACAATCGGCTTTTTCACACAGCCGCGCGTAGGTTCGCAGCGCCTGTAAATTGGATTGCAGATACATTGCGGCCCGTTCAGATCCCAGAGATTTCAGTAATTTGTTATAGATCAGACCGTGCTGTGCGGTGATCTTGGCGGTTGTACCGGCGGTTACACCGCCGCAGATGGTATCCGCTTCGGCCAGGGCGTAATCCACGCCCGCCTGTTGCAGAAAAAAGGCGCATAAAATACCGGCCAGTCCGCCGCCGATAATCAATATGTCGGTTTTTAAATCGCCCTGCAGCGGCGCAAATGATGGAAGCTGTATATCCTGCCATAATGATTGCATTACCCGTCACCTCAAAGGTAGTATGGACAAAACCGGCGGGATTATCAGGCGTAATCGTGTGTTCACAAATAAAAATCCGGCGCTGTATGCGCGCCGGATTTTGAAAGCGATCATAAGAGGACGTTTTTCGGGTTGTTGTTTCATGTATAAGCATTATGTTGAACAGCGCCTATACACGGTGTGCAAGCTGTGTCCGCCATTTGGGCGGATAAAATTATAATCGATTGCTATTGTATCATGTTTGGTCAAATCTCAGATCTATTTTTGGGTCAACATCCGGACTTTCAGCACAGCCGCCTGCGTTTTTGCATCTTTGATTTCGCCGGAAAGTACCAATTGTACCGCCTTGTCCAGCGGAATTTTTTCGACTGTCAGAAACTCGCCTTCATCCAGCTTTTGCTGCCCATAGGACAGCTCCTGTGCCAGATACATATGGATGATTTCGGCGCAGTAACCGGGCGAGGGATAGAGCTGTCCCAGCGATTGATAGCGTGCGGCCGTGGCGCCGGTTTCTTCTTTTAATTCACGCTTTCCGCATTCCAGCGGATCTTCGCCGGGTTCCAGCTTACCGGCCGGAATTTCCAGCAACACCTGCTGATACGGGTAGCGGAACTGCCGGACAAACAACAGTTCGCCGGCGTCGGTCAGAGCGGCGATGCAGACGCCGCCGTGATGCTCTACGACTTCCCGGAGCGAGGTGCGTCCGTCCGGCAGGCGAACTTGGTCTACCCGGGTGTTAATAATTTTACCCTGATATGCATAGGATTGTTTCAGAGTGGTTTCTTGTAGATCCATCTTAATATCTCCTTTCTTTTTGCACAAACAATGACTTTCCGGAGGGATTCTATGATTGAACAACGCGAATACAGTTATGCGGAACTGGTGGCGTATCTGCAAAATCTGGCTGTAAAATTTCCGTTTCTAAAACTGACGCAGTTGGGAACAAGCGTGGCAGGGCGCCCGATTTATTCTGCGCAGATCGGCATTGATACCAAAAAGGTGTTGTATGCAGGCGGGTTTCACGGAAGCGAGCGGCTGACTTGTCTGGTGTTGATCATGTTTTTAGAAAACCTGTGTGAAACCCTGACAGATAACACGGATTTTTCATTAACCAACGCCCGCAGCGCTCTGTTTGGGAAATCGGTTTTGGCGGTGCCCTGTGTGAACCCGGACGGATATGAGATTTCTCTGAACGGTCCGGCGACGGCGGGTACATATGCTGACAGCGTCCGTCAGATTTTGGGCAACAACGAGCATAAATATTGGAACGCCAATGTGCGCGGCGTGGATATTAACCATAATTTTGATGCAGGTTTTGAAATTTTAAAACAACTGGAACGCCAGCAGGGCATCACCGGCCCGGCGCCCCGGCGGTATGGCGGGCAAGCGCCCGAAAGCGAGCCAGAAACCAAAATAATGGCTGATTTATGCCGCAACAATGATATTCTACAGCTGCTGGCCTTCCATTCACAGGGAGAGGAAATTTACTGGCAATATGGAGAATATACGCCGGAAAAAAGCTATCGGTTGGCGCGGTTGTTTGAGACGGCCAGCGGCTATAAAATGGCGGCGCCCAGCGGCACCGCCTCTCACGGGGGATTTAAAGACTGGTTTATTCAGACTTTTCGCCGGCCGGGGTTTACATTGGAGATCGGCAAAGGGGAAAATCCGCTGCCGCCGGATCAGTTGTATTCGATCTACGCCCGGCTCTATGAGCTGTTTTTGCTGTCTTTCGCACTTTAGAGCAGCTTGTTCATTACCAGCCCGGTAATCAGTTTGGGATAAAAATAGGTGGATTTCTGCGGCATTTTCTCCCCGGCGGCGGCCACGTCGCGAATTTCGGAAACCTTTGTTGGGTTTAACAGAAACGCGCAGTTGGCCGCGCCGCTGTCTACTGCCTCTACCGCCTGCTGCGCATATCTGGTATAAGTCAGATTTTTCTGGTTGGCCATGTTTTGTTTATCGATCCCGAACAACCGCTCTAAGACCAGTTTGTGCAGTACGTTGACGTCCAGCCCCTGGTAAGCGGCGGATGTATCCGGCAGCAGGGTTTGCATGATGGATGTATTCTGCAGGGTCAGCAGCCGGTAATCGCCGTCGCCCAGATACAGCGCGAAAGCCTTTTGGCCGGCGTCGTACCGCTGTTTTAAAAGCAGCTGCATCTGTGATTGGGCAATTTGCTCTATAGAAAAATAGGCTTCGCAGGCGTGTAGTACCGCCGTCGGATCAAAGCTGGGCAGATCCCGGACGATCCGGTGGGTGGGCAACACCAGCAGCCCTTCGTGTTCCATGGATACCAGCATCATCATGCAGTAATCGGCGCCTGGGGCGTCGATGCCCCGTGACCGGCAGTCATCCCGATAGCGCAGCGCCGTTTCATAACGGTGGTGTCCGTCGGCAATATACAGCCGCCGGTCGGTGAAATCTGCGCAGATGCTGTCAATCAGCGCCGGATCGTCCAACGTCCACAGCCGGTGGACAACCTCATCAGCGTCGGTGCATTGCACCTCGGCCGCACGCAGGGTCGCATCGGCAATTTTTTGATCGGTGGTTCGTTGCGGATCGGTATAGAGCAAATAAATCTGTGAAAAATTGCAGCCGGTAGCCCGCATCAGTTGAAACCGGTCTTCTTTGGCTTTCGATAGCGTTTCTTCATGGGGCAGGATAATGCCTTTTGAAAACTCCTCCAGCTTGACCCGGCAGATCATTCCTTTGACTGCCATGGGTTCACCGTCGTTTTCAAACTGCATCTCATAAACATACAGCGCGGGTCGGTCATCACATTTTAAAATGCCGTCGTTTAAAAAGCGCCGCAGCGTATCGCCGGCCGTCTGGTAAAAGTCCGCACCTTCCCGGGGCAGCTCCAGCCGGATGATGTTGTTGGGGTTGGTTTGCAGATAGGCTTGGCGTTCCTCCTCACTGATGATATCATAGGGCGGGCAGCAAAGCTGGCCGATGTCGCCCGCTTTTTCGGTGAAACGCAGACCATTGAAGGGTTGAATCTGGGCCATGTGTTCAAATTCCTTTCATAGTGTAGTTTTCTATATTCCAAAATATGCACACTGCTCTTAGCAGGTCCCGTCGTCAGGCGGAGTAGGAAATTGCTTGATAACCTGATGGAGATCTGCGCCGCAGCGCTGTTCAAAATAAGCTTTCAGCTTTAGGTTCTGTGTCCATTTTTCAGCGGGGTAGCTCCCGTACCGCTGTTTGACGTCCTCCATCCGGGATTGCATATCTACCGGGCCGTCTGTCCCGGCGACACAATCGCATAGCTGGATCAGCCGGTCATAGTCGTTATAAACGATTTGGTGCAGTGCAATATCCATACGGCTGATATCCTGCTCGGGTTTATCAAACCGGCCGATATATTCCGACAGGCTCTGATTGGGAAACGAGTGGGTCAGACAGATCCGCGCTACGTCTGTATACCCCAATGACAGCATATAGTCATAGCCGTCTACAATATGTTGAAAATGGCCCTTACCAAACCGGCGGCCGATATCGTGCAACAGTCCGAAGACATAAGCTTTGTCTGTATCCATACCGCAGCATGCTGCGACAGCCTCGGCGCAGCGCGCTGCGATCCGGCTGTGTTGTACCCACGGGCCGGGATGATGCGCGGCGGCTTCTGCAAGCAGGCCATCGGCCTGCGCTCTGTCTGGGTATGGCCGAGAAACAGCTTGTTCGGCATAGGTCCTTATATCGGAAAAATGCAGTTGAGAGCCGCATCTTTGCAGCTCGCCCAATACCCGCTGTGTGCCGTATTCCGTTTGAAACCAGTTCTCTTTGGTGATATCAAATCCCGCAAAAGGGATGATCAGAAAGGTCGTATCCGGAAACGCCGATTGAAAAAACAACAGGCATCTTCGGGCGTGGAAACTTTTGCAGACCAATAACGCTTTGTTTAATTTAAGGCCTGCCTGTTCCGCGGCTTCTCTGGCGAAAACTGCGTTTTCACGGGTAAATGCAGAACGGTCTTCGCCTAAGATCGCCGTTTCATTCACACCGTTTCGCAGCAATACATCTTTATAGAAATCATATTCAGTTTTATACTGGTTGCTGTAAACATCCTGTTTGGAACGGGGGCCGGGAAACGCATTCCGTTTTACGCTGTAACCGCCGCCGATTAAAATATATGGCGCGAAGCTGTTTTTCCATAGGACGGCAGCGGTTTCGGCCGCTTCCGGAAACGAGCCGCCGGTGACGATGATCGCGTCTGCGCGTTCAGGCCGGTTTTCAATAAAAATAAAATCGCTGATTGCCTGAATGATATTATCATTGTGATTCACAGACCGTCACCGCCTTATGCAGGGATAAAAATGGTGTTGCAGCCCCATAGACGGCCGCCGTTTTGTTCTATTTCTGCGCAGTAATAATGAAGCCGTCTACATTGTTGCCGGAGCAGTAATAGCTTTTATAACCGGACAGGTCAATCACTGTGGATGCGCCTGTCGATTTTACATAATAAACGTTATAGGTGCCGCCAGCGTCCGGCGTGATGGTCAGCGGGTTGTCATGGGAATAGTTTTTGATTTTTTCGATATACTCCTCTAAACACAGGTTGTTTTTCATGATATAATCCGCATGTGGGATGCCGACCTGCCGGAAATGCCAGGGCTCGGCATTGATGCGGGTAATATCATACTTGTCCGCCTGATAGCGCAGGATGAAGCCATATTTGTGGCAGTTTTTTGAGAACCATACCTGGTTGCCTTTGCCGGTAAAGGCGGCGCTGCCGTAAGCGTTGGTATTAAAATCAATGGAAAAACCGGTATGATGCTCGCTGTAGCCCGGTTTGGAAAACCATTTGAGGGTTTCTTCCAGTCCGTCTGCGGCAACACTGTTGTTGAAATTGCGCCTTTGGGTAGCAATGGTGCGGTAGCCGCTGCAGACCTGTAAATATTCATTCGGATAGATTTTTTTATAATCGGCGGTCATGCGATTGAATTGCTGCAACGTGAACCGGTCGGCATTCAGATCGGTGTATGCAACCTTATAAGCCCGATCGGAAAACGCAGTCATCATTACATGATCGGTAGGCTGGTTTTCATCATAGTCGTAGTCGTTATTGACCAGAATCTGCAGGCCATATTTAACTTCCTTTTGGGTTTTGGTAACAGAGCCGGAAGCAGGCACAGTTAACAGGCTGCCGGTATAAAGCATGTTGTCTGACGAGCCGTATGCACCGCCGGCCCCGCTGCCAGAGCCGCTGTTGCCGGCGTTGCCGCTGCCGGAGGTGCGGTTGCCAGTGGCACTGCCGGAGGTGGTGGCGGCAGTAGTACTGATCGTAGTGGATTGGGCAGTGGTATCCGCCGGGCGGGTGGTAGCTGTGGCCGTCGTAGTTGTATTCGCAGAATGGGTGGGTTCATCGCCGGAAGTTGCAACGATCACAATCACCGTTATAATAATTACCGCAATCACTGCGCAGACAGCGATTGTAAAGGGCAGGTAATTGGCTTTTCTTCTGGCATGCCGGTAAGCGGGCAAAATAATCCCTCCTGAAAAAGACAATATTTATTGCGTTTTAGATGCGATTCATGTATAATAATTTTAACACTGTTATTATAACACACCCGTGTGTAAATTGAAAGGATGTTTTTAGATGTATGCTGATCTGATGGATACCATTGGTTTTGTAGCAAAAACCGACAAAACCGTAGCCGATGCTATGGCCGCAGAACTGGGCCGCCAGCGGCGGAACATTGAGTTGATCGCTTCGGAAAATTTTGTTTCCCCGGCGGTGATGGCGGCGATGGGCAGCGTGCTGACCAACAAGTATGCTGAGGGATATCCCGGCAAGCGGTATTACGGCGGCTGCGAGTGTGTTGATGTGATCGAGAATATTGCCATCGATCGCGCCAAGGAGCTGTTCGGTGCTGAATTTGCCAATGTGCAGCCTCACTCCGGCGCGCAGGCCAATCAGGCGGTATACTTCTCGTTTTTAAAGCCGGGGGATACCGTCATGGGCATGAACCTGGCGCATGGCGGCCATCTGACCCACGGTTCGCCGGTGAACATGTCCGGCGCGATCTACCATTTTGTGCCTTATGGCGTTGACGATGACGGTTATATCAATTACGATCGGATGGAACAGATCGCCAAAGAATGCCAGCCGAAAATGATTGTGGCGGGCGCGTCGGCGTATCCCAGAATTATTGATTTTGAGCGGATCGCTGCGATTGCCAAAAGCGTCGGAGCACTGTTTATGGTAGATATGGCGCATATCGCCGGGCTGGTGGCGGCCGGGTTGCATCCCAATCCGGTAGAGTATGCGGATATTGTAACCACGACGACCCATAAAACGCTGCGCGGCCCCAGAGGCGGCCTGATTTTGTGCAAAGAGGAATATGGCAAAGCGGTCAATAAAGGCGTATTCCCCGGGACACAGGGCGGCCCGTTGATGCATGTGATTGCGGCCAAGGCGGTCTGTTTCGGCGAGGCGCTGACCGATGGGTTTAAGGCTTATCAGCAGCAGATTGTTAAAAACGCCAAAGCGCTGGCAAACGGCCTTGTTTCCAGAGGACACAAGCTGGTGTCCGACGGGACAGACAATCATCTGATGCTGCTGGATCTGATCGGCACCGGTGTGACCGGCAAAGAGTTGCAGAGCCGGTTGGATGCGGTATATATCACGGCCAATAAAAACGCGATTCCCAATGATCCGGAGAGCCCGTTCGTGACCAGCGGCGTGCGGTTGGGAACGCCTGCCGCGACATCCCGCGGGCTGAAGGAAGAGGATTTCGATGTGATCGCAGAGTGTATCCATCTTGCGATTGTGGATTTTGACGGGCAGGCGGACCGGATTCGTGCCATGGTAAACGGCATCTGTGAAAAATATCCGTTGTATGAATGATCCTGCCGCAATCTTTTATGTTGTCGGGGCCCCGGTTGTTATACCGGTTTTAATATAGAATATAACTGAAATAACGGATACGGCGGGGGCCGGGCGGTCTGTCGTTCGGAGCCCCGCCGTTTTGCGGTATGGTATTTTCGGCCGGCAGGCATCTATGAAGTGCGTCTTGCAAATCGTGAGGAGGAGTTTTATGGCAGCGCCTTTGGCGGACCGGCTGCGTCCTAAAACGCTGGAGGAAATGGTGGGGCAGCAGCATCTGATCGGTCCTGGGAAACCGTTGTATAATATCATCAACGGCGGGACAATTCCCAATATGCTGTTTTACGGGCCATCCGGCGTGGGCAAGACCACGCTGGCGCGGATTATCGCCGAAAACGCCGGTATGCGTCTGCATAAATTAAACGGCACGTCGGCTTCTACCGCAGATATCCGGGCGGTCATTGACGAAACCGGCACGTTGGCCGGCATGAACGGCATTTTGTTATATCTCGACGAGATCCAGTATCTGAATAAAAAGCAGCAGCAGTCGCTGCTAGAATTTATCGAAAACGGGTCGATTACGCTGATTGCATCTACGACGGAAAACCCATATTTTTATGTATACAGCGCTATTTTAAGCCGCTGCACAGTGTTTGAGTTTAAGTCGGTTACGGCCGAAGAAATTGTACCGGCAGTTCACCGGGCGTTTGAGAAGCTGCGGCAGGAGTTGGGCGAGATCGAGATCGAACCGGGGGTTGAACAGATTATTGCCACCCGCTGCGGCGGGGACGTCCGCAAAGCCATCAACGGGGTGGAGATGTGTGTCCTGGGCGCGTCGGAACAAAACGGCGTGCGGCTGGTGACCGCGCAGGCTGCGCGGCAGCTTTCCCAGATGAGCGCAGCGCGGTATGACCGGGACGGCGACGAACATTATGATATTGTTTCGGCATATCAAAAATCCATGCGCGGCTCAGATCCGGACGCGGCGCTGCACTATCTGGCGCGACTGCTGACTGCGGGCGATCTGCCCTCGGCCTGCCGGCGGTTGATGGTGTGCGCCTGTGAAGACGTGGGCCTGGCATATCCGCAGATCATTCCGATTGTCAAAGCCGCGGTAGATGCGGCGCTGATGGTGGGGCTGCCCGAGGCGCGGATCCCGCTGGCAGACGCGGTTGTATTGGTCGCTAC
The DNA here is from genome assembly GCA_944384875.1 of uncultured Clostridia bacterium. Classification (GTDB taxonomy): domain Bacteria; phylum Bacillota; class Clostridia; order Oscillospirales; family Acutalibacteraceae; genus RUG14109. The sequence goes on from CALWVA010000047.1 coordinate 9,422, forward strand.
CGCGCCCAAATCCAATTCGGCATATAACGCGATCAACGCGGCCATGGCCGATGTGGAGCAGGGTAACTATGGCCCGATTCCCCGGCAGCTGCAAAATAAGCATTACGATGGGGCGGATAATCCGAATAAAGGGCAGTTTTATAATTATCCTCATAACTATCCAAATCACTATGTCAAACAGCAATATCTGCCGGATAAGCTTAAGAGCACGCGCTATTACCAGTTTGGCGATAATAAAAATGAACAGGCGTTTAAAGCCTATATGGATCGAATCAAAGGCACAGACGCTGCATCAGATTAAATAGCAGAAAGGGAGACGATTTATGAACGAGGTTATGGAATGTATTATGAACCGGCGCAGTGTGCGGTCATATAATGACGAGCTGCCTACCGGCGAACAGCTGGAAACGATCATCAAGGCCGGCCTGTATGCCGCCAGCGGCATGAACGACCAGCCATGGTATTTTGCGGCGGTGCAGCAGCCACAGCTGGTTGCGCAGGCACGCGAGTTGTTGGGCGGCGACCCGTTTTACGGTGCGAATACCATTATTTTTGCCTTTGTAGATCCACAGGCGCATACGCCGATGCAGTCGGTCAGTCTGGCGCTGGGCAATATGATGCTTGCGGCAGAATCGCTGGGCGTGTGCAGTTGCTGGATCAACGCGCCGTCTAAAGGGATGTTCGATTCACAGCAGGGGCAGGCGTTTGCCGGGCAACTGGGTGTTCCGGCGGGCTACCGCTGTGCCGGTTCGCTGGCGGTGGGCTTTACCGACCAGTCGATTCCCGCGGCAAAACCCCGGCGCGCGGGCACCTATAAAATTTTCAAATGCGCCCAGCAGTACGAGAACTGAACCTTTGCGCTGCATCGGAACCGGATCAGGCGGCTATCGCCCGGTTGTTGGCTTCGGCTTTCATACGGGCCTTTGACACTGTTGGCAGCACGCCGGCGGTACGCGCGGCTGTTTTAGGCGGGCGTCATCCGACCCCGGCGCAATCGGCGCAGATAAGTTATATCGCGTTTGTGGCGGTGGGCGCCGCGTGTCGCCGGCCATTTCAGGCGTTTCACCGACACATGCGCGCGATACATTAAAAATAAAAAACGCTGTTTTCATTCGCTCCTGACGGAAAAAATAAAAACAGCGGGCATGAAGAAGTTTGATGCAAACGCGTTGATCTCTTCTTTAGCCACGATTAGTGTACCGAGATGCAACGGGAATATACATGTTTATTAAAAAAATCACGAATTGTTGAAATTTGTATTGAAAAAAGCCTAAATTTATGTTATTATATTGCTTGGTTTATTGAATGTGGAGCGCCTGGGGGCGCCACGCCGAGCCGGATTATATTTGTTTTGAAAGGAGTTTTGTCTTGCCGCCTTTGCGACAAGATTTTTTTTGTGTAAATCCGGCGGATGATTGCTAAACAAAAATGAATGATAAAAAGAGGGGATTATGAACATGCGAAAGCAACAAGTATTGGGTTATCTGCCCGACGAACGGCCGTCGATCTGGAAGCTGTTTTTATACGCGGTGCAGCAGGTGATTGTCATGTTTCCGGCGACGGTAACCGTGGCGCTTCTGACCGGTTTTCAGGTTTCTACGACCATTTTCGCCAGCGGTCTGGCAACCATCTGTTTTATTTTGATCACCCGGCGGCAGATCCCGCTGTATTACGGCTCGAGTTTTTCTTATCTGACAGCGGTGGCTGGGTTGATGGCGGGCGATGAAATTCAAAAGCTGGTGAGTCCGGAAACGGCTGAAGCGTTACAAAACTGGAGCTCGGGCGACATCCTGCCCGGCGAGGCGATTTCTTACGCCCAGTTTGGTATTATCATGTCGGGCTTTATCTCGATCGCAGCCGGACTGTTGGTAAGATTCTTTGGCACTAAATCGGTTGAGAAATTGCTGCCCGCAACGATCACCGGCCCGGTGGCGATGATCATCGGTCTGACACTGGCGGGCAACGCTCTGAGCGACGCCGCGCCGGTGGCGGAGCTTACAGCCAGCTCAGCGCCGGCCGCCGGTTCGAACTGGGTGTGGGCGGTTTCACTGGTGACGCTGCTGTCTACCATTATTTTTTCACGTTATTTAAAAGGCTTTTTGGGTCAGCTGCCGTTGCTTCTGGGCGCGGCGGTCGGCTGCGGTCTGGCCGGGTTGCTGGTGGCATTCGGCGGTGGAGAGATGAGCCTGTTTCGCCAGATTCCGTCAGAGGCGCTGAGTGCGTCGATCTGGTCCTGGGGGCCGATTGCGCTGCCGGCTTTTACGCTGCCGAAGGCTTCCTGGGCGGCAGTGTTCGCGATTATGCCCATTGCGATTGCGACGATTCCAGAATCTACAGCTCATATGTATCAGTTGGATATCTATGTAAATAATCTGGCTAAACAAAAGGGTGTGTCCAAAAAATATGACCTGGTCGGCAAGCTGGATAAAAATCTGATTGGCGACGGTATCGGCGATATGGTTTCTGGTTTTGTGGGCGGCCCGGCGGGCACCAATTACGGCGAAAATATCAGCACCATGGCAATTACCAAGGTGTTTTCGGTGCCGGTGTTGATTGTGGCGGCGGTAATCGCGATGATTATTTCCTGCTTTACGCCGCTGATTCAGGGCATTTATGCCATTCCGCAGGCAGTTATCGGCGGATTGGAAATTTATCTGTTCGGTGCGATCGCCGCACAGGGTATTGCAATTATGATCGATAAAAAAGCAGATATGTTCAGCTCGAAAAATATCGCGGTGATCGCGACAATTATGATTATCGGACTGGGCGGTCAATATGCGTTCGGCGGCAATATTCCGTTTTTCGGGCTGGAAGTGCCCTGTATCGCCGGGGCGGCTATTTTCGGTATTGTGTTGAACCTGATTTTGAGCATCGGTGAAAAGCGC
>CALWVA010000048.1 GCA_944384875.1 uncultured Clostridia bacterium
ACCTTATCACAGGTCTCGCCTATTCGCTTCTCTTTTTTTATCTTTTGTCACACATCATTGTAACACCTACAAGCTGTATCAATTGTGGCGGTGCAGAACGCTTGCTTTTTGTTGTTGATTCCTTTATAATAAAAATAAAAGATAAAAGCTTTGATTTGTTTGGCGATGCATTTTGATTGTTTCGCCTGGTTGGTTTCATAGGCGGATTAAACAGATGGTTTTGTGGGTTGGAGAGCTTTCTGCAGAAGGGAAAAACTGTTGTCAGACGACATATAAACAAGCATACCCATATAAAATTTATATGGAAGAGTGGATGATGAGAGTGAGAGCGGTACAACGTATCGTGACATTGTTGTTGGCTTTGTCGGCGGTGTTTTACAGCGTGCTTTATGTATCTGCACTGTCGGTGAAAACGACAGACGGAACAGTCAAATTGGATATTCCTGATGGATATATTGCGCTCACGCCGGCAGATATTGATCAGCCGGAAGACTTTTTCAGCACGCTGCCGATATCCAAACTGGAACTGCAGGAGCGGGTGCAGTCGGGCGTGCAGATCGACGCCTTCTCTGAAGAAGCACAGCGGGAAATCAAGGTCAGTGTAACGTCAGACGCTTTTTCGGAACAGTTGGTGAATTTTACGCCGCTTTCCGAGGGAGAACAGCGGCAGATCATCGATCAGCTGAAAACCGGATTGACGCAGGACGGCCATACCTTTCTGGCGGAGCCGGAAACGGTAGAGATCGGCGATTATACCTTTATTCGATATATGGCGCGAGTAGGTGACGTTGAAAACGGTTACAGTTATATGAGCGTTTTGACGGTGCTTTCAGGCCAATATTATGAAGCAACCTGTTTTAACAACGGTGGGATTCTGGATCAAAATGCTATTGATCAAAACAAACAGATTTTAAACAGTCTGTCAATTACGATATCTGGTGGTTCGGACATATGGGGCAACGCGCTGCTGACTGTAGGATCCATATTGGCGATTTTGGCTGCGGCGGGCGTGATTATTTATGAGGGCTATACATTTATTCGGCAATTTTTAGATCGAAAGCTGTCGCAGCCGCGTTTATCGAAGCAGGCAGAACGTCCGACGGCGGTACGTCACCGGCGCGCGGGGGCTACGGCTGAACAGTCAGATAGGGAACAATCTGACGATAAGCGCTGACCAATCGGTCGAAGGATATCGCGCAATTGGCGGGGCTGGTAGAGGGCAGATAAATTGCTGGCCGGCCGATCATGGGCAGACAGAGCCGCCGGTATAATTCATACGCTTTTCTTCCGGTGGTGAAAATAGCCTGGATATCTGCGTTTTCTAAAATAATATTCAGATCGTTTGGAACCGGATTGCGGATGCTGCTATCTGCCGCGCCATTTATTTCACAGCTGTGCAGCACATCCCACAACGCGATCTGATGCGCCAGTGCAAACTGTTTTCGACTGTCAGTCGTATCGTCTGGCAGCGTTTCGTTGAACACAGCGGGAATTACCTGCCAGAAACGGTTGCGTGGATGCGCGTAGAAAAAACCTGCCGCCCGGGAAGCACCTGATGGCATGGAACCCAGCAGTAAAACGCGGGAATGTTTGTTATAAAGCGGCGGGATCGGATGAATAACCGTCTGGGTCATTCGGTGGCCTCCTGTCTGAAATATACATAGATATTTTTATGATAAGGTGTAACGATGAAATTTGCAACTGAAAATCTGAAAAAGCTTTTGCTGATCATGTTATGTGCTGTAACACTGTTGGCGGGCTGTAACCGATCGGAGCCAGCACAGGCGCGCCCTGAAACGGTGGTGGATGTACCGGTGACGACACAAGCGGAAAACATCATTTCGGGAACTGTAACACAATGGTCTGAAACAGCTCTTGCCATGCGGTCAAAGGACGGTACGGAATATACGTTTACCATCGGTGCTGCAACGGCGGTTACAGGTATAGTCGAGCCGGGCTGCATGGTAGAGGTGCGGTTTTATGGAAGTCTTTCCGGCGCTTCGATCGTCGCGCTATCTGTAACTGTTTTACAACCGCCGACTACAACGGCTGCGCCGGAGACGACGATCGCGCCGGAGACTGAAAAAAGCGTGGCGCAGCAGGAATTGTCTGATACGCAAAAGATTATGCAGAATATGACCTTAGAGCAGAAAGTCGGGCAGATGTTTATTACCAGGTGCCCGGATTCGGATGCGGCGGCCGCGGTAGAACAATATCAGCCGGGCGGATATGTGTTGTTTGCACGGGATTTTAAAGATCAGACGCCGGACAGTGTGCGCACGAATATCCGTTCTTATCAGGATGCGGCGGTTGTGGATATGTTGATCGCCGTGGACGAAGAGGGCGGCGACGTCAACCGTGTCAGTTTATATACACAGTTTCGGCAAACGCCGTTCTGGTCACCGCAAAAGCTGTATAACAACGGCGGATGGGATCTGGTTGTCAGCGATACGCGTGAGAAAGCGACGCTGCTGAAATCTTTGGGGATCAATCTGAATTTAGCGCCGGTCTGTGATGTAGCGAACAAGGGCAGTTATATTTATTCCCGCACCTTTGGCGCAGATGCAAAACTGACTGCAGAATATGTCAGCAGAGTGGTTTTTACAATGAATGAATATGGGATTGGTTCAGCGCTGAAACATTTCCCGGGCTATGGTGACAACGTGAATACCCACACGGGGATCGCCTATGACGACCGGGACTATAATACGTTTCAAACCAGAGATTTTTTGCCGTTTCAGGCGGGCATTCAGTCCGGTGCGGGCGCGGTGTTGGTTTCGCACAACATTGTAAAATGTATGGATGCGGAATACCCCGCTTCACTGTCGCCAAAGGTGCATGAGATCCTCCGGGACGAGCTGCAATTTACCGGTGTGATCATGACGGATGATTTGTATATGGATGCAATCAAGGAATATACCGGCGGTGACGCGTCCAAAGCGGCTGTGCAGGCGATCAAAGCAGGAAACGATCTGTTGTGTTGCAGCGATTTTAAGACGCAGATCCCCGCGGCGATTCAGGCGGTGAAATCGGGTGAGATTTCTATAGAGCGGGTGGAGGAGTCGGTATTACGAATTTTAAATTGGAAACTGCAGCTTGGGATTATACAGCCGCCGGCAGAATGATAGCCGGCGGCTATTGGGACGGTGTTGCTTGTATGGATTGGTCAGGGGTCTGGATTTTTTAAAAGTCTGATCATGTCTGCCATGTAAAGAGTATTGTCGCGGTGTCTGAAGGTGCATGAAGCGCATATGGTATAGATCCCAAGATTTCATAACAAATAAAACCGCCTGTGATTCAAATCGAACCACAGGCGGTTATGTTTTATTACTGCGCTTTGTTTAATTTTCTCTGCAGAGCAGATTTCTTTCGCGCCGCAGTGTTTTTATGAAGCAACCCTTTAGACTGCGCCATGTCGATTTTGCGAATCGCGGCCTTTACCTGCGCTTCTTTGTTGTCGGCAGAGGTTTCCAGCGCGATATTCGCTTTTTTGATTTCGGTTCTCAGCGCAGAAGTCATAGCCTTATTGTGGGCTGTTTTGACGGCGATCACCTTTACTCTTTTTTTAGCGGATTGAATATTTGGCATTGTCGTTTGCACCTCCTCGACAGTTCGCAATGACTGAAAAACTACAGTATCGCAACGTAAATCTGAATCATCAATGGATTATACGGCCAAAGCCGCAAATAACCTGTACGAGTTATCATACCATTTTTCTATGAAAATTTCAAGTATTTTTTCATATTTTAAAAAGTATTTTTTTGTTTATACTAAAATAAAAAACAAAAGGAAGAGATTTAATGAATTTTCGCACTGACCTTGCAATTGAGATGCGTGAGGCACATCCACATCCGGACGATGGTTTTAAAAGCGAGGAGTCTGATATCGGCGATGTGAAGATCAGCAAAATTGAAATCTTAAACCGGCAGGGGGAACAGGCGTTGGGAAAGCCTAAAGGGCGGTATATTACAGTAGAATCCACATCCTTTGCCGGTGATTATAGCATCAATCCAGACTGTTTGCTAGCGCTGAAAACCGAAATTGTCAGGCTGTTGCCCGAAACGGGTCCGGTGCTGATCTGCGGCATCGGCAATACTGAGATCACGCCGGACGCACTGGGACCGAAGACAGCGTCGCTGATATTGGCGACTCGGCATATTTCGGGCGAACTGGCGAAAGCTGCCGGGCTGGGAGACCTGCGGCCGGTGGCAGTGATGTCTCCGGGGGTGCTGGGGCAGACGGGGGTGGAAACCGGTGAGATGATTCAGGGTGTGCTAGATCGGGTAAAGCCGGCGGCAGTCATTGTCATTGACGCGTTGGCGTCGCGCAGATTATCCAGACTTGGGTGTACAGTGCAGCTTTCAGATACCGGAATAGTACCCGGTTCCGGTGTAGGAAATGCCCGCAGCGAGATCAGTATGCGCACATTGGGCATTCCGGTTCTGTCAATCGGGGTGCCGACAGTGGTGGATGCCAAAACACTGGTGCAGGATTTAACCGATTGTGAAACTGACGATACGCGTGCGTCCGCATCGCAAATGGTGGTCACCCCCAAGGAGATTGATCTGATCATCGATCGAGCGGCACGGTTGATTGCGCATGCGGTGAATTGTGCGCTGCAGCCGCAGGTGGATCCGGAGGATTTATTGCTGCTGGTGGGGTGAAAAAACAGAACATGCAACAGGCGGAGGAATATTAAATCTCAAAAATGTGAAGTTCGTTTAAAAAGCTGAGGATGATTGGACCGCCAGCGTAAGCAGGCAGTTTGGCCAACGATAAAAGCGAAAAAGATGGATGATAAAAAGGCAGCAGCTCTGTGTGAAAAGGTCTCATGCACAGGGCTGCTGTTTTATATGATCTTCAGGTTGCGCCGGTTGTTTAGCATTTCTCAGGATTTTGGAACGTTGTCACAGCATTTGCTCTGCCATTTGTCAATTTGTTTTTGGTAACGGTCCTGTTCACTGAAAATACAACCGCAGTATTTTTGCATATACAGGTTCAGGTCGCGTGCCTGCTGCTGGCCCTGGCGAAACAGCGGTCGAAAATCCCGATAAATAAATTCTACGCCATACTGCACCGCTGCTTGTTGTCCGATCTGGCGCAGCAGTTCATGATTTTGATAAGGGCTGATCAGCAGCGTGGTGCAAAAGCTGTCAAAGCCGTGTTCGGCAGCATATTGCGCGGTTTTTTCCAGACGCAGCCGATAGCAATAGGCGCATCGATGATCAAAATCGGGATAAACGCCGCAAATAAATTGCCGCAGGCCATAGTTATCCGCAAGATCCAGCGGCAGATCAATAGATTTTGCATAATCGATCAGGGTATTACGCCGGGCTTTATATTCGGTGAACGGATGAATGTTTGGATTATACCAAAAACCGTGTGGCTGAATTCCTTCATCTCGCAGAGATTGAATACACGCAATCGAACAGGGGGCGCAACAGATATGCAACAGTAAACGCATAAAAAGCTTTCCTTTCAGAATCCCAGAGTTTCGTTTGCCAGAATGACTTTAATTTTTCCCGCAGGCCGGCAGACTCTGGTGATTACTTCATAGCAGCAGATGCAATCGGTTGTTGTACAGTCGCCGCATCCGCCGGTTTTGGAACACGGGGTATTTTGATCGCCGAATCGCTGCATATTCATGGGCGCTGCAATGGTTCGGGCGCGTGTCAGTGCATCCTGTACGGTCTTGACCACTTTGTTCATCCCGGCGATCAGAATAATATTTTTCGGTCCGTAAATCATGGCAGCGGCGCGGTTGCCGTTGCCGTCTATATTGACAAGTTGGCCGTCTTCGCTGATGCCGTTGGCGCTCATTAAAAAGGTATCGCAAATTAACGCGCTGCGCGTCAGTTCTTCCCGCTGTTGCGGCGTCGCGGCACTGTCCCGGTCGATATAGCGATATGCGGATTTGACCGCATCTAACAGACCAAGCTGCTGCATGGTCATTGAACCGCCCCAGGAAACGGTGTCTCCTTTTGGGATCAGAGACAGGGCCAGTTGTTTGGCTTGTTCACCGGTTTCACAAAAATAGGCGCCAAAATGCCGGCGCTGTAGATTTTTGACAACGATTTCTCCCAGTTTGCGGCCACGTTCTTTTATAAATTGTTCGGTCATTTTTTACGCGCTCCTTTGGTAAGTTTTAATCGTTCGCGAATTTTTTCAAACGCCTCTAGATTGTGGATGGGTTTCATCTGTGGAAACGCGCTGATTAAACGTCGAATCTGATAGCCGGGCCGGTTTAAGGTGTTCCGGATCCGGGCAGTGTTAAACTCGCTGTTTTCAAAGCGTTCTAAAAAGGCGGTTTTCAGATCTTCGGCCCGCTTTTTATTAGCGTCGATAAACGCGGTGAATTGCTGCTGGATTTCCTGTAATTTGCCGTTGAGAGCAATGATGTTCACGACGGTGACAACGATATCTGTAATCAAAAGCATCAAACCGATAGCGCTGCATATGTAAACGGCGGCATGGGGAAAGGAGCGAACCAGCCGCTCAATCGGCGGATGTATATATTCTATCAAGAGGACCGACATCGTGCCGAATACAACCGCACCGAGTAAACTGATGCGGCCCTGAAAATTGAAACGGTAGTGTGAATAATCCCACCACTTGGTATGAAACAGCTTTTCCAAAACAACTGCCGTCACATATTCGATGGCAGTATCTACCGCTGCGCTGAGGATAAACAGCAACGCCGGATGTAAATGCAGCGGAGAAAAGATCCAAATGACTGTAACAGCGCCGACGCCATAGATTGGGCAGATCGGGCCGCTTAGAAAGCCGCGGTTGATAAACCGGCGCGCCCGCACAGAACATAAAACTGTTTCATAGGCCCAACCGGCAAAACTGTAAAGTAAAAAACAAACAAACAGGCAGCAAAGCTGGTACATCATAACATCCCCCGGCCGGCATTTTTACATCTCGTCTGGCGCGTCGATTTTCAGAAGCGTCAGTACATTTTCCAACACGGTTTTGGTTGCAATACACAGCGCAATTCGGGGATATTTTAGATGATCCGGCGCTGATTTGACCGGGCAGGCATTATAAAATTTATGAAACAACGTGGCGAGATCGATGACATAGCGTGTGATGATCGCAGGGTTATATTCCTTTGCGGCGCTGATAATATCGCCTGCAAGCCCGGCCAGATGGCGGATCAGTTCCCGTTCGGCCGGCTGTGACAGCACATCCAGCGCTGCAGTGTCTAATGATTGGGGATAAACGCCGTCTGCCGCAAGATTTTTTAAAATTGAGCAGATTCGCGCATGTGCGTATTGTACATAATAGACAGGATTTTGCGCATCTTTGGAAACGGCCAGATCCAGATCAAATTCAAGATGGCTGTTGGGTTCCCGCAGATTGAAAAACATTCGGGCCGCGTCGATTGGCACTTCATCCAGCAGCATCCGCAGGGTGATCGCTTTACCGGACCGTTTGGATAGCTTATAGGTCTCGCCGTTTTTGACCAGCCGAACCATCTGCATAATGATCGCATCCAGCCGGTTGGGATCGATGCCCAGTGCTTGCAGAGCTCCTTTCATGCGCGGTACATAACCGTGATGGTCGGCGCCCAGTACGTCAATGGCCAGATCATAGCCTCTGGTAACCAGTTTATTATAATGATAAGCAATGTCGGGAACAAAATAAGTAACGACGCCGTTGGCCCGCACCAGAACCCGGTCTTTATCTTCACCGAAATCGGTAGATTTAAACCACAGCGCACCGTCTTTTTCATAGGTATGGCCGGAAGCCTTAAGCTTTTCGATAATCTCTGCTACCGCGCCGCTTTGGTGCAGGCTGCTTTCTTTAAACCAGCAGTCATAGGTGATCCGGTATTTGGCCAAATCGTCGTGCAACGTCTGGATGTTCAGCGGCAGCGCATAATCACACAACGCCTGCCGGCGGGTTTCACTGTCGGTATGCACATAGGCGTCCTGGTGGATGGCCGCAAACCGTTTGGCATGTTCAGTGATGTCTTCACCCAGATAAGCGTCTTCCGGCATCTGCACAGATGGGTCGAATAGCTGCAGATACCGCGCTTCCAGCGAGGTTTTGAATTTTTCGATCTGGTTGCCGGCGTCGTTGACATAAAACTCTCTGGAAACCTGATATCCCGCCGCATCCAACACCGAGGCCAGACAATCGCCCAATGCGCCGCCCCGGGCGTTGCCAATGTGCATCGGCCCGGTGGGGTTGGCGGAAACAAACTCTACCAAAACCCGTTTGCCCTGACCAAAATCAGAGCGGCCATATTGCGCGCCCCTGGTTTCGATTTCTTTTAAAATGCTGCTGTAAAACCGGTCGGATAGACGAAAATTGATAAAGCCGGGACCGGCCACTTCAAAACCGTCAATAAAAGTATTTTCGGCCGATATATTTTCACACAGAATTTCCGCAATTTTACGAGGTGGAAGCCGGAACACCTTCGCAGATGCCAAAGCAGCATTGACGGCGTAATCGCCGTGACTGCGATCCTGTGGGATTTCCAGAATAAACGGTGGAAGCTGGCCTGTGGGGAGCTGCCCATTGTGAACGGCTGCAGCCGCGGCAGCCGTAACGGCGTCTTTGATTTGCTGTTCTGCGATTTGTACAGTCTGTGACATGTGATCTACTCCTAATCGGTAATGTGTATTTGTAAAATAACCTGTAAAGCCTGTTGTGCCAGCCCGTGCAGCTCGTAATGCAGATGTGCCGTCGTGCCGGATTTTCCGGTAGCGTGCCGAATTTTTTTACCTACGATCTGCACGTCGGCGCTGCCGATACCGGTGGCGTAAACGCCCGGTTCCGTTCGCCCCTCGCGGATGGTCAGGTGCGTATGGTAGGGTGCCTGCCGCCGAATGACTGCGTGATCTTTTTGCAGCAGAATGGTTGTTTTCACCGTACGGTCATACAGAGGCTGTTCATAGATAATCAGCAACCCGTTATTCCTGGAAAGACAGATACAATCGGTTGTCAACGGATCGGACTGTTCGCCATTGACGGTAGAATGTAACGTCAATTTCAAAGCTGCTCCACCTGCACTCTCTGCACTGTGCCGTTTAATGCGCCCTGTAAAAACAGAGAAGCAATTTTCAAAAAGCTGTCTGGCCGGTCGGTCACAAAATATTGATGCGTGCCCGGCTGGGTTTGGCCGGTGTTCAGCTGTTTCTGTTCCAAAATGACCTGGCAGGCATCCGCTGCCGCCTGGCCTGCGTTGATCAAAGTTACATGTTCGCCCATGACCTGTTGTAATATCGGCGCAATCAGTGGATAATGGGTGCAGCCCAGAATCAGCGTATCCACGCCCGCATTTCGTACAGGTTGTAAATAGCGCCGGGCAGTCAGTTGCGTGATCGGATCGTCCGGCGAGATCCAGCCTTCTTCTACCAAGGGAACAAACAGTGGGCAGTCGGTAGAGATCACCGAATAAGTTGGATCGATGTTCAGAAGTTCCCGCTCGTATGCGCCGGAGGCAATGGTAGCGGCGGTGCCGATGACGCCGATCTTCCCGTTTTTTGTGGCCTTGGCTGCGGCGGCAGCCGCGGGCTGCACGACGCCGAAAAACGGAACCGGCAGATGATCGCCGGTATGTGCAGCAACAGAGCTGACTGTGCCGCAGGCAGCGATGATCAGTTTTACGTTTTGCGAAAGCAGAAAGGCTTCATCTTGCCTTGCATATTGTTCAATAGTAGCCCGGCTGCGGTTGCCGTAAGGCACTCTGCCGGTATCGCCGAAATAAACAATTTGTTCGTTGGGCATGGCGGCAGACAGCGCTTTGACCACCGTCAGGCCGCCTAAGCCAGAATCAAATACACCGATAGGACGGTTATCCATCCAACCCCTCCAACCATCATGGTTTATCATATGTGTGACCGCATCAGGCGAGGTAACTGCCTGTTGCCTTACGCGGCCGGATGATATGTATGATCAGGATGCTGTGTTGCAGCATACCGATTTCAGGTATTCGCGAGCGTCTATCAGAAGGACGCTCGGGAATATTATGAAGCTATTATAACATACTCGCGTTGTGTTCTCAATATTTTTATCAGATAAAAACATCTGAAATGATCTGTATTTCGGCAGGAACGCGGACAACATTGCCGGAATACACTGGGTTAGAAAACAGAGAAGGAGCGGTCGGAACTATGCGCAGCATCGAACAAATGCCCGAGTTTTTTTTAGGAGCAGTTTCTATAAACGGATTTCGTTCAGATTTTGATACATTTTATACACAGCAGGACGGTTGGCGGGTATTTATTATCAAAGGCGGGCCAGGCAGCGGGAAATCCACGTTTATGAAACGGCTGGCGGCGGATTTTGCACATCTGCGGCCCATATTGTGCCGGTGTTCGTCTGATCCTGCTTCTTTGGACAGCGTCGTGTTTTTGGAACAAAAGCTGTTCATTGCCGATGGAACGGCGCCGCACGTTCTGGAGCCGCGTTATCCCGGCGCCAGAGAGCGTATTCTGAATTTCGGCGATTGTTTTGATAATGAAGTATTATATCGTGACCGTCAGCAGATCATTCGGGCTTTTGAGAAGAACGCTGCATATCATCGCCGCGCCGCGCGTTATATTGCTTGCGCCGGCGCACTGCTATCAGATCTGCGAGAGACAGCAAAGGCAGCGCTGGATACGGATCGTGCAGATAAATTTGCACGGTCACTGGCCAAGCGGGAGATCGGAACGGATCAGGGCAAAGGCGCTGTATATCGTACATATTTAAGCGCAGTCACACCGGAAGGCTATACTTTTTTCGACCGCACGCCCGGCTTACTGTGTGAAAAGGTGATTGCGATTGAAGACAGCTATGGCGCGGCAGCAGACCGGATTTTGCGTATATTATATCAGGCTGCGGTGCAGGCGGGCAGACAGGTGATGATTTGTCATTGCCCGATCCTGCCGGATGGCTATATCGAGCATTTGTTGTTGCCGGAGACAGGCGTGGCGTTTTGCACCAGCACGCCGCTGCACCGGATCCACGGCGCGAACCGTATCATCCATGCCAGCCGGTTTTATGCCGGCCAGAAATTGGATCTGCACCGGCAGAAACTGCTGTTTTGCAAAAAGGCGGTACGGGAACTGCTGCGTGAAACCGGCGAAGTGTTGACAGACGCAAAACTGTCTCATGATGCGCTGGAACGGTTCTATATTGGCGCGACGGATTTTTCCAGGCTGGAACCGTTATACAAACAGGTTTGTGCCTGCTTGATGAAAAGCGATTTGTAAAAAATCGCAGTCAGATTTAATAGTATGGCGGGAAATATGACGATAGCTCAAAACTGCAAAAGCACGCGTTATCATTAACGCGTGCTTTTGCAGTTTTAAGCAGGGCTTTATTTTAGGCGGGCGGTTTTAATAGGTTTTGACGATGCATATCAAGCGCCATCTGCCATCTGTTTATTGGCATGCACATGGTTTGATGCTGAAAAATAATTTAAAACTTCTTAAAATAAACACTTGACAACGGCTGAAGAAGCGTGTATACTTCAAGTGTAATATTTGTGATATCACACTTAGCTGTTTGCTTGTGCAGATGCAACCGGCAGAATCTGCATGATGCGCAACTGTTAAAAATCGGCCGGAGAAACGAGGTTTATGATGCTTCAGATTGATGTGCGCAGCCGGGTGTCCATCTATGAGCAGATTAAAAATCAAATTATGGAGCTGATTATCAGCGGCGTATTGCAGTCTGATGAACAGCTGCCGTCGATACGGGCGTTGGCCAGGGATCTATCGCTGAATGTGAATACCGTCAAACGCGCGTTTTCAGATTTAGAGGCCGCAGGGGTGATCTATACCGTCAGCGGTCGGGGCAGCTTTGTTTCAAAAAATGCGGTTGGAAACCGGCAGATGCTGCAAAAAGCCAGAGATCAGCTTCAGACGGCGCTCAGAACCGCAAAATCCAACGGACTGACCAAACAGGATGTTTACGGGCTGATCGATGATATTTATAAGGAGGAATAGGCATGCTCAAAGCGGAAAAGGTCTGCAAGCGGTTTGGAGACCATATTGTTTTGCAGGATCTGGATTGTCATGTGGATAATGGCACCATTTACGGTCTGGTGGGCTTCAACGGTGCCGGAAAGACCACGCTTTTAAAAATCATGGCCGGTATTTACAGGCCGGAGGGCGGCGGCGCATTTTTAGACGGGCAGAATGTCTGGGAAAACGAAGATGCGAAACAGCGTACATTGTTCGTGCCGGATGACGTTTATTTTCTGCCGCGGTGTACGATGAAGTCCATGGCAAAGTTTTA
>CALWVA010000049.1 GCA_944384875.1 uncultured Clostridia bacterium
GCCGGCTTGGCGGCGAGCAAACGTGCTTATAATGCCCCGCGCAGCGGATAATAACCGCTTTTGCGGTTATTATACCAGATTGCCAACAGCAATATAGTATAATTGCACATGTTTGCGGTTGCCGCCCCGGCGGCGAGCAAACGTGCTTATAATGCCCCGTGCAGCGGATAATGACCGCTTTTGCGGTTATTATACCAGATTTTTGCGTTGGACGCAATATATAGACCAAACTTGCGGGAAAGAAAACGAATTTCTGCGATTATACCAAATTTTTGTTGATTTGTGGTATCTATTATGTTATTGTGCCTTATAGATTCATAGGATAGATGAACAGGCAGAGATTTTAGATGCACCTGTTCTTCGAAACAGTTGGGCCGATAGACCAAAGCGGGTTTCCATGAAAAATGGCGCGGGGTGTTCACATATAGACGGGCTTTCATTTTTGCGCAAAAATAGGCATTGATCCACTGTTATGGAATGATCGCCAAAAACGCATATTCTTCTGTGTTTGCAGTTTCAGTGGGTGTTTTGTCTGCTGCGTGAATACAGTTCAGGCAATATGAATGTATCCAATTACTACAGTGAAGTGTGGGCAGCGGCGGAGATGCAATCAGTATAAAGCGGGTCAAAAGACATTCCTGCCCGCTTTGCCGACGGTTTTGTATGTGGCGTCAAATTAATAAGGAAAAAAACACTTGACATTTCCGGTTGCTGCTGTTATAATCAAGCAAGTATAAAGTAAAAATACTTTATAGATGGTTTGAGGAGCAAGACTATGGCATTGAAAAATCTGCGAATTGCCGAACTGCTGGATTGTTACGGCGGCCTGTTGACCGATAAGCAGCAGCGGGTGTTGGCATGCTATTATGATGAAGATTTTTCGTTGTCTGAGATCGCTGAAAACGAAGCAATCACGCCACAGGGGGTGCGCGATCTGATCTGTCGTGCGCAGCGCAAGCTGCTGCGCTGCGAAGAGCGGCTGGGGCTGTGTGGCAGGCTGGCGGCGGTGTCTGAAAAGGCGGCGCAAATCGCGCAGCTGGCGCAGCAGGTAACCGCGCCGGCGCAAACCGGTGAGCAGATCAAACTGTTAGCAGAGCAACTGCTTGAAAGGGGGTAAAATCATTGGCATTCGAAGGGCTGTCTGATAAAATTGCCGCGGCGTTTAAACGGATCCGGTCTAAGGGCCGGCTGACTGAACAGGATGTAAAAGACGCCATGCGCGAGGTGCGTCTGGCGTTGCTGGAGGCTGACGTCAACTATAAGGTCGCCAAGGATTTTACCAATAAGGTCACTGAACGTTGCATCGGTGAACAGGTGATGGAAAGCCTGACACCGGCGCAGATGGTGGTCAAGATCGTTAATGAAGAATTAACGGCGCTGATGGGCGGCGCGGCGGCGCGATTGAATACTGCGTCGAAGATTCCGACGGTGATCATGATGTGTGGCTTGCAGGGTTCCGGTAAAACCACGCATTCTGCAAAGCTGGGCAAAATGTTGAAGAAAAAAGGACATCGGCCGATGCTGGTAGCCTGCGATATTTACAGACCGGCGGCGATTTCACAGTTGAAAATTGTCGGTGAGCAGGCAGGGGTTCCGGTGTTTGAAATGGGCACCGAAAAACCCGAAAAAATTGCTGAGCACGCGATTAAACACGCTCGGGACCACGGTAATGATTATGTCATCATCGACACGGCCGGCCGGCTGCATATTGATGAACAGATGATGGATGAGCTGAAACGGTTGCGGGCGGCGGTGGAGCCGAACGAGATTTTGCTGGTGGTAGACGCCATGACCGGTCAGGATGCGGTCAATGTTGCGAAATCCTTCAATGAGGCGTTGGGCATCGACGGGGTGATCCTCACAAAGTTAGACGGCGATACCAGAGGCGGCGCGGCGCTGTCTGTGCGTGCGGTCACCGGTAAACCTATCAAATTCGTGGGTACCGGTGAAAAACTGGACGATCTGGAGGAATTTCATCCGGAGCGTATGGCGTCGCGGATTTTGGGAATGGGCGACGTCATGTCGCTGATTGAAAAGGCCGAGCAGGCGCTGGACGATAAAAAAGCTGCCGAGCTGGAAAAGAAACTCAAGCAAAACAGCTTTGATATGAACGATCTGCTGGCGCAGTTTCAGGAGGTCAAAAAAATGGGGCCGCTGAAACAGGTGTTGGGGATGATTCCCGGTGTTGGCAAGCAGCTGCGAGACGTTGATATCGACGATCGGCAGCTGATCCGGGTGGAATCGATTATTTATTCGATGACCGCCGCGGAGCGTGCACGTCCGGAAATCATCAATCCTTCCCGCAAGCGGCGCATTGCCGCGGGGTGCGGCATGCAGGTGGAAGATGTCAACCGGTTGCTCAAGCAATATGAGCAGATGAAAAAAATGTTTAAACAGCTCAATGGAAAAGGCGGCAAAAAACGCCGCAGGGGCTTTGGCGGCATGGGTATGCCCGGCGGTATGGGCGGCCCCGGCGGTCTGGGTTTTTAAACAGGGTTTTCACGGCGTTTTGCCGTTGAATGCTATAGATTCAGATTGTTTATTGCGGAGGTGAAACAGAAATGGCAGTGAAGATCAGACTGCGCCGGATGGGCGCGAAGAAAACACCGTTTTACCGGGTAGTGGTCGCTGATTCCAGATATCCCAGAGACGGCAGGTTCATCGAAGAAATCGGATATTATAATCCGCTGACCGATCCCGCTGAGATTAAGATCGATGCGGAAAAGGCGAAAAAATGGATCGCAAACGGCGCACAGCCCACTGATACTGTTAAGGCGCTTTTGAAAAAGAGCGAGATTCTTTAAAACAGAAAGGACGACAGTGTGATGCAGGAGCTTTTAAAGGCGCTGGCACAGGGTTTGGTTACGCAGCCGGATCAGGTAACGGTCTCGGTAGACGAACCCGATGAAGAAGGGGTCGTGGCCTATCATCTGCACGTCGCGGCCGAAGATATGGGCCGTGTGATTGGAAAACAGGGCAGAATCGCCAAGGCCATCCGCGTGGTTATGCGTGCCGTTGCCACGCGCAACAATCAAAAGATCATGGTCGAGATCGACTGAAGCCAAAGGAAGCCGCATGTTGAGATGTTCGGCTTCTTTTTGCATTCAGGCAGCGGTCGGGGGTTTGACAACCGACAGAAAGTGACAGAGAATGCGCAGTTATATAGGTGGGATAAAACCGATTCGGGGCCTGCTTGGCGCGAGTCGGACGTTGTGAAACCGCATGATCGGTGGTTGAAAGCTTTTTTACAGTTCTTTGTTTTTGCATAAGAATGACTACGCACATGATGATCAGTAGCAGTTGATTTTTAGGTGCGTGGCAATCTGACACGCAAGAACACCATTCTGCAAGGGGAGAGAATCCATGAAACAGCAATATCTTGAAACCGGCAAGGTGGTTGGAACCCACGGGATTGCGGGAGAGCTGCGGGTGCAGCCCTGGTGTGATACACCGGCATTTCTGACCCGCTTTAAAACGCTGTATACAGATCGGGTCGGCACCGCGGTTTCAGTGTTGTCTGCCAGGGTACACGGCAACATTGTGCTGCTGAAGCTGGCGGGTGTAACTACGATTGAGCAGGCTGAGCGGCTGCGCGGCGCGGTACTGTATATTAACCGGGCAGATGTACAGCTGCCGGTCGGCGGCTGGTTTGTGCAGGATCTGTTGGGCTGTACAGTTTATGACGCTGATACCGGCGCGGTTCTGGGAACACTCAAGGAGGTTTCCAAAACCGGCGCCAACGACGTTTGGCATGTCTGTAACGATCGGGGAGAATTTCTGGTTCCGGCAATTCCGGATGTGATCGTAGAGGTGGATATTGACGCGCAGCGGGTGACGCTGCGCCCGATAAAGGGGATTTTTGACGATGCGCATTGATATCATGACTATTTTCCCTGAATTGTGTGAAAATTATGTACATGCCAGTATCATCGGCCGAGCGGTGTCGGCAGGAAAATTGGAAATATTTTGCCATAATATTCGAGATTATACCGCGGATAAACATCATCGTACAGATGATACACCCTATGGCGGCGGGATGGGTATGGTCATGACGCCGCAGCCGATTGATGCGTGTTTCGATGCGATTTGTGCGCAAAGCGGCAGCCGGCCGCACATGATCTATATGTCGCCTCAGGGGCAGACCTTGACGCAGCGCCGGGCGGTGCAGCTCTCCAAATTACCGCATATCGCGATTTTGTGTGGGCATTATGAAGGCGTGGATCAGCGGGTGCTGGACAAGCTGTGTGACGAGGAGATTTCCATCGGCGATTATGTGCTGACCGGCGGAGAGCTGCCGGCGTTGGTGCTCACGGATACGGTGGCTCGGCTGGTAGACGGCGTGCTGGCCAGC
This sequence comes from uncultured Clostridia bacterium, assembly GCA_944384875.1. Lineage (GTDB taxonomy): Bacteria > Bacillota > Clostridia > Oscillospirales > Acutalibacteraceae > RUG14109. The sequence continues at coordinate 4,352 of CALWVA010000049.1, forward strand.
AGTGCCTGTTATGAGGAAGAGAGTCATTATAACGGTTTGCTGGAATATCCGCAGTATACCCGGCCGCCGGTGTGGCAGAACCGGGCGGTACCGGAGATTTTACTGTCTGGCGATCATGCGAAGATCGCGGCGTGGCGCAAAGAGCAGAGTTTGTTGAATACACAGCGTAAGCGTCCAGATTTGCTAGCGACCAAACTGCAACAACAATGAAAAATCATATTGCCTATTTTTACGAAAAAAAACTATATAGATTGCACAAATTAAAAAGGCCGAATTCTGCAAGGTTTGGCATAACAGCAGAAAATTTGTGAACACGCGAATTGCTTTGTTGACCTTATTCGAGTTTGTGATATAATAGAGTAGTATTCGGATTTTGAATATAGTGAGATTAGACGATGTTTTTTGAAGACAAGCCGTGTGCTTTATGACAGTTCACGAAAGGAATGAATCAAAATGTATGTGAAAGACGTTGTCGTGCAGAACCAGGTGGGTTTACACGCGCGCCCGGCCACCTTTTTTATTCAGAAAGCGAATGAATTTAAATCTTCGATCTGGGTGGAGAAGGAAGAACGCAGAGTCAATGCCAAGAGTCTGCTGGGCGTGTTGTCGCTTGGAATTCTGGGCGGAACCTCTATTAAAATCATCGCGGATGGGGCAGATGAAACCGAAGCGGTGGAAGCTCTGGTCAAGCTGGTGCTTTCCGGTTTTGCAGAGTAAAAAACATATGGGTTGATTGTTTCGGCATCGCAGACGTCTCTGCGGTGCCATTTTGCTTATAGATGGCATTGCGACAGAGGAGGAAACGAAGCATGGATCATACCGGGCGTGCTCGATTGGTAGGGCAGCTGGACAGATATATCCATACGCTGGAACGGCGGTACAGTGTGCAGATCGTTCTAACAGATTTGTGCGGTGGTTTTTTTTATAATCCGGATTTGCGGGGAATGACGATGCGGCTGTCTTTTCATGATAACGCTTATTGCAATCAGATAAAAAAAGAATCGGCCTGCTTTTCCCGCTGTTTACAGGGCAAACACCGCATTGAGCAGCGATGCAGGACACACAAAAGCTGGTTTTTTGGTTTTTGTCCGTTTGGCATCGGAGAGTTTGTTTTTCCTGTTTTTTATGGCAGTGATCTGCTGGGGTTTTTATGTGTCGGGCCGTATCGGCACGATCCGCCAAACAGATGTGCGCAGGATCTACAGCAGCGTTATGCAGCGTTTTCTCCTATGCCAGACCGGCAGACAGTCAGGCTTTTGACCGCAGATTTTACGGCGCTGAGTAACTTGTTTGCCTATGTATATGCATGTTGCGGTGCCGCAAACGGAGCAGGATTGTATGACAGCGCGTTGGTGAATAAGGCGGTTGCATATATTCGGGAGAATTACCGAGAGGAACTGACGCTGCAGTCGGTTGCAGACGCCTGTTTCTGTAATAGAAATTATTTATGTGGGCTGTTTTATAAAGTGACGGATAAACATCTGGCAGATTATATCAATGAGGTTCGTATCGGGCAGGCAATACACCTGATGCGAATGAGCGATCTGAATATCACTCAAATCGCAGCACAGGTGGGATATAATGATTCATCCTATTTTTCCAAGGTGTTCAGAAAGCAGATGGCGTGTTCGCCAAAACAGTATAAGATGAATATATTGCAAAAAAACGCTGAATAAATACCATGCTGAAAAACCGCTTTTGTTTTAACATGAAAGAAAAACAAAGGCGGTTTTTGATGGTATGATGTATTTTACTGAAAGTGAGAAGCAGCTGCCGATTTTGTATGATGTAGATGTTTTGGTCGTGGGAGCAGGGCCGGCGGGTATCGGCGCTGCAATGCGTGCAGCCAGGCTGGGCTGCAAAACCATGCTGGTAGAGGCGCAGGGCGCGTTGGGCGGTATCTCAACGGTGGGGATGATGTCGCACTGGGGCGGTCGGTCGTCGAGCAAAATTTATCAGGAAATTCAGCAGCGCAGCGCCGCTCTTCACGAGAATATAGGCGACGCAAAATATCATAATGTAAAAACCCATATTATCGACCCCGAACAGTTAAAGTGTTTGTTGTCCCGTATGATGCAGGAAGCGCGGGTACAGATTTTATTATACACGTTGGCCTGCGGCGCGGTTGTCGAAAACGGCCGGATCACTGGAGTAATTATCCAGAACAAGACCGGCCGCAGCGTGATTCGCGCCAAAGCGGTGGTGGACGCATCCGGCGACGGAGATGTCGCCGCCTACGCCGGCGTTCCGTTTTGCCTGGGACGGGAAAGCGATCATAAGATGCAACCCTGCACACTGATGTTCAAAGTGGCCGGCGTAGATTATCAGCGGGCGGTATTCCCTGCAAGCTTTGAAACGACGGTACCGACCGATAAAGGAGAACTGCAGGCGCTGGCAAAAAAACTGTTGCCTTTTCCTGCGGGGCATGTGCTGTTGTATAAGTCCACGCTGCCTGGCGTTGTGACCTGTAATATGACCAATTGCATTAATATAGACGGGACGACTGCAGAGGGGCTGACCGCTGGCACAATGGCCTGTCAGTCACAATTGGAGCCGATTGTGCGGTTTTTGCGGGAATATGTTCCCGGTTATGAACATTGTTATTTAATTTCCAGCGCATCTTTGTTGGGAATTCGGGAAACAAGACATTTCAAAGGGTTGCAAACACTGACCGAGCAGGATATATTACAGCCTCATTTTGATCGCGACTGGGTTGTCCGAGAGGCATATTTCAATTTTGATGTGCATAACCTGACCGGCCCCAGTTTGGACAAAACCGGTTTGCAGCATGGCTTTACCCAAACCGAGTCTTATTGCATCCCCTATGGCTGTCTGTTGCCGCAAAAAGTCGATGGGCTGCTATTGTCAGGTCGAAATATTTCCGGCAGCCATCTGGCGCATTCCAATTTCCGGATTATGACGGTCTGTATGGCTATCGGCGAGGCTTCCGGCGTCGCGGCGGCCCTGTCGGCGCTTTCCGGCCGCAGTCCGCGGGACATCTTTCCAACGCAGATTCAGAAAATTGTTTCAGAATAGCCCTTTTATAAAATCCTTGGCAGATTCGTAGGCTTCTACCGCCCAGAACTGGATCTCATATTTCGGCGCGTCAGTGACGATATCGGCAGCGTCGGGCTCCAGAACATTGCCGATTTCCTGCTGCTCACTGGCGGCGGGCAAACACATCGGCGGAAACAGCACACACCACCAGTTTTGGCCGGCTGCCTCGCCGATACACACCTGCACAGCTTCATACTCGCCGGCGGGAAGGGTGACCTGATCGTAGGTGCGGGTGTCGAAATAGAGCTTTTTGACGTCGATTGAGACCGGGTAATTATAACCTCTGGCGCGAATTTCATCTTGTGCGGCGGCTTGCAGCCGGGCGATGGATTGCCGGGCGGCTTCGGCGGCCTGCGCTTCGGTGGAAAAGCCGTCGAACAGATCGGCGCCTTCCTGCAGCAGCCGGTCGCGTACCTGTAACTTCAGCTGCTGGTCAGCTGCAGAGTCTGAGTTGGCCAGAATATGCAGCCGCAGCACATTCTGACGGATCTCGCCACAGGTAGCGGAAAAGCTGACAGTGCTAAGTACAATTGTCAGGATCAGGCCAAACAGCAATGCCTTTTCCCATCGTTTGATGATCATAAAAATACAACTCCTTTACATACGCTATTGTTGGCGTGAAAAGGAGATTATAATCAATATTGTAAATTTATCTAATTTAAATTTGGGGAGAAATTCGTATAACGTCGTCGCCCGTGTGTAAACGGCGAGAGACATTAGTAAATAAGAAAAACAGGCGTGTGACAGCGAAAAAAGCATTGTCACACGCCTGTTTTATACAGTTTTTATTCGAAGCAAACCGCTGTTCCGGATACGGTTATCATCATCATACCGTTGTTGGAACCCAGCATCTCATAATCCATTTTACAGCTTACAACGGCGTTGGCGCCACACTCCAGGGCACGCTGTTCCAACTCCTGCAGCGCTTGTTCCCGCGCGGCTACCAGCTCACCTTCATAAGATTTCGAACGTCCGCCAAAAAAGTTGGAAAGTCCGGCCATCAGGTCTTTTACAAAGTTCACACCGGTGACCACTTCACCAAACACAATACCCTTATATTCGGTGATCTGTTTGCCCTCAATATTGGGCGTTGTCGTAATAATCATTTCTATCAGCCTTTCTTTAAAGTAAATATTGTGAACAGATGTCGCATCGCCTGCTCAACCCCAGGGTGAGACAGAAAAATTGCTCCTGCCTAATGAACCATCTGTGCAGCGTTTGAAATCAGTCTATCGTACAGCCTGCCGGCTGCGGTTCGCAGATAAAGATTTCGGGATACCGGTCTTCTAATTGTTTTTTTGCGTCTTCAGCGTCGTCTATACTGGCAAACAGGCCAAATACGCTGGGGCCGCTGCCAGACAGGCAGGCGCACAACGCGCCGTTTTGCAACAGATCAGTCCGAACGGCGTCAACATGCTGCCAGAGCGGCTCGAATACATTGCCGATGTGTTCTGCCATTTCAGGCAGATCACCTTCACAGATGGCATTAACCAGATGCATGGTCGCCGGATGTATAATCTGTTCCTTCGGCAGAGCGTCAAACCGCTTATACATTTCGCCGGTAGACGGCTTTCTGCCGATTTTAACAACGATAAAAGCACAGTTTTGTAATTCGGGGAGCGGGTTTAAAATCGAACCAACCCCTTCGGCGAGCTGGGTGCCGCCGGTTAAACAAAACGGCACGTCCGCGCCGGCTTTCAGCCCCAGCTTTTCCAGTTCCTCCGGCGCAAGGGGCAGCCCGTGCATCCGGTTCAGTCCGGTCAATACCGCCGCGGCATCGGCACTGCCGCCGCCAAGACCGGCGGCAATCGGAATTCGTTTTTTAATTTTGATTGAGACACCGCTGTCAATACCGGTTGCATCAAAAAAGATCGCAGCAGCCTTATAAGCGATATTTTCAGTACCGTTTGAAATCTTTTCATTATCGCAGGATACCGATATTCCGGTTGCTGCCAGATTCAACGTCACTGTGTCATAAATATCTACCGATTGCATCACCATTTCCAGCGTGTGAAAACCATCCGGCCGTCGGCCGGTAATGTCCAATGACAGATTCAGCTTTGCATTGGCCAGAATGGTAATTGAATCAACCATTCGTCTGTTCCCCCTGTTTACGTTCGTGAATAAACTCCCGAATGCGGTCAACAGCCTTTTTCAACAGCGGCAGGCTGTTGCAATAAGATACCCGGATAAACCCTTCGCCGCAGTCGCCAAACGCTGTGCCCGGTACGGCGGCCACATGTTTTTGCAGCAGTAGCTGTTCGCAGAAGGTTTCGCTGTCCAACCCGGTGCTCTTGATGCAGGGAAAGGCATAAAACGCGCCCTCGGGCTCAAAGCAGTCCAGCCCCATTTCTCGAAACGCATGGACGATATAATTGCGGCGCAGATCATATTCGGCGCGCATATTGGCGATGTCCTCGTCACCGTTTTGCAGCGCTTCAATAGCCGCATACTGCGAGGTGGTGGGCGCACTCATAATAGCGAACTGATGAATCTTGGTCATTTGATTCAAAATGGGCGCAGGGCCGCAGGCAAAACCCAGCCGCCAGCCGGTCATCGAATAGGTTTTGGAAAAACCGCTGACCACCACGGTGCGCTCTTTCATACCGTCGATCTCTGCGATGGATACATGCCGGCAATCTCCATAGGTTAATTCAGCGTAAATTTCATCTGCCAATACCAGAATATCAGTGTCTCGCAGAACTTCGGCAATGGCCTCCAAATGCTCCCGGCGCATCACCCCGCCGGTAGGGTTGTTGGGATATGGTAAAATCAGCAGCTTGGTCTTGTCTGTGATATGCGCGCGCAGTTCCTCCGGCGTCAGCCGGAAATTGTTTTCATTCTTAGTCTGAATCACCACCGGCACGCCGCCGACCATCGACGCAATCGGTTTATAGCAGACAAAGCTGGGTTCGGGCACCAACACCTCGTCACCGGCGGAAAGCACCGCGCGCATACAAACGTCGATGGCTTCACTGCCGCCGACTGTTACCAGAATTTCATGCTCGGGGTGATAGGCCAGCTGATATTTCCGCTCCATGAAAGCGGCAATCTGCTCCCGCAGTTGAAGCATGCCCCAGTTGCTGGTGTAGCGGGTATAGCCCTGTTCCAGAGAAGCGATACCGGCTTCGCGGATATGCCACGGGGTGGTAAAATCCGGTTCGCCGACGCCCAGGGAAATCACATGCTCCATGCTGGCGGCAATATCGAAGAATTTTCGGATGCCGGAGGGCTTCAGTTCTACTACCGATTTGTTTAGCAGTTCCTCCAGGTTTTTCACAGTGAAAGTGTCCCCCTGTCATCTTCGCGTTTGTGCACCAGTATAGTGCCGACCTCTTTGTATTTGCGCAGAACGAAATGGGTCGCGGTAGAAATCACATTGTCCATCGGCGCCAGCCGTTTGGCTACGAACATTGCAACTTCTTTGAACGTATGACCTTTGACGGTGACGCACAGGTCGTAGCCGCCTGACATCAGATAGACCGATTCCACTTCAGGACAGGCGGTAACGGTTTCGGCAATCTCTTCAAAGCCGGCGGCTTTCTGCGGTGTGACCTTGATTTCGATCAGGGCGGTCACCCGGTCGTCTGAAACCTTGTCCCAGTCAATGATGGCTTTATAGCCACAGATGATGTTTTCCTGTTCCAGCCGCTCCATCTCCGCCTTGACCTCGTTTTCGCTGATGTTCAGCATCCCGGCCAGATCTGCAGTGGTATAACGGGCGTGATCCTCTAAAATTTTCAAAAGTCTATCCATATCCGTTGATCCTTTCAGATGATTTTTACTAAAACCGGCTGCCGCCGTTTGTAATAAGCGATATATCGAAACCCTGCCTGCCGGGCGATCTCCACCCCATTGGCAAAGCCGCGGCCCACCAGTGGCGCTGCATGCGCATCAGAGCCGATGGTGATCAGCTCGCCGCCCAGCGCTTTAAAACGTTTCACGATCTCCAGCCCCGGTAGCGTCGTGTGGAAATCTGCAAACAAACCAGAGGTGTTGATCTCCAGCGCTTTACCCTGCTGCGCCACCAGCCGCAGCACCGGGTCAATCACATCATACAGCGGTTCCAATGGGCAATCGATGCCTTTCAGACGCATATAACGCGTGGGGTAGTCAATGTGGGCCAGCGAGTCGTAGAGGCCCAAACGGCACTGGTTGTATAGCTTTTCAAAATAATCTCGCAGCAGAGCCTGTGGATCATGCCGCTGGTAGTCAACGTTATAATAATCCACCGGGCCATCCGGATAAAAAATATGGTGCAGCGAATTGAGCACAAAGTCAAAGTCGTAGCGCCGTAACAGATCTTCGGCAAACGCCGGATCATAAATTGCGCCGCCCAGCTCCAGACCGGCCAGCACACAAGGGTCGGCAGTGTGTCGCTGCCGGGTCTGTAAAATTTCGTGATAACGGGTCTGCAGCAGGTCACGATAAGCTGCATCTTCCTTTTCAGGCACCTCAAAATGATCGGTAATACATAAAACATCCAGCCCGTTTGCCGCCGCGCAGGCCGCCAGCCGTTCAGCCGGATCGTTACCGTCGGGAGACAGATCAGAGTGAGTATGGGTATCAATTGTCAATTCTGCTTTGGCCAAATAGAACACCTGCATTATAAAATAATTACCTATATCATAGCATATTTTCCATCTGAAATCAATTATTTTAAAATTATACTTTGCAAGGAAGAGAAAATATGTTACTATAGTAACAAACCCTATTACAGAAAGGTGTAACAGCAAACAATGAGAGCGGTTATTACAG
>CALWVA010000050.1 GCA_944384875.1 uncultured Clostridia bacterium
CCAAATTACTGGGTATTATCATCAAATCAGGTGAATGACGTTGCAAACACAGATTTTAAAAGACAATCCGTCAGATATTGCTGCCGCTGCCGATATAATCAAACACGGCGGTTTGGTAGCAATGCCTACTGAAACGGTATATGGGCTGGCTGCCGACGCGCTGAACGCCGAGGCAGTCCGCAATATTTTTATTGCCAAGGGCCGAGCGCAGGATAATCCGCTGATCGTTCATATTGCGGAATGGGCGCAATTGCCTCCATTGGTCATGGATATTCCACAGCAGGCACAGCAGCTGGCCAAAGCCTTCTGGCCCGGTCCGCTAACCATGATCTTCCGCAAAAGTCCGGCAGTGCCGGATGTAGTCACCTGTGGCATGAACACTGTTGCCATCCGTATGCCCAGTCACCCTGTTGCCCGTGCGCTGATTACACAAGCAGGTGTCCCTCTCGCCGCGCCCAGCGCCAATTTATCTGGCGGCGTCAGCCCGGTTACCGCACAACATTGTATAGATGACTTAACCGGCCGGGTAGACGCGATTATCGATGGCGGGCCATGTCGTGTGGGGCTGGAATCCACCGTGATTTTACTATGTGGCACGCAACCGGTTCTGCTGCGCCCGGGGTTTGTAACCAAAGAGCAAATAGAAGCTGTTATCGGTTCAATACAGGTAGATGACGCGGTATTACATCCGCTACGCGACGGTGTTCGACCCGCTTCGCCCGGCATGAAATATAAGCATTATGCACCCAAGGCAAAGGTCGTAATTCTAAACGGCGGCGCGCAGGCTTATGCGCAATATGTCAACCAACATGCTGAACCCGGTGTGATGGCGCTGTGCTTTGAAGAGGATCTTCCGAATCTGCAGATCCCGACGCTGTGCTACGGCCGTGCGTCAGATGCTGCCTCACAGGCGACATTGCTGTTTGACATGCTGCGCCGCGCCGATGAACAGGGCGCTACACTGGTATACGCCCGGATGCCGGACAGCCACGGTGTGGGTCTAGCGGTGCTGAATCGGCTGCTGCGTGCGGCAGCCTTCGATGTGATACAGCTTTAACAACAGGAGGATCCATGAACGGTATTTATATAATCGGGCTGACCGGTCCGTCAGGCGCGGGCAAATCCACCGTGGTTTCACTGCTGCAGCAAAAGGGCCTGGCCTGTATCGACGCCGATCAAACTGCCCGACAGGTCACAACAAAAGGTGCGCCTTGTCTGGCTGCGCTGCAAAAAGCTTTCGGTGACAATATCTTGTTGCCCGACGGAAATCTAAACCGGCGGGCGCTGGCAGACATCGCCTTTTCCACACCTGAAAAAACCAAACTGCTCAATGATATTACCCACCCGATCATTGTTGACGCAATCAACCGGGAGATCGCCGCACTGCGCCAGTCCGGCTGCCCCGCTGTTTTGCTGGACGCACCCACGCTGTTCCAAAGTGGGGCCAATCGGCTATGTGACCGGGTCGTCGTCGTAACCGCGCCGCCGGAAACACGGCTGCGGCGGATTATGCAACGTGACCATCTCGATCAGACTGCAGCGCTGGCTCGTATGCATGCCGCCCTGCCGGACGAATTTTTCACACAGCACGCTGATGATCTGATTCAAAACGACGCAGGCCTGCCCACTCTACAGCGGCAGGTAGACCGGCTGTATGCTACACTGCAAAGGATGGTGCCCCGATCTTGAAAAAAGCTTTCAAACGGCTGGTAATCCTGGTTGTAATCCTGACTTTGATTTTTGCCGGAATTTTTGCATATAATAAAGTTTTAAAATCGGTTTATCCTATAAAATACAGTGAATATGTGGAGCAATACGCCACCGAATTTGATCTGGATCCCGCCGTTATTTACGCAGTGATCAAGTGCGAAAGCTCTTTTGATCCAAACGCCGAATCGGGCCTCGGCGCAAAGGGCCTGATGCAGCTTATGCCCGACGCATTCAGCTGGGCCAAAACCAAATATGACGGATACACCGGCGAAACAGATCTGACCGATCCTCAAACCAATATCAAATATGGCTGTCTGGTATTAAAATTACATTACGATGAATTTGGTGACTATAAAACGGCTGTAATTGCCTATCACGCAGGGCGCGGAAGTGTCAATGCATGGCTGAAAAATCCTGCATATTCTTCTGATGGCAAAACACTGGACCATATTCCCTATGCCGATACCGAAAGTTATGCCAACCGGGTCATGAACACCGTTCAGACCTATAAAAATATTTATGATTTTGAAAAAGAGGTTGATGACAATGTGTGAACAAGCACAGGCTGAAACATTAAAAGAAGAACTGTTTAAAAACAGTAAAAACGGTTATTTTAGAGCACAGTCCGACGATATCGACGGCGCTTATGACTTCTGCGAGGGCTATGCTGCCTTTTTGAACGCCAATAAAACCGAACGTCTATTTGCAAAAGGCGCGGTAGCGTTAGCGCAGCAACACGGCTTTGTCGCTTTTGAAAAAGGCAAGGTCTATCAGCCCGGTGACAAAATTTATGTGTTACACCGCAATAAAGCGGTTCTGCTGTGCGTGTTGGGCAGCGACCCGGTAGTCAACGGCGTGCAGATCGCCGCCGCGCATATCGACTCCCCGCGGCTTGATCTGAAACCCAATCCGGTCTATGAATCCGGTGAGCTGGCCTATTTTAAAACCCACTATTACGGCGGCATCAAAAAATATCAGTGGACCGCCATGCCATTGGCGTTATACGGTGTTGTCGTCAAAGCAGACGGCAGTCAGGTCGAAGTCCGTCTCGGCGATCAGCCGGGTGATCCCCGCTTTGTCATCACCGATCTGCTGCCCCATTTGGGCGTAGAACAGTCTAAACGCACCCTGGGCGAAGGCATCAAAGGCGAAGAATTAAATATTCTGATCGGCTCCCGCCCGTTTAACGACAGCAAAGCTTCTGAAACCGTCAAGCTGCAGATTCTACAGCTTTTAAACGAAAAATATGGCATTACCGAGGCGGACTTTACCAGCGCAGAGTTGGAACTTGTCCCTGCTTACGACGTCTGCGACATTGGCTTCGACCGGTCGATGATCGGCGGGTACGGTCATGATGACCGTGTCTGCGCCTATCCCGCGCTGATGGCTGCGCTGCACACCGAACATCCGAAAAAGACGATTTTGACAGTATTAACTGATAAAGAAGAGATCGGCTCTGAAGGCAACACCGGTCTGCAGTCGGCCTATATGAAAAACTTCATTTATGATCTGGCTGCGATGCAGGGCGCCGCCGGATACACCGCCCTTTCCCATTCCATGTGTTTGTCGGCGGATGTCAACGCCGCGTTTGATCCTACTTTCCCCGATGTATTTGAGAAAAACAACGCGGCCGTACTGAACGGCGGCGTTGTGATCACCAAATATACCGGCTCCCGCGGCAAATCCGGAACCTCTGATGCATCCGCCGAATATATGGGCTTCATCCGCAAAATGCTGCTGGACCATCACGTTGTCTGGCAAACCGGCGAACTGGGCAAAGTCGATGCCGGTGGCGGCGGTACCGTCGCCATGTATATCGCCAATCTGGACGTGGATACCATTGACCTGGGCGTTCCGGTATTGTCCATGCACGCGCCCTTCGAGGTCGTCGCCAAACTGGACGTTTATATGGCCTACCGCGCATTCTGCGCATTCTTCGACATTTAAAAACCGCATATCCGGCCGGGGTCCCGCATAGATTGTACAAAAAAGATTGTGAGGACTCCGGCTATGATTTCGTTTACCGCAAGAATTACAAAAAGAAAGATTCTGGTTTTTATTTTTGTGCTGCTGGCTATTGCAGCCATTCTGTTGGCGCTGTTTGGACAAGGCCCTGCCGAAGCCGAGAATCCCGTTGACGGCTCAACCGCTGGTGCGCGTATCGCATTTTTATCCAGCTTTGGATGGAACTGCGATCCTGACAGTGAAAGCGAAAAAGATACCGTGATTCCGTCGGTGTTCGATGATGTGTATCAGCCTTATAATGATATCCAGCTGGCACAGGGCTTTGATTTATCCCCTTACAAAGGCCAGACTGCAAAATTATACAGCTATCATATTTTAAACTATCCAAATGGCGGCGACTATATTTATGCTTCGCTTCTGGTTTTTGATGGCGTCATTATTGGCGGCGATATCCATTCCACCGCCTTAGACGGCTTTATGCACGGTTTTCAGGCAGTCGACCCCCAATAATGCCGCCCAATAAAAAAGGAGGTTTTCCGATGTCCCTGATCCGGCTGGACAAGCTGATTGCCGATGTACTGCGGATTTCACGCAAGCAGGCTATCCAACAGATCAAATCCGGTGCTGTCACCGTCAACGGACAGATTGTATACGCACCAGATCAAAAATGTAATCGTGATACCGATCATATCTGTCATAATGATACGCCGTTATACTGTCAGACACATCTGTATATCATGCTCTACAAACCTCAAAACACCGTCTGCACTGCCGATGCTACCGAGGGAATTCCGGTGGTAGAACTGCTGCCCGCCCAGTGGCGGCGCAAAGGTCTGTTCCCGGTTGGCCGGCTAGACAAAGATACCACCGGACTGCTGCTAATTACCGACGACGGCGCGTTTGCCCACCGGGTGATTGCACCGGGTAAACATCTGAAATATTACCACGCCCAACTTGCAGAACCACTGACCGAACAGGGCGCAGCCCTACTGCGCGACGGCGTCGCATTGGCCGATGGCACTATACTGCAAAGCGCGCAAATTGACTTTCTGGATCATCGTCACCAGCTGGTTCAAATCGGTATCAAAGAAGGGAAATACCACCAAATCAAGCGTATGGCTGCAGCCGTTGGCAATCGTGTTATCACCCTCAAACGTGTGCAAATTGGCGATTTAAGATTGGATCCATCTCTCAAGCCCGGACAAGCCCGGTTGTTAACCCCAGCAGAACAAAAAGTTTACAATTAGTTCAAATATCACTATTCTGCAATTTTTCTGCAATTATTGTGCAGTACATACAAAACATAGTGCTTCTATGAACCATTTTTGTAATATGTTTGATGATTGTGGTAATAATGACTAAAGTGATATTTTATTCTTTGTGAATTTAGTTTTATTGCATTTTTTTCAAAACTATGATACTATATAAACAATCCTTTCGATAGATTTTGCCTGAAATTATCGAAACATCTTTTTAGGAGGCTTCATTATATGGCAGGTTTGACCCTTAAACACATTTATAAAAAATATCCGGGCGGCGTGCTGGCCGTATCCGACTTTAACCTTGAAATTAAAGATAAGGAATTTATTATTTTCGTCGGCCCATCCGGTTGCGGTAAATCTACGACGCTGCGGATGATTGCCGGTCTTGAAGAGATTTCTGAAGGCGAGCTGTATATCGGTGACCGCCTGGTTAACGACGTTCCGCCGAAAGACCGCGATATTGCCATGGTGTTCCAAAACTACGCGCTGTATCCGCATATGTCCGTGTTTGAAAACATGGCTTTCGGTTTGAAACTGCGCAAAACCCCCAAAGATGAAATTAAACGTCGGGTGGACGAAGCCGCCCGTATTCTGGATATTGACCACTTGCTCGACAGAAAGCCGAAGGCGCTGTCTGGCGGTCAACGTCAGCGTGTAGCGCTGGGGCGTGCAATTGTTCGTGAGCCGCAGGTGTTCCTGCTTGACGAGCCGCTGTCCAACCTTGATGCTAAGTTACGCGCCCAAATGCGGACCGAGCTTTCCAAGCTGCATCAGAGACTGGGTACTACATTTATTTATGTTACCCATGACCAGACCGAGGCTATGACGATGGCCGACCGCATCTGCGTTATGAAAGACGGTGTCATCCAGCAGGTTGATACGCCGCAACATCTGTATGATTTGCCGGTCAATAAATTTGTCGCTGGCTTCATTGGCACACCGCAGATGAATTTCGTAGATGCTAAAATTATTAAAAAAGAAAATGATTTTTACGTAGAGTTTGGTTCTGAAGATACTAAACGCCGGTTGGGTGTTAAATTCCAGATCAAACTGCCGGCCGAGAAAAATGATAAAGGCCAGTTGGATCCCTATGTAGATAAAGAAGTTATTATGGGCATTCGTCCAGAACATATTCATGACGAACCGAAACTGGTTGAAGAGTTTGCCGAAGGTGTAATTGACGCAAATATCGAAATCACTGAGTTGATGGGCGCTGAGACTTATCTATATTTCAACAGCGAAGGCCATTATATGATCGCTCGAGTTGATCCATCAACTACTGCGAAATCAGGCGATACGATTAAAATCGCTTTGGAGCCTCGTAAAATCCATATCTTTGATAAAGATACTGAACAGGCTATCACTCATTAAATTGTAATCTGTAAACAAACACTAAATTCAAACCCACTGACCGCTTTGTATTTAAAGCGGTCAGTGGGTTTTTTCAAATACATTTTAACCAACAATAAACGACATGAAATATCAATGTTATATAAATTATAAATCAACATTATACAAACATACCTGATTCTGCCACGAAACCTTTTTCTCATTCAATACGTAATACATTTCGACGCGGCGAATAAAACTTTTTCCGGCTCTCTGTTCCATTCAACATATAACAGAAACTCTCGAAATCATATGGTGCGGCAGCAAGCAAAACTTTTTATGTAGAGCAAACAGCTCTTTTAATTTCGTTTTCCTGCAAGTGTTGTTTTTGCATTACCTTCTCACATTCATCTGATAGAAGTTTCAGATATTTCACTCCCAGCTTGCAATCTGTTTTCATGGCTTCCAAGCCCATGTGATACAAATCTTCGAAACCGAGAAACGAAAATTGCTCTTCCTGTATTCTTTCAAGAATTTTTAAAAGCAGCTCTTCCATGATTACCTCCAAACAAAAAGCGCATGACTACGTGAGTTTCAAACTCTCGCAATCATGCGCCATACTAAATTCTTTTATTTATTGTTGCTGTTATTGCAAATTCTGAATCCAATACTTCTGTATACTTCACCCGTATCAACCATCTTGTATATCATAAGATACACCATTGAAACCGTTTTAATTTAACCTCAATTATGTCCTAAATCTATGACGTTTAATTATCGGGTTTTTCAAGAACAATTTTTAAAACTTTTACTTCAAATACATCTTTAGTACTGGAAACCATAACATATGCGCTTTCTTCTGAAGTATATTCTCTACTATAGACATAATTATTTTGTGCTATTTCATCGCCGATCAGCTCTCCGTCTTCACTGTAAAAACCAAAATAAATTTGCCTGTAAAAATAATCATTATACTCGTCTACATATTTCTGAGTAGTTTTAGAATTAAAAGTAATAAATCCAGAAAAATATCCGTCAGCCTGTTCACATTCTGACGTATCAATATCACTTATAATCATATATTCATTATCGGGTTGAAGCGTTACTTGCATAGAACTATTATTTGTTTTTGACGCATTATTAGAAGTATCCGCAATAGTATCACTATCATTATCATTAGAGTATCCGCAACCGCAAGATACAACAAACAATAAAACTGTGATCACCAATAAAATTATATTTTTTTTAAACATAACTACTATCCCCTTTTATTTAATTCGTTTCAATAAATCCCAAATAATCCCGATGGGTAATAGTATAATCCACAAGATAACCCACAGAAAACACCCGCTCCGCTCTTTCCTCATTGGGCACCTCCCTTCACTTTATCATTATAGACAGATATAACCAGACATGCAACCGCGTATTTCAGTTTATGATAATTCTTTTGTAAGATTATACCACGTCGAACGGCAAATTTCAAGTTCTTCACAACATTCTTTTACAGTCAATAGTCCGTCTTTTTGTTTTTTCAGGAATTTTCGTAAAATATCTGTCGAGATATCTATCTTCGGCCGTCCATCCACTCGAAGTCCTTTTCCCCGGGCAATCGCTTTACCTTCCTGAGTGCGTTCAACGATCATATCCCGCTCAAATTCTGCGAAACTAAGCATAATGTTTCGTATGAGCTTCCCTGTTGGTGTATTATCCATAATTCCAATGTTCAACACATGGACTGTAACACCATTTTCTATCAGTGATTCTATCAATTGGCTGCCTTGCGCTGCGCTTCTGGCAAATCTATCTAGTTTTGTAACAAGTAGCTTATCTCCGGAAGAAAGCTGTTTGAATACGGCGCATGAGATTGAACACCACGGCCGCACGAGTTGAACAGTAGCGACGCTAAAGGTTGTACAGTACCATCGTTTGAAACTGTACAGAAAAAGCACGCGGTATAATGTTGTTACACACAAAAGTGTGAATAACATAAAGGAGGTCATCATTATGACCAATTACCGTGAGATCCTAAGGTTGAGCAACTTGGGATTGAACAAAACACAAATTGCTCAAAGTGTAGGCTGCTCCAGAACAACAGTTATTTAGGTTTTGGGCATTGCCGAAGAAAAAGGCATCTGTTATCCCTTACCGGAAGACCTATCTGACAGAAAGCTGGCCGAGTTACTGTTCCCAAGTGAAAAGACACGGCCAGGGTACAAAATGCCGGATTATGAGTATGTCCACAAGGAACTGCAACGTTCAGGAACAACTCTCAATTTGTTGTGGCTTGAATATTGCGAGCAATGCAGTGCCGCAGGAGAATTGCCATACCAATTGACACAATTTAAAAAGCACTATCGGGATTATGCCGTGAAAGTCAATGCAACTATGCATTTGAATCACAAACCCGGTGAAATTATGCAGGTGGATTGGGCTGGAGATACGGCGACCGTCATTGACACGGATACCGGTGAAGCAATCCCGGCGCATGTGTTTGTGACATCGTTGCCGTATAGTGGATATGCGTATGTAGAAGCATTCTTCTTAATGAATCAAGAATGCTGGATAGCCGCGCACGTAAACGCGTTTCGGTACTATGGAGGCGTAGCTAAAATCCTGCAATGCGACAACCTGAAGACCGGCGTTATCAGTCATGGCAGAAACGAAGTCACGCTAAACAAAGTATACAGCGAGATGGCAGAGTATTACGGTACCGCAATACTTCCGTGCCGAGTGCGTTCACCAAAGGACAAAGCCATGGTGGAAGGTACCGTAGGTGTAATCTCAAACTTCATTATCGGTGCACTTCGTAACAGGCGCTTTTTATCTTTGCATGAACTGAACAAAGCAATTTTTGAACGGTTGTATGCTTTTAACCACAAGCCGTTTCAGAAGAAAGACGGTAGCCGTGCAACAGCGTTTAAAGAAGAGAAGCCGTTCCTTTCTCCGCTTCCCGAAAGACCTTTTGAGTTATCTGAATGGAAGATAGCCACAGTAGGTCCAAATTACCATATCTCAGTAGATAAGCAAAACTACTCCGTGCCATATGAATACATCAAGCAGAAAGTGGATGTACGCATTACGAAATCCACCATTGAGGTGTTTTTTGACGGTAACCGTATCTGTTCTCATCCAAGACTTTACGGCAGAGCCAATCAGTACAGCACAACAGAATCCCACATGCCACCGAACCATCAGCAATACATACAGTGGAACGGTGAAAGATTCAAACGTTGGGCATCCAAGGTTGGAAATAATACGAAAATAGTCATCTCGGCTATTCTCAGCGGATACAAGGTGGAACAACAGGGCTACAAATCCTGTATGGGCATTTTAAAGTTGGCGGACAAATACTCTGCAGAACGGCTTGAAAATGCTTGCAAAAAGGCATTGACATTCACTCCACGTCCCTCCCTTAAAAACATACAAGCAATCTTATCGTCCGGGCAGGATATGCCTGTGGTCGAAGAGCCGCCGAAAAGCGCGTCATCTCAATACGGCTTTACCCGTGGTGACGAGTATTACAGAGGGAGGAAAAATTAATGCTTACAGAAAATACTGTTAACAAATTACAAGAAATGAAACTCACCGCAATGGCCCGGGCATTCAAGGAACAATTGACCGATCAAAATATTTCAGTGCTTTCATTTGAAGATCGTTTCGGCCTGCTCGTTGATCAGGAGTGGACTTCACGAAAAAACAACCATTTGAAGAGGTTATTCAAAAAAGCAAAGTTTTCCGACCCGAGTGCTTGCGTAGAAGATATTGAGTACCATACTGACCGCAATCTGGACCCTGCGCAAATTGCTCGTCTTTCAACCTGCGACTACATATCCGAAAGGCACAATATTTTGTTGCTTGGTGCTACAGGCAGCGGTAAAACATATCTCGCATGTGCACTTGGCACATCTGCAATACGCAAGTTTCTGTCAGTTAGATATGTTCGACTGCCAGAGTTGCTTACGGAGTTAGCCATAGCACGTGAAAATGGCACTTACCGTAAGGTTATACAGCAATACAAAACTCCAGCGCTTCTAATACTTGATGAATGGTTACTTTATCCGCTCAAGGAAACTGAAGCAAGAGACTTACTTGAAATTGCTGAAGCAAGATACAAAAATGCTTCTACCATATTCTGCTCACAGTTCGATGTGCCGGGCTGGAGAGAGAAGATTGGCGATCCTATTCTTGCCGATGCAATCTGTGACCGCATCGTGCACGATTCATATTCTATTGTAATTGAATGCAAAGAGTCTATGCGTAAACGCAAAGGCGTTCAAACTCCGATGGATTAAGGAGCCTTCGGCTCATCGGGCTCTGAGCCTCGGCCGGCGCTTAGAGTTCTTTACAGGAGACTCGCCCCGAACCTGACCGACTTTGTCGGTCATAGGTTTAACGCATTAAGATTTTCCGGGAAGAGTGATGGCTATGACAAACAAAAAAGAAGAGCGATCCCCATGTGTGGCATGGTGTCACCCTTCCCGCTAAATCCCGTATACGGCGCTCAGGTCGCTCCTCAGCGTTGCCTTATCCTCCGCTACGGCTAAAAGCATTATTATGATACCATCCATTCGTTTTGCCTGTCAATGTACAACCCTGCCGACGCTAGTGTTCAGTCTTTAGCGTCGACGCTGTACAGTTTGAAACGGCTCGGGTGTTCAAAACGAGCGCCATATTCACTGTTCTTTCAGCTTGTCGAATTCCGGACGATTTGTTGTTTTCCCAGTGTATGAATCGTAATATATTTTTTCAGCTACAGCTTCTTTCAACGCCGCTTCCTGCGCTTCCAGGCTATTTCCATCATAAGTTTGCCATTTGGTTGATACACATATATCCGTAAATCATTAAATCACCTCTGATTGATTTCATCTGAAATTGGGATATTATTACTTTATAATTTTTTTCAGGGAATCTTCACAACCCATTCCTTATTTGTGCTCATTTTATCTTTTACAACGGCCTCACACCCCATTGCTTCAACCATTTTATAAAAAAAATCAAGTCTCATTGCGTTTTTTCTCGATTGAGATATCCCATAATGTTTGTTTGGCTTTTCCCCATTTCACCTGCTATTTAGATTGACTCTATTTACGCAGCGACATAATTTCTTTTACAATTTCTTTTCCAGTCATGCTTTAGACCTCCTTTGTAAAAAAATTATACCAAATACTTTTTGTATTCCAATACATTTTCGTATTTATTTTTATATTTTAGTAACATTTAAGCGCCACATTACTATATTATCTATTGTGTGTCCACCTCCCATAACAAATTTATAGATCATACCCCACTATTTTTTTACTATAAACATCCCCTGAATTTATCTCTCTGAATACTCTATCGCATTCTTCCACTTTTAACAAAACAGATAATTCCCCCCACCTTCTCGTAGTTCGTAATTAAACCTGCTAGCAATATAGAATAATCTACATAAACACCAAAGCGTAATTTTTCTATACTAAAAAACAGAGCCGTTTCAATGCTAACGCCACATAAGGCAGTAATTTAAAACAACATTGAAATATACTTTACGGGCAATAGCAAAGGCAAGAGAC